>JBNMPS010000041.1:0-19301 GCA_051277005.1 Pseudohongiellaceae bacterium
CCGGTAACAGCGAAGTAGTGATCGCTGAAGTGAAGGCTAAAGTCCTGGAAGTTTGTGGTCGCTTCCCGGTTTATAAGTAAATCTGCGTAATAATGGCTGGGGCCTCCTCGGCCATTAATCCCCCCCCAAATATATAGCAGTTTATGCTAGACTATTGTGCCAATTAACTTTTTTAAGTCAATATAATGCGTTGTCCCTTTTGCTCAAACGATGACACTAAAGTTATCGACTCAAGATTGGTTGCCGAGGGCGCTCAAGTGCGTCGTAGGCGTGAGTGTACGGCCTGCTCCGAACGTTATACCACCTACGAAACTGCCGAATTGTTAATGCCTAAAATTATTAAAGGCAACGGTAATCGTGAGCCCTTTGATGAAGAAAAAATGCGTAATGGCATTTTGAGAGCGTTAGAGAAGCGCCCGGTTAGTGTTGAGGATGTTGAAGCCTCAATCAATCAGATTAAAAAATCTTTGCAGGCAACCGGTGAGCGAGAACTTAAATCCTTAGTGGTTGGCGAGCTGGTTATGGAGCACTTACAGCGGCTTGATCAAGTAGCCTTTGTTCGTTTTGCCTCGGTTTATCGAGACTTTAAAGATTTAGAAGAATTCCGCCAAGAGATAGATAGGCTTACTAACGAGCCAGCAGAAAGCGAAAGCTAGGCGCTCCCAGAGGATTAGGAACACGCGTGGCAAGTCATATTCACTATATGCAACGAGCACTGGCCTTAGCTGAGCGAGGTTTGTATACCACTGACCCAAACCCCAGAGTTGGCTGCGTGCTGGTTCAAGGGGATCAGGTGATCGGTGAGGGCTTCCATGTTCAAGCAGGAGAGGGTCACGCAGAGGTCAATGCCTTAGCGGCGGCTAAACAAGCGGGGCGTGATGTGGCTGGGGCAACGGCTTACGTTACTTTAGAACCCTGTAGCCACACCGGTAAAACACCGCCTTGTTGTGACGCATTAATTCAAGCGCGAGTGGCGACGGTTGTTGTCGCCATGCAAGACCCCAATCCTCTCGTTGCGGGGCAGGGTATAGAGCGGCTAAGAGCGTCGGGCATATTGATTGAAGTGGGTGTGTTGGCGCAACGAGCCCAACAGCTCAACCCGGGTTTTATTAAACGTATGCAAATCGGTAGGCCTTGGCTCAGGGCAAAATTGGCGATGAGTTTAGATGGCCGTACGGCAATGGCTAGTGGCGAAAGTCAGTGGATTACCGGTGCCGAGGCAAGGTCTGATGTGCAGCGGTTAAGAGCGCGAAGCTCAGCGATTATCTCAGGTGTTGAAACAGTCATGCAAGACCAGGCGGCGCTAACCGTTCGCGCTGATCAGCTTGGTTTGGATGATGACGTTTTAGTGCGAGTAATCGTCGCTAAACAGCCTTTGCGGGTGGTGTTAGATTCAAAGCTTCGCTTGCCTATTGATTGCAATTTGTTAAAGCAGGCCGGTGCGGTGTTAGTGGTCGCGGCGGTAGAAAACAGCCAGGCGCAACAGGCTTTAGAGCAAGCGGGGGCAGAGGTTATTGTGCTGCCAGGGCAAGATGGCCGTGTCAATCTAAAGGCTTTGATGATTGAGTTAGGTCGTCGAGAGTGTAACGAGGTGTTGCTTGAATGTGGTGCGACTTTAGCCGGCTCCTTCATGCAGCAGAACTTGCTAGATCAAATAACGGTTTATATGGCGCCCACTTTAATGGGTAGCAATGCCAGGCCTTTGTTTAATTTACCGTTAGATACGATGGCTAAGCAGCAACGGTTACAGATACAGTCCATAGCGGCGGTAGGTGAGGATTGGCGCATAGACGCTATCCCTATTTATGATGCTCCAATAGAGATGAATAGTTAATGTTTACAGGCATTATTGCAGCCTTAGGTGAGATAGCCGCCAAAGAAATACGCGATGGTGATTTACGTTTGCGTGTACGGACCGGCAAGTTAGATTTATCAGATGTTCAGTTGGGTGATAGTATTGCCACCAACGGCGTATGCCTAACCGTTGTTGCCCTGCCCGGTGATGGCTTTTGGGCCGATGTGTCTTTAGAGACATTAGCGCATTCCAGTTTGAAAAGTTTACAGCTAGGTGACCGAGTCAATCTCGAGAAGGCGTTAACTTTATCGACTCGCCTAGGTGGGCATCTGGTGAGTGGCCACGTCGATGGCTTGGCCGAGGTTGTCAGCAGGCAGGCCGATGCAAGGTCTGAACGCTTTCGTTTGAAAGCGCCAGTAGAGCTGGCAAAATATATTGCCCACAAAGGCTCTGTTTGTATTGATGGCGCCAGCCTCACCGTTAACAAAGTGGACGGTGTTGAATTTGAATTAAATATTGTTCCACATACAATCCAAGAAACGATTATTCAGCAATATCGCGTTGGCACAAAAGTAAATCTTGAAGTGGATCAAATTGCCCGTTATTTAGAGCGCTTAATAATGGGTGAGCAAGAAGTAGAAAACAATAAATCGGCGGGACTTACCACGGCCATGTTAGCCGAGCATGGTTTTTACAAAGCGTAACTAAGGTTTAAGAATGGCATTAAATACAGTAGAAGAACTCATCCAAGATATCCGTCTAGGTAAAATGGTTATTTTGATGGATGATGAAGATCGCGAAAACGAAGGTGATTTAGTCATGGCGTCAGAGTGCGTTAAGCCGCAAGACGTGAATTTTATGGCCACTTATGGGCGCGGTTTAATTTGCCTAACCGTTTCTCCAGATCGCTGTGAGCAGCTTAACTTAGGTTTAATGGTTGATGGTGCCAACGGTGCTCAGTTTGGTACTAATTTTACCCTATCTATCGAAGCGGCCGAAGGCGTCACTACGGGAATCTCTGCGGCTGATCGTGCTCATACTATTCGTACGGCGGTTGCTCGTAATGCTAAATCTACCGATATTGTGCAGCCTGGTCATATATTCCCTATCATGGCGCAGCCTGGTGGTGTGTTGACCCGTGCGGGCCACACGGAAGCCGGTTGTGACTTAGCGCGGTTGGCTGGTTTTGAGCCTTCTGGCACTATCGTAGAAATCATGAATGAAGACGGCACTATGGCTCGTCGCCCTGAGTTAGAAGTTTTTGCTAAAGAGCATGATTTAAAAATTGGAACGATTGCTGACCTAATTCACTACCGCGTGGTGAACGAGCGCACCATTGAAAAATTGAGTGAAGGTAAGGTGCAAACTGACCATGGTGAGTTTACTCTGCATAGCTATAAAGATCTGTTGGCGGGTGATATCCATTACGCCATGGTGAAGGGGGAGATTAAAGAAGATCTTCCTACTCTAGCAAGAGTGCATTTAGCGTCAACCATGCGTGACTTAATGAATACTCAGCCTAATGCCGAGCCTAACTGGAATATGCAGCGTTGTTTGGCCAAAGTCGTTGAGGAGGGCTCAGGTGTTGTGGTGTTGTTAGCCAATAGCGAAAGCACTGCTGAAAAATTGGCCGATATTGAAATTGCTATGGGGAAAACCTCTAAACCCGGCGTTGTTAATGCGAGCTATTTGACGGTTGGTTTAGGTTCTCAGATTTTGCGCGATGTTGGCGCGGGTAAATTACGCTTGATGGGCGCGCCCATCAAATACAATGCGATTTCAGGTTTTGATTTAGAAGTGGTAGAGCACATTGCGCCTTAATGTGGTCTGTTAAAAAACAAGATTTTAGGAAAGAACTAGAGAGAATATAATGAAAGATATTAACGTCATTGAAGGTAACTTTACCTCCGCTAAAGGTAAAAAGTTCGCGCTTGTTGCCACTCGTTGGAACAGCTTTGTTGTGGGACATTTGTTAGAGGGCGCGATTGATTATTTGTTGCGTCACGGCGTTGAAAAAGATGACATGAGTATTGTGTATTGTCCCGGTGCTTTTGAAATCCCCTTAACGGTAAAAAAAGTTGCTGCTAAAAAAGAGTACGATGCCATTATTGCTTTGGGTGCCGTTATTCGTGGCGGTACTCCGCACTTTGAGTATGTGGCCGGTGAGTGTGTTAAAGGTTTATCAACGGTTAATCTAGAAGCAGAAATTCCTGTATCATTTGGCGTATTAACCGTTGATAGTATTGAACAGGCTGTTGAGCGTTCAGGGACTAAAATGGGTAATAAAGGTGAAGAGGCAGCCGCTTCTGCACTGGAAATGGTTAGCCTGTTAGATAATATTTAAGCTGTTTTTGAGCCTGTTTTCACAAGCAGATTGTAGGGAGTCCCCCTTTAAATTTAAACGCGCCTGTAGCGGCGTGTTTGTTCTTTTTTAAGTGAGTGGTAAATATCGTGTCCGAGAAGAAAACATCAACGTTTAATCCTGCCGCTAGACGCAAAGCCCGTCATTATGGTTTGCAGGCGCTGTATCAATGGCAAATGACCAAAAACAACTTGGCTGACATAGAGTCACAGTTTTTAACCGATTATGATTTCGGTAATGTCGATGGAGAGTATTTCCACGAGTTGGTTTTTCAGATTCCTAGCTGTCTTTCAGAGTTAGAAACAGCCTTTGCTGAGTTTTTGCAGGGCCGTAATATAGATGAATTAGACCCCATTGAACTGGCCTTGTTGCGGGTGGGTAGCTATGAGTTGGTTAAGCGTATTGATATCCCCTATAAAGTCGCTATCAACGAAGCGGTGTCACTAGCCAAAAAGTTTGGTGCTGCTGAAAGCCATAAATATATAAATGCGGTGCTAGATAAACTGGCAAAAAAAGTGAGAGCGATTGAAGTGGGTGCGGGTAAGTCGTAGCTGGCTTAACATTATTTTTTCCGAGAATGGCTGTTGAAAGTGGCTGTCAAAAGTAATAGCCGTGAGAAACTATGTCACTGAATGAATTCTCCATAATTGAGCGATATTTTTCTAATATCTCTCATTCAAAAGTTGTTGCTTCATCGCTTATAGATTTAGGTATAGGGGATGACTGCAGCTTGTTGTCTATCCCTGAGGGTAGTCAGCTAGCCCTTTCTATTGATACGCTCAACGCCAATGTACATTTCCCCGTTGAGGCAAAAGCTAATCTAATCGCGCAACGAGCTTTAGCCGTTGCCATTAGTGATCTTGCCGCAATGGGGGCAACACCCTTTGCCTTTTCCTTGGCCATTTCCTTGCCTGAATCTAATCTCGATTGGTTACACGACTTTAGTGTTGGCCTGCAAAAAGCAGCAGAGACTTATGATGTTGCACTAATTGGCGGTGATACCACCAAGGGCCCGTTAAGTATTACGGTGCAGGTTAAGGGCTTGGTACCAAAAGGTGAGGCATTGATACGCAGTGGGGCGCAGCCCGGTGACTTGGTTTATGTGACCGGTAGCTTAGGTGATGCTGCCGCCGCACTTGCGTTTATGCAAGGTAAGCTGCCGATTGATAAAGCTGACCAGCATTTTTTTAAACAACGTTATTATCAGCCCAATGCCCGAATTGCGATAGGCCAGAGTTTGTTAGCGCTAGCAACATCGGCGATTGATATATCTGATGGCTTAATGGCCGACCTGGGCCATATTGCTAAGCGTAGTGGTTGTGGGTCTGAGATTACCGCGAGTGACATCCCCTTGTCCTTTGAGTTGCGAGAAGCTTGTAGTATTGAACAGGCCTTGCCTTATGCTTTAGCAGGGGGTGATGATTACGAATTATGTTTTACCGTACAGCCAGATGATAAGGCGCAGGTTCTTGAATTATCAGAGTTAATGGATGTGCCCATAACGGAAATAGGCTATATGGTTGAAAGTTTAGGTGTGCGTTGCTTGGATAAAAACGGTCAGGCCATCGTAATGAGTGAAACCGGTTACCAGCACTTTTAACAACGAAAATAATCTATGAAAATAAACGCTTTATCTATTTT
Organism: Pseudohongiellaceae bacterium; assembly: GCA_051277005.1. Lineage (GTDB taxonomy): Bacteria > Pseudomonadota > Gammaproteobacteria > Pseudomonadales > Dasaniaceae > Dasania. The sequence goes on from JBNMPS010000041.1 coordinate 5,799, forward strand.
AAAAAACCCCATCCATTGTTTGGCATTTGGTTTTGGCAGCGGGCTCGCGCCAAAAGCCCCCGGTACATTCGGCACGTTAATGGCCGTGCCCATTTATTTGTTACTGCTGCAATTACCCATGCTAGCTTATGTGCTGGTGGTGTTAGTTGCCTTTATAGTGGGTGTGTATCTTTGTGGTAAAACGGCGGATGATTTAGGTGTACACGACCACCCCGGTATTGTTTGGGATGAGTTCGTGGGTTTTTGGATTACCATGTTGGCAGCGCCCGCTGGGTGGTTGTGGATAGTGGTGGGATTTTTATTGTTTAGGTTGTTCGATATATGGAAACCTTGGCCTATAAAGTTCTTAGATCAAAAAATAGAAAGTGGCTTGGGCATCATGTTGGATGATGTTTTGGCTGGTGTGTATGCCCTTATACTTTTACAGGCGGCGGCTTATTATTTATAAAGTCTGGTTTGTTATTGCTGTTGTTATTATTGCTGTTGTTATACCTGGTGGCAGTAACCGCTTGGTAAGTGGTTTGTGATATAGATTGAGTCATGTGAAAAACGTGATAAAAGTTTTGTGAGGTAGATCATTATGGTTTAACTCATACCCCCTTTAAGATGCTTGAGCCTGTTATAGCTAAGCAAATCAAAACTGATTCGTCTGGAGACGGCTTTAATGAATGTAATGCAAACTAAAAAACCTGTGGTATGGACAATCTCTGGCTCTGATTCCGGCGGTGGCGCGGGAGTGCAGGCTGATCTTTATACCTTTCAAGATTTTTCAGTGCATGGCTGCTCAGTTATTACAGCGCTTACTGCTCAAAATTCTTTTGCAGTGGGATACACCGTTGCAACCGAACGAAAAAATGTGGTGGCGCAAATTAATGCGTTGGATAGCGATATGCCCGCGAAAGCGATCAAAGTAGGTATGCTACTCAGCTACGATATCGTTGAATCTACGGCAAAGTATTTAACTGACTATCAGGGCTTAGTCGTGTGTGACCCTGTTGTGACCAGCGCCAATGGTGGTTCTCTTTTGCAGGAAGAAGCTGGTGAGCTGATTAAAGAAAAATTGCTGCCGAGAGTTGACGTGCTAACGCCTAACGCCAGGGAGGCGGAATCGCTTACTGGGATGACCATGAGTAATCCCGGTGAGATGGTCGCGGTGGCAGAAGCGTTATTGCGTTTAGGTGTGCGCTCAGTGGTTATTACGGGGGGTCACTTTGAGGATTACAGCGATCTACTGCTAGATTATTGGACTGATGGCGAGCAGAGCTTTTGGTTGCAGGGTGAGTACATCGATACTATTAATGACCATGGTAGCGGTTGTAGTTTTTCATCAGCGATTGCCGCGGCCTTGGCGCATGATTACAGCATGGCCGATGCGTTGGTGCTGGCCAAAGCTTACGTGACCCAAGGCTTACGATTTGCTCAGCAAATTGGCAGTGGCCCTGGGCCCGTTGCTCATTGTGGCTGGCCAGATAATTTAGATGATTTACCTGCCTTGGTGGAATCACTCCCTGAACAAGGAATTAGTTTTGAGGCCTGTGAACTGAATCTACAATGCTATCCTGAAGTAAGCTCTATTGAAGAGCTTGCAACGATTGCAGATATGCCAGAGTTAGAGTTGGTAAGGATAAGTGTTACTGCTGATCAGCAAGATGCTTCGGCGTTGCTGCAACAAGCAAAGGCTTTAACCATTCAGCACCAGCTCAGATTGATCGTTCAAGATGATTGGCGGTTGGCGATAGAGCAGCAAGCCTATGGGGTGCATGTGAATTTGGCTGATGTCGACAGTGCTGCGTTGCAGGCTATCAGCGCGGCCGATTTAAGGTTGGGTGTTACCGTTGCCTCTTATGAAGATATTGCTAGAGCCGATGCGCTGGAAGTGAGCTATATCGAAATCGCTCTGGAAGATGATACTAATGCTGAAGAGCTTGAGCAGCTGGAGGAGTGGGTGGATATGTTATCGGATTTTTACCCTCTCGTGGCGTCCGGCGTGCAAGCTGATAATGTCGAGCAAGTTATGGCTACCGGCGTTGATGGTGTGGTTGTTTCAGCGGCTAACAATCGTTAAAGTTGCTTCGTTTCGCTGCCTGTGGTCGAACGTCATGATAAATAAGGGTTTTACTGTGAGTAAGTATTCGCTTTTATTGTTGTTTTTTAGCGTACTTTTATGCGCTGAGCCCGCCATTGAGGTTGAAGGCCTGTTTAAGGGAGGGGCGATTTTACGCATTGATGGTCAGCAAAAAATGCTCAGAGTAGGTCAGCAGGATGCGGGTATTAAGGTTCTTGAGGCCACAACCCAATACGTAATTATTGAGCTAGATGGCCAGCAGAAAAAGCTCAACATGAACCGAAATATTCTTGGGGCTGCTGAGGGGCCAGCAACGCCTGAAGTTAACATTAGTAGAAATAAATTTAACCGCTACATTACCTATGCCACGATTAATGGGCGGCGTACCAAGGTGTTAGTGGATACCGGTGCCAATATTGTGGCAATGAGTAGCCTGGATGCTAAGGCGTTAGGTGTACCCTACTTGAAAGGTAGAAAGTCGAAAGTAGTGACGGCTAGTGGTGTGGCGGAGGCCTATGATCTTGTTTTACCCACCGTTACGGTAGGAGCCATTACCGTCAGTGGTGTGCAAGCCTCGGTGGTTGAGGGACGTTTTCCTGATACGGTGTTATTGGGGATGAGCTTTCTTGAGTCGGTAGATATGCAAGAGAGCAATGGCGTTATGACACTACGCCGAAAATACTAGCGCGCTGAAGGTTTGTTGCCTTTCTTGCTTTGTTCGGGTGATTGAACGCTGATAGAATGGGCGGCCATCAAATATTACTGGAGAACTTTGTGTCAATACGTTATGTCGAGTCATCGAAACTGCCAACTGAGTGGGCAGTATTTGAGATGCATGGCTTTGAGGATGTTGAAAACGATAAAGAACATCTTGTATTGACTCTGGGTGATTTCAGTGACGGCGAGCCTGTTCTGGCTCGAGTTCACTCTGAATGCTTAACGGGTGATGCCTTATTCAGCATGCGTTGTGATTGTGGCTCGCAGTTGAAGGCAGCGCTAAAGAAAATTGCTAAAGAGGGTCGTGGCGCCTTATTGTATTTGCGTCAAGAAGGCCGAGGCATTGGTTTGTTGAATAAAATTAAAGCGTATAAATTGCAAGATGCGGGAGCCGATACTGTAGAGGCCAATGAGCAATTAGGTTTTGGTGCCGACATGCGTAACTATGCTATTTGCAAGAATATGCTGAGCCATTTGGGTATCAAACGCATCAGGTTGATGACTAACAATCCCCGCAAGGTGGAGGCCTTAACAGAGCAGGGTATTGATGTAGTGGCTCGCATTCCACTACAAGCGGGCCATAACCCACATAACGCTCACTATCTTGCCACTAAGGCGGGTAAGTTAGGGCACCTCATGGAAGAGCATAAAGAGTAAGTCTCTTTGCTGCTTAGCCCTAGCCCTCTAGCCAAGCTAAGGCTTTTGCTTCGCTTTCAAAACTTTGGCATTCGCCAGACATGAACCAAGCGGCGATTTTTGTGCCGTATTCCAGCCATTTTTTGCTGCCGGCTTCGGTGCCAATATAAACAGCGACTTTGTTAAATTCTCGGCCATGTTTGAGGCCCAGTTTAAAATCGTCCCATGCCGCTCTTAATTCCCAGCCTGCCAATTCAGAGCAGTCCATAAAAACATTAATCTGGGCGTCGATGACACCTTCTAATGCGGAATCAATCATCGGGGTGATTTTTTGGTAGTCGTCGTGGGTGAGTTTACCGATGGCTTTGATGGAGAGAAAAAAATCTGAATTGACTCGCTCAATACCGATACTCAAACCGTGTCTGTAGATACTCATGCCCCGCCCCTTATTTAGTCGCAATCATCACATTATCGATGAGTTTAGTAGAGCTTGGCTTTGTTTTATATCAATATAGCGTGCTTAATACATGAGGCTATGTTGGTATTAGCTGTGGATAATTTGCTGATAAAGCTTGCCTCAAATAATATTTCGGTGAAAATATTATCCTTTTATTTCCTATTACTCTTCGCCACCCCAAATAATTTTCCAGATATTTCGTTACAACGCCATTAAGCCGTACCATCCAATTCTTTAGCCTGCTGATATAAATATTGATATTTTGTATGTGGGAAATGCCATCCACTACATGACCATTATTCAAACCAGCAATGCGCTTGTGCGGAATATGTTCATTTTCTGTAAAAGTTTGGTCGATACTATTGCCATCCGTGCAGAGTACGATATCTTCGCCCATAATTGGCTTTAGGCCTCGGTGTATAACGTCCTTTTCGATTCAATCATAAACAAATTCCGCTTTAAAAACCTAAGTGATAATTACAAAAACACTACATTTCAACCATTTCTACACGCCTATTAAGCGCTTTATTGGTGTCAGCATTATTTTTAGCGACTGGACTAACCGGCCCAATGCCTAAAGGCACCAGCCTCGAACGATTAATGGCGTAGGTATCAACTAACTCACTGACAACAGCATTTGCTCTGCCTTGGCTTAAATTAATATTAAACTCATAATCACCGTCAGAGTCCGTATGACCCACGACGTAAAAACTTTTATTTGGAAAGCTTTTTAAATATTCGACAAGGACCTCGATAACCGGATTGGACTCAACTTTAAGATCCGTTTTATTGGTATCAAATAAAACACCCGCTAAAACAACTTTACCTTCTGCATCAATAGCAGCAGTTAGACTTTTAAAATCTATCGATACAGCTATTTGGTTGGTATCTAAAATATCCACCTCATTAATATCAAGTACCACATTAACTTGGAATTTCCCCCAGCGCTTGACTATCAAGCTCACAATATAATTCTTGCCGTTAATATTACCCTGGCCTGACCAGTAGCGATACTGGGTTCTTTCACCATGTGCATTGGGGGCATCAAACCCTGTTATGTCATGCCGTTTTGAATCCCCATACCAGTATAGTTGCACAACAAATTTTGACCCGCAGCCAGAATCATCAGAGCAAGAAAAAGTTTCTTTTAATTCAAGTTTTTTAAATGCTTTTTCATAATTACGATATATCTGTAATACTGATAAATCACGTTCGTTAGCCCTATAAGAAATAGTCCTGATCTTGCCCTCGTAACGTGCCACGGGGGGTAGCTGGCTTTTATTTTTCAGTGGCCCGATAGCCCCCGTCGCCACCATAAACTCATCATATTGAGATTCATAAGAATAAGGGATGTAAGTCCCAGGGAACCTATCTATCAATGGGTGATCTTTACCTTTATCTCTAGGGTCTGAAGCGGAAAAACTTTGTGCAGAAAACAAAAAACAAAAAACTAATAGCGTGCTCGTTTTTATAAAAATCATCATATACCTCACCCAACCTTAAATATAAATACTGCTTTTATGTGTAAAAAATTATTAGCCTTTAGCTTGCATTAACAGGAAATTTATTTTCTTTCTTTATAGGATCGTTTTTTTAATCGCAATCCTGTCAATCATAAGGCGCGGATTCAAATCTGAATCGCATCAAAAATATGGGACTCTCTCATTACCCATCCCCCTTGTCTGCCTGTCACGCTATCTGTATCAATAGCGGTGGCCACGATTGTTCGCCACGGGGATTGTTGTGGATATCTTTGAGCATTGTTTCAATTCGATGCCAATTAATGAGTTCATGCATGTCATCAAGTTCGGTTAAGGCTTTATGCTCTGTAAGTAAAGCATCGGCTAACTATGCTCAAGAGTAAGTTTTTGAAGTTTTTTGGTCTCATGACGGCCCCTTTGTAAGCTGTTGATGTGCTGGTCTAATGCCAGTGCCAACAGCTAATGCTAGCATAGCCATACTTGAGCAGTGGTAGGTCTCTGCGAGCGGGAGATTAGCCTGTTTTAACGTGAGAAGGGTTTGAGGCTTGCAGCGTAGAGAGCCTGGCTTCGATGGATTGTTGAATGCCTTTAACATCTAGACCGCAGCTGGCTAATAAGTCTTGATGTTTGCCGTGGTCAATAAAAGCATCGGGTAAACCTAAATGCAATATAGCTTGGGTGATGCCTATTTTATTGAGGTGTTCACTGACGCCAGCACCGGCTCCGCCGGCAATGACATTTTCTTCTAGGGTCACTAATAAATCATGGCTTTCTGCCATGTGCGCGATCATGCTTTCGTCTAGCGGTTTGGCAAAGCGCATATCGATGACGCTGGCATTAAGTGCGCCGGCTACTTTCATCGCTACCGGAAGTAAGGTGCCAAAGTTTAAAATGGCGACTTTGCTACCTTCGCGTCGGCTAACGGCTTTACCGATTTCTAAGGCTGTCATGGTTTGTTTAATGACGGCGCCAGGACCTGTGCCTCTGGGGTAGCGAATAGCCGCGGGGCCTTGGTACTGATAGCCCGTGTATAACAATTGGCGGGTTTCGTTTTCATCGGAGGGGGTTATCACCAGCATATTGGGGATGCAGCGTAAAAAGCTGATATCGAAGCTGCCTGCATGGGTGGGGCCGTCTTCACCCACTAAACCTGCACGGTCTATGCCGAATGTGACGTCGAGATTTTGCAGGGCTACGTCGTGAATTAATTGATCGTATGCCCGTTGCAGAAACGTCGAATAGATAGCGATAACGGGTTTTAAACCGTCACAAGCCATGCCTGCGGCAAGCGTCACAGCGTGTTGCTCGGCAATAGCCACATCGTGAAAACGGTTGGCATAGCGTTCAGCAAACTCAGCCATGCCTGAACCGTCGCACATGGCGGGTGTAATGCCAATTAGCTTGTCATCAACAGCGGCCATATCGCAAAGCCAGTCACCGAATATATCTTGGTATTTTTTTGTTTTGACGGGCTGTTTTTTACTGCTACCGGCTGCTGCACTTGGCGGCGCTTCCACTTCAATTTTATTGATGGCGTGGTAGCCCACAGGGTCTTTCTCGGCGGGGCCAAAGCCTTTGCCTTTTTGCGTAATAATATGCAGCAGTTGTGGCCCTTTGAGGTCACGCATATTACGCATGGTGTTGATCAGGTTGGGCAGGTCGTGGCCGTCAATGGGGCCAATATAGTTAAAACCTAATTCTTCAAAAAGGGTGCCGGGGGCAACCATGCCCTTCATATGTTCTTCGATACGTTGGGCTAAATCCCAAGCCGGGGGAAGACGGGAGAGCACTTTTTTACTGCCTTCGCGCAGGCCGGTGTAGGTTTTGCTGGCCCAAATTTTAGAGAAATACGTGTTAAGGCCACCGGTGTTGCGAGAGATAGACATTTGATTGTCATTTAAAACAACCAGCATGTCGGCATCAACGTGCGCCGCATGGGCTAGGGCCTCAAAGGCCATGCCTGCCGTCATTGCGCCATCACCAATCACCGCAACTGATCGCTTATGGGTGCTGAGGTCGCGGGCGGCGATAGCCATGCCAAGAGCCGCGCTGATACTGGTGCTTGAGTGGCCTACGCCAAAGGTGTCGTAGTCGCTTTCGCTACGCTTAGGAAACCCCGCTAAACCATCTTGCTGGCGCATGGTAGACATTTGTTCACGCCTGCCTGTCAGTATTTTGTGGGGGTAGGTTTGGTGGCCTACATCCCAAACGATTCGGTCTTCTGGGGTGTTGTAAAGATAATGTAGGGCAACGGTGAGCTCTACCACCCCAAGACCGGCACCAAAGTGACCGCCGGTTTGGCCAACGCTATAAAGCAAAAATGCACGCAATTCATCAACCAACTCGGGCAGCTGTTCTTCTTGCAGCTTGCGCAATTGGGCTGTTTCGTTAATGCTGTCTAATAACGGCGTAGCGGGGCGTGTCTGTGGAATTTCGTTAAACATGTATCTTCCAATCGTGCCCGGCTGAGGTCATGGCTAGCCGGTATGGCATTGTAACGTAAACCCTTATTATTTACCTGTGGTTATTATGGCAGTGCAGGCTTGTTTTTAGGGTTGAAATTAGGCGTTTAATTAGTGTCGTCGGTCAATGATATAGGCGGACAGTTCCCGCAACGGGTTGGCGTTATCATCAAACTCAGCGAGAGCATCGAGGGCAAGTTGATGCAGTTCTTGAGCTTTGTTTTTAGCTTGATCTAAACCCAGCAGGGACGGATAGGTGGATTTATTATGGGCAACATCCGCTCCCTGTTGTTTGCCGAGTGTTTCGGTATCGCTTTCTATATCTAAAATATCATCCTGTACTTGAAACGCTAAGCCAATAGCTTGGGCATATTGCTCTAAGTTCTGGCATTGTCGCTCGCTGGCTTGTGCTGCAGTGGCACCCATGCGAACGGCGGCACTAATAAGAGCGCCCGTTTTCAGCCTATGGAGGCCTTCTAGTTGCTCAAGGTTGATGTTTTGACCTTCGGCGGCTAAATCAATGGCTTGGCCGCCAACCATGCCTCTGGGGCCGGCGGCATGAGCGAGGGTATTGATGAGTGTTAGTTTAGTTTCGGCGGAGCAATCTAGCTCTGTAAGCAAAGCAAAGGCCTGAGCTTGTAAGGCATCGCCGGCAAGAATGGCTGTAGCCTCATTAAAAGCGATATGGCAGGTAGGTTTGCCGCGGCGTAGATCATCATCGTCCATCGCAGGGAGGTCGTCATGTACCAGCGAGTAGCTATGTATCATCTCAATGGCCGATGCGCAGCCATTGAGCAGGTTGTCGTCAGTGTTAGAATTGACGGCTAGTGCGGCAGCATAAACTAATACCGGGCGTACACGCTTACCACCGTTGAATAGGCTGTACTTAATCGCTTGATCAAGTTGCTCGCTGAGCCCTCCCTGATTGAGCAAATCAACACTCAACTGTTGGCTTAGCGCTTGTTCTACACGCTGTTGGCAGGTATGAAGAAATTGTTGAAACTGATCCGTCATTCGATATCGTCATCAAAATCGACAGTGGTGAGCTCGTCGTCTTCTTCTACCAGCATTTGTACCTTCTGCTCAGCTTGATTGAGGGCAGACTGACAGTCGCGGGTTAATTTTATACCTTTTTCGAAGGCTTTAAGCGATTCTTCTAGGCTTAGGTCGCCGTGCTCCATGTCTTCAACTAATTCTTCTAGCTGATCAAGGGACTTTTCAAAGTTGATGTTTTTTTTGGCTTTCGCCATGCTGAACTCCCGGCAACGGTAAAGGTCTTATTGTTATGTCAATGAAGGGGGATTATAAAGGCTGTTTGAGTAGAGAGGTATCCCTGGTTGATGAATAGGCCAAAATTAAAGATTTTGTGCGGTAAGCCGCTAATTGATAAAGCTAAAAGTAGACGTAAATTGTTAAAAAATAAGCCTTTTTATACTAGATAGCTGATCTGTGACTGTACTCGACGGATAATACGGCTAGACTGTAACAAATTGAAAAATAGAAGTTTTATGGAGAATAACGGAGCACCGCTCGGTTATATTCAAAAACTGAGCAGAGTGCTAATAATGATTTGTGTGGGAGTTTGGGAGTGGATTTAGCAACCATTATTGGCATGTTGGGTGCCATGATTATTATTATTACCGCAATGGTATTGAGTGGCGGCGTATTGATGTTCGTCGATGTGCCGTCTGTTCTGATTGTTATCGTCGGTAGTATCTTTGTGGTGATGTCAAAATATGGTCTCAGTACCTTTTTGGGTGCGGGTAAAGTCGCGGCCAAAGCGTTTATCTTTAAAAGCTCAGATCCCGGCGAATTAATTGATGAAATCGTCGAGCTGGCCGATGTCGCTCGCAAAGGGGGGTTGCTGTCGTTAGAGGGTAAAGAAGTCAGCAATGATTTCTTGCAAGACGGTATTCAGCTGTTAGTTGATGGCCACGACCCCGAAGTGGTTAAAGAGCAGTTAGGCAAAGATATGAGTAAAACCGTTGAGCGTCATGAGATTGGCTCCGGTATGTTTGCTGCCTTGGGTGATGTGGCACCAGCGATGGGTATGATCGGTACCTTGGTTGGCCTAGTAGCCATGCTGTCTAATATGGATGATCCAAAATCCATCGGCCCGGCGATGGCTGTTGCACTTTTAACGACACTGTACGGTGCGATGTTAGCGAACATGATAGCAATTCCCATTTCGGATAAGTTAAGTCTTCGCCGTGACGAAGAAAGTATGATTAAAAATTTGGTCATCGATGCCTTGCTGGCTATTCAAGGTGGCCAAAACCCTCGGGTTATTGATTCTCTGTTGCGTAATTATTTACCGGCTTCGCAGCGCGGCAGCGCTGACGAAGAGTAGGGCGTAATTAACGTATGAGTGACGAGCAGGATTGCCCCAAATGTCCCCCTCCCGGCGCTCCCGGGTGGATGGGTACCTTTGCTGATTTAATGTCGCTGTTGATGTGTTTCTTTGTATTGCTATTGTCTTTTGCCGAAATGGATGCCATGAAGTTTAAGCGATTGGCCGGTTCAATGGCGCAGGCATTTGGTGTGCAAACTAAATTAGATGTAAAAGACCCTCCTAAGGGGACGAGCGTTATTGCTAAAGAGTTTAGCCCTGGACGCCCAGAGCCAACACCCATCAATGAAATTTACCAGCACACTGATGATTTGACGGAGCTTTCTTTAGAGGTGGAGTGTGCAGCAGAGTATGAGGTTGAAGCAGGTGCCGAGGCTAAGCAGGCCGGGGTACAAATGCCGGTAGCGATTGCCGAAGAAATACAAAAATTAATTGAGGCGACCGAGAACGATGCAATTGATTTAGCCAAGGCATTAAGTGAGCAAATCGCTGAAGGTGAGGTCGAGGTTGAAACGTCGGGTAGAAAAATCACGTTACGTATCCGTGAACGTGGTTCGTTTATTTCTGGTTCCGCAAGGTTACATGACGATTATATCCCTTTGTTACAAAAAGTGCGTAATGTACTGGCGACAAAAGAAGGCACGATTACGGTTGAGGGGCACACCGATAATATTCCTATTATCTCCTCACGTTTTCGCTCTAACTGGGAGTTATCTACCAGTCGTGCGGTGTCTGTGGCCCATGAACTCTTTTCTGGTGGTGTTTTAAAACAAGAGCGTTTTAGGATTGCAGGTTTTGGAGATGTGCGACCGCTTAATAGTAATGATAGTAAAGAGGGTAGAGCTAAAAATCGTCGAGTTGAGATTATTGTGCATCAGGGCATTGATAAAAGCTTGAAAGAAGAAATTCAAGTATTAAAATACGAAGATAAAGAATTATATAAAACACTTAATCTTGAAGAAGAGTTGTTGTTTGATTTGAGACCTGATGAGATATTCTGAAGGGATTATTTCTTCTAAGTAGTGAGTGTTAGTAATCTCAAAAAATGATAAAAGAGACACGTGATGACAGATGAACGCCGCCGTTATTTTCGAATTGATGAAACCTTAGGGGTTTCGTATAGGGCGATTAGCGATGAAGAGGCAAAGCTTTTTTCGAATAGTGATAAGGGTGATCTCTCTGCGATAAGTTATGCTGCAAATTTTGATAATCGAATACAAACATTATTAGAAGCTTGTCGTATCCAGTCTCCTATTGCCGCTGAGTTAATAGACTTGGTGAATAAAAAGTTAAACTTTGTTATTCATCAAATGGATGTTGATACTGATTTGATGCAAAAAGTGGCCTATACCCTAAGACAAGTCAATGTCAGTGCCTGTGGCATGGCTTTCCCGAGTGAAGATAAGCTTAAGGTAGGGCAAAAGCTACAGCTAGATATATTGTTAAATCCTGGTGAGTTTCATATCGTTGCTATGGCTGAGGTTGTCGCCTCTAGATTACCTGAAGAAGGTGAGGGTGATGGAAATTTTGTAAGAGTTAACTTTACTGAAATTGATAACAATGATCAGGAGTTGTTAATTCAGCATATTGTTAAAGGTCAGAGCAATCAGCTTAAACGGCAGCGCATAGATGCTAATAACGAATAAAGCCGGTTGAATAAAGTTTGATGATCAATAAAAGCCTGCACTTGCAGGCTTTTTTATAGGCGCTATCTACTCATTATGTTGCTGGTTCTTTTTCGTTCGTTTTTCCATCCGTTTTTTGTGAAGTTTTTCTAGAGTATCCATTTGTTCGCCAGTGAGTATCTTACTTAGATTTTGGTGAGTTTCTTCTCGCAAGGCATCATGTTTTGCTCGCTCTCCTTTCTTGATGTTCATACGCTGTTCATGGCTGTCTTTGAAAATAATAATAGCTTTATATTTTTGTTCCTCGTTTAAATCGAGTTTTTTGGCCAGGTTTTCAATTCTTTGTTCGGGGCTTTTGTGCTTTCTTTCGCTATCATCGGCCATGCCAGAAAAGACGGGGGCGCTTAGCATTGTTAATATATAAAAGGCTAGTATTTGCTTCATGTTAATTCCTTGGTCGTCGTGGGTATGGGTTTAGATTAAATGAGGATTGTGTAAGAAATGTGTTCAAATCAAGGAGTAGTAATGAACAGTCAATGGTTATGCTTCAACAATATCAAACCGATAGCCTGCGCCATAAATAGAGTGAATGAAATGAACGTCGGGGAAGTACTGTTGTAATTTTTGCCTGATTTTTTTTATGTGGCTGTCGATAGTTCTATCGCTAACAATACGATGGTCGTTATACATTATATCCATTAATTGATTGCGAGAGAATATCCTTCCTGGCTCTTTGCTGAGTTTATTGATTAATTGAAACTCTATTGAGGATAGCTCTAGCGTTTGTTGTTTGAATTGAATACATTGCTTGCCTAGGTCCACAATAAACAGAGTGTCATTTTGTGACTTAGGCGTGTTCATTGCACGTCGTAAGACGGCTTTTACTCGGGCAACCACTTCTCTGAGGCTATAAGGTTTGCAGATATAATCATCGGCTCCCAGTTCTAAGCCGAGTAGCCGGTCAATCTCTTCTACTTTGGCGGTAGTCATGAGTATGGGGGTGTTAAATTTCTGTCTTATTTCTTTACAGAGCGTTAAACCGTCTTTACCGGGTAGCATGAGGTCTAACAAAATGGCGTCGGCCTGATGATGTTGCAGCCAAGGCATAACCTCATCGCCATGATGTATGCTATGAGTTTGAAAGTTTTCTCTTTGTAAATACTCTGTTAAAAGTTGAGCAAGCTTTGGCTCATCTTCAACAATAAGAATAGTTTTATCAATCATACGGTTGCCAGTGGTAAAGTTAATTCTATTCTGAGGCCGCCTAGTGGAGATTGTTTGGCGGAGATCTCTCCGTTGTGTCCTTCAATAATACGTTTACAAATCGCCAGGCCTAAGCCAGAACCGCCGGTGTTGCGGTTGCGAGAATTTTCAACACGATAGAGGTGATCAAATAGTTGGTTTAAGGCCTGCTTTGGCACGCCGGGTCCAGAGTCCTCAATACAAATAATAGCGGATTGTTCAGACTGTGTAACGGTAATATGAACTTTGTCACCTTGGCCGCAGTACTTGATGCAGTTGCTGAGGAGGTTGTCGATAAGCTGTGCAATGCGGCTTTCATCTACGTAACAGTTAATGTCTGTAGCCGCTAATGTTGTATGCAGGCTGAGCTGATGTTGTTTGAGGAGGTTTTCGTTAAGATGGCATTGCTGTTCGACTAAAGACACTATGTTAATAGTGGATTTACGATAGCTTAGCCCGCCAATATCC
>JBNMPS010000042.1:0-18307 GCA_051277005.1 Pseudohongiellaceae bacterium
CGCAGCACGCCCTGCATTCCATTGAAATATTAGCCTGTATTGTTTATTCACTCTGATTGAACACCAGCCGTTTAACTTCCCTTTCAAATGCTCAAACTTGTTCCCTGGCGGCACACGTAAATCACACGCTGCCTCAGCCGAATGTATTAAATCGAGCTTGCGGTTCAATGCACTTTTGATATTACTTGGGATACCCTTATCCCCTTCGCCATCCCAATAATAGCGGGAAAACGAATCATCCCTGAAAGATTCAATCATACCCTTAACCACTCCTTGTTAAGCTAAAGTGTATCGTGTATCGATATATGATACAACCCGATCATTGGCGATACAAAAACTCAAATAGAAACGAATTGGCACTTTTATAGAACAAACATTAACCCCGAATTAATAGGTAATAAATGATTACCAACCTCTGCACTTCGAGAAAAAACGTGATAAATCGACTTTATAAGTCATTGATTTAATGAGGATTATTCATAGATCCTAGCGGGATTGTAAATTCACTTTTGCGAATTTATCCCTTCGAGACCGCCCATGCGGGCGTCCTGCGTCGCTGCGCTCCTTGTGAACCGGGAGCTTTGCCTCGCTCCCGATAAAGAACAGCCAATACAAACAAAAAAGCCCATCCATTTTCATGGACGGGCTTTTTTGTTTGTTTGGTGGAGCCTAGCGGGATCGAACCGCTGACCTCAACACTGCCAGTGTTGCGCTCTCCCAGCTGAGCTAAGGCCCCAAAAGAGGTGCGCATTATGGAGATGACGTGTTTTGTTGTCAACCCATTTTATGCTGATTTATCAGTAATTTGTCAGGCCTGGTCTCGTAAATTACGGACGTAATCTAGGGCGGTATTGATACGCGATTCTGAGCCTCTTGTTGCCTCTTCTCCCATCAACATGGACTCGGCTCTATCGTAATAACCTTGGGCACAATAAGCCAACGCATCAGAGATTAAGTCATCTAGGTTATCGTGCTCTTGGTGGTGCACAACAGAAAACCCCTTAGGCGCACCGGGCACATACTCTTGGGTTTTAGCCTGTATTTTTTTAGCAAGCTCTTCGTCGGGGCGCCACTTACCCACGTGATCGGCACCGGTAGGTTGACCTGACTCATCAAATAAGGAGGTAAAACTTAAATCCCCTTCTTCGTTGCTGTCAAAACCGATGGCATCATCTTGGTCGGCTAGCGCTTCATCTAACCTGGCTAGTTCGGCATTCTCATCATAGTCTGCCGTTTCGTAATCGATCTCTTTATCCGGGCGGCGTGAGTTAAGGTAAAAATACGCACTCCCTATTGCCGTTATAATCAATAACACCCATAGCAGTAAACGATTATCAACCGTGCCTTGCCCGGCCGTATCGCCCGAATTGTTTAGCTTCGATGGTTCTTCCGGGCTAGGCGATTTGGCCGCCGCTCCCAATTGAGAATCAACCATCAGTAATGCTTGTTCACCGGATGATTGGGTCGCTATCCCTCCCTCTGCTTCACCCGGGCTCTGTTGATTTGCTAAGGCCTTCAGCTCAGCAATTTCTTGATCGCGCAATTGCACTAAGCGCTCTAAAGAGCGGATATAATCAGAGCCTCCTAGGCGTTTTAACCTTGCCTCTATGGCTGTGTTTTCACGCAGCAACCTGTCGTTTTGCTCTTTGGTGCCGCGGATACGTTGTTTCAATTGCTCTTTATTGAGTTTATTTAAATCTTTGGGCTCATCACCCTTGAGCGAACCGGTCTTTAAGCTTAAACGATCATCTGTAAGCACTGGGCCAGCAAAGCGTGGCGCTTGCTCTAGTGCTACTGGCGCTGCAACCTGCTTAGACATTGATGGCGTTATGGTTTTTGCCACAGCACTTTGTTGAGGCCGGGGGATTGGCTGCTCTATTTGTTGTTGTGGGCGCTCTACTCGCGACCAGGTTTTTTGATTAGGTAAGCTTAGGACTACTGCCGCTTTTAAACGGTTAGGGTCAGCCTTAATAAAAGCATGCGGGTTATTAACGAATAACCAGTTCATTACATCGCGATAATCATAAGCGGTATTACGCGAAACGCGTTGGGCAATTTTAGATAAGCTATCGCCGCTGCGTACTCGGTAGTCATCTTGCGATACGTTAGCCATAGCGGTTGACCGCTGAGCCGCTCTTTTGCTGGGCAACGCGTTTTGCGACGACTGAGCTGATGGCTTAAGGTTGACTCTCGCCGTAGACGATGCCTGTTGCGGTGCAGATTGCGAAAGCTGAATATTGGGTGGATCGAGTAGCAGCGTATATTCACGGTAAATCTGCCCTGTTGGCCATTTAAGTTCAATAAACAGGTTGATAAAGGGCTCTGTTACGGGATCTTCTGAAGTAAGGTCTATATAAAGCTGGCCATTTTTCATGACTGGCTTAATGTCAAAACGCTGGTAGAAGCTTAGTAACTCCACCCCCATTGTCGCCGCTTGCTCAGCATCTAAATGTCTGACCTTTAGCTCATCGACGGTATAGTTTTTTTCTGGGTTAATGATCTGAATGCGTGCATCCAGTGGCTGACCTAATGAGGAACTATGGTTAAGCTCTCCCAAGCCTAAACCGAAAACATTTTGACCCAAGGCAACAAGAGCGCTGGCCATTGCCAGTTTTTTGAGCCTTGTTTTTAGTGGGTTTAATATTTCCGATTTATTCAACTTTACCCATATTGTCATTCAAGCCGTCTCTATTATTGGTGTTATTTTGAGGCCTTACCTGTACTTACATATATATCGCTACACTCAGCTTAGTCGAATCTATTTTAGTTGCCCACTAGTCTCTAATTTATACGTTAATTATTGCGACGTAGGCTTTTTCTAGCTTTTTGAGCTTTTTCTTACCGAGTTCACCGGCACCCAATACATTCAGCGCATGGCGTAACCTTGCTCGGCTCATGTCTGGGCCTAAAATGGCCATAGCGTCGATAACCGATATTGAGGCTGCGGTACCTGAAACGGCAATAAACAAAGGCGCAAAGAAGTCTTTTACTTTTACCTCTAGCGCATCGGCCAGTGCTTTCATAGCGTTAAAGATGTCATCACGCTCCCAAGTACGTATGCCCTCTAGCGACCATAATGCAAACTGAAGTGCGCGAGTGAGTTCATCGTCTTGCAGCTTGCAGTCAGCAAAGTCTTTATCGCTAATAGCCAGCTGGCCAGAGGCAAAAAATGCTGCCAACGGCGCGAAGTCGCTGAGTGTTTCCATACGCTTTTGCGCATGAGGCAAAATTTGCATGAGATAGTCTTTATTAAAGGCCCATTGATGCAAGCGCTCGGCTAATTGCTCTTGGTTTAAATCTTCGCGAATCCATAAACCATTCAACCAGGTGAGCTTTTGCACATCAAAGATGGGTCCGCCCAGACTTACACGTTTAACATCAAAGTGCTCTAGCATTTGCTCGAGTGAAAATTTCTCGCTCTCGTCAGGCATAGACCAACCCATACGACCCAAGTAGTTAACCAAGGCTTCCGGTAAAAAACCCATGCGTTGATAATACATAATACTGGTTGGGTTTTTACGCTTGCTGAGTTTTGATTTATCAGGGTTGCGTAATAACGGTAGGTGACACAACTCGGGCATATCCCAGCCAAAGTATTGGTATAACAGTTTATGTTTGGGGGCTGAGTTGATCCACTCTTCACCCCGTAATACGTGGGTAATTTTCATTAAGTGGTCATCAACCACATTAGCTAAATGATAGGTAGGCATACCATCTGATTTTAATAATATCTGCGCATCAACCAAGGCCCAATCTAACTCCATGTTTCCGCGCAACATATCACTGATGTCAACTTTACCGGCTTCGGGCACATGCATACGGATAACAAAAGGCGCGGCATCTGCTTGGCGCTTGGCCACTTCATCGGCTGGCAAGGCAAGGTCACAGGCTTTTAGTGCCCTATCAATGCCCTGCTCTTTCAAGCCGGCCCGTAAAGCATCTAACTCTTCTGGCGTGCGGTAACAACGAAAGGCATGGCCCTTCTCAAGCAATTCCTCAGCATATTGGCCGTACATATGACGACGTTCACTTTGGCGGTATGGACCATAGTCGCCACCTACGTCCGGGCCTTCGTCCCACTCTAAGCCCATCCAGCGCAATGAATCAAAAATGGCCTGCTCTGACTCGGCAGTAGAGCGTGTTTGATCGGTGTCTTCAATACGCAAAATAAATTTGCCACCCGCATTGCGAGCAAAACAAAGGTTAAACAAAGCGATGTAGGCTGTGCCTACATGTGGGTCACCGGTGGGTGAAGGGGCAATGCGCGTGCGAACAGCGGTCATGTGTTATCCAATACTTTCGAGTAAGAGGGAAAAGCCGAATTATACGTGGTTTTAGCCTGCTACGTCACCGCTCCAACTCCTGTATGCAGCAGCTGACTCGATTCGCTTACGTTAACGACTTTAATTTTGCCTTTAGTGTATCGATACCCGGCTTATTGTCTAAAATCTCTTGTGCTTTTAAGCCTGCCAATTCATGGGGGAACACTAACCACTTGTCGGTTTTGTGCAAATAGTAATCAGGTGTTTTTGTGGTTTTATTACTATCGGGCTTGAAGTACGGCGTTGCGATACGGATTTCTGGCGCGTTATCGCCACAATGCTGCTCAATATCAGCCAGCACTTGCGCCATGCTTAAACCGGTATCGTGAACATCATCAACAATTAATAAAGAGTCTGTCGCTTTGATATTTTTTTCAACATAGCCCAAGCCAAACACTTGTACTTTGTCTGCTCGTTCGTTGATCCCAGTGTAAAAAGCCGTACGTATAGCAATATGATCGGAGGGATGGCCAAAGTAATCCAACAGCTCTTGTATAGCGATACCCACCGGTGTGCCACCCCGCCATATGGCAACAATAAAGTTGGGCCGATAGCCGCTTTCTAAAATATTTAAACCTAGTTGGAATGAATCATCTAATAATTGCTGAGCGCTGATATATTGTTTATTCATTGATGTTTTTCGTTGATGTTTGATCAGTTATCACACGTTGATAGACATCAATGATAAACCAAAAATACCCGTCACCGATTAATTAGTCGCTCATTATTATCAACTTATTTTTTTGCCCCGCAAGGCAGACCCTACATCATAAGCTCATAGGAGCGCACTAGCACCGACGACTACAGCGACGTCACTCCAAAAGAGATAGGTTTATATCGACCCAAAGCCAGTACAAATTCTCAATTCCCTCCGAACCCGTTACAATAGCGTCTTTTCCAGTGTAGCTTGCTTTAGCCATGACAATTTCCAGTTCCCCCACGCTTAATCACCGCTTCACCGTTGCCCCGATGATGGAATGGTCAGACCGCCATTGCCGTTCTTTTTGGCGCCAATTAACCCAACAAGCCGTGCTTTACACTGAGATGGTCACAACCGGTGCGATTTTACATGCTGGCCCTGAGCGTTTTTTACCCTTTCATGAAGATGAACACCCCCTTGCCCTGCAACTCGGCGGCAGTGATACCACTGACTTGGCCAAGTGCGCGAAAATTGCCGAAGAATGGGGCTACGATGAAGTTAACCTCAATTGTGGCTGCCCCTCTGACCGAGTACAAAACGGCATGTTTGGTGCATGCCTAATGGCCAAGCCACAGCTCGTCGCCGACTGCATAAAAGCGATGCAAGACGACTGTTCTATCCCCGTTACGGTTAAGCACCGTATAGGCATAGACAACATGGAAAGCTATGAAGACATGGCCACCTTTGTTGAACCCATTGCCGCCACCGGCTGCACAACGTTTATCGTTCATGCGCGCAATGCCTGGCTGCAGGGTTTGAGTCCTAAAGAAAATCGTGAGATTCCCCCATTAAAATATGACTATGTATATCAACTTAAAAAAGATTTCCCAGCGCTAGACATTATTCTTAACGGCGGTCTTACTGATTTAGCGAGCTGTGACACACCACTGCAACATGTTGATGGTGTGATGTTAGGCCGGGCAGCCTACCAAAACCCCTATATATTGGCCGAGGTGGATCAACGCTTTTATGGTGATAACTCACCGGTTAAAAGCCGCGAACAGGTGTTGTTAGATTTTATACCTTATGTAGAACAACAGTTGACTCAAGGGGTACATCTCAATCATATTACTCGACACATTCTAGGTTTGTTTCAAGGTATACCCGGCGCAAAACTGTTTCGTCGCCACATTAGCCAAAACGCCCACCTCAAAGGCGCGGGTATTGAGGTGCTACAACAGGCCTATCAATGGGTTGTTGATGAAACTGAAAAAGCAGAACACTATCGACAGGAACGAACCCAACAGGCCATCAACAATAACTAGGACGTTTGATTTATGAGCAGTAAGTTAGAGCAATTAAAAAACATGACCGATGTTGTTGCCGATACCGGCGACATCGAAGCGATCGCCAAATTTAAACCACTGGATGCCACCACTAACCCTTCACTATTATTAAAAGCGGCTCAGCTCCCTCAATATAAACACTTAGTGACCGGCGCCAAACAATGGGCCGCTGATTATAACGGCACTACAGCCGAACAATTGGCCGCTTGCAGTGATAAGTTAGCGGTTTCCATCGGCCAAGAGATTTTAAAGATTATACCCGGCCGCATCTCTACCGAGGTCGATTCTCGACTCTCGTTTGATACTCAAGCGACTATCGAGAAAGCTAGAAGCATTATTAACCACTACAACGAAGCCAATATCGCCAACGAGAGAGTACTGATTAAAATTGCCTCTACCTGGGAAGGTATTAAAGCGGCCGAAGTTTTAGAAAAGGAAGGTATTAACTGTAACTTAACCTTACTATTTGGCTTTGCCCAAGCGGCAGCCTGTGCCGATGCGGGTATCACGTTAATTTCACCTTTTGTGGGCCGTATTCTTGATTGGCACAAAGCAAAAACCGGTGAAGAATATAGCGCACAAACCGACCCTGGCGTTTTATCGGTAGCGCGGATCTTTAATTTTTATAAGCAGCACAACTACAGCACCATTGTAATGGGTGCTAGCTTTAGAAATACGGGCGAGATAGAACAACTCGCTGGCTGCGATAGGCTAACCATTAGCCCTCAACTCTTAGAAGCGCTTAGCAACGACAACGGTCGTTTAAGCAAGCAATTAGATGCTAGCAGCACGGGTGAAGCAATTAGTAAAATTGATTTGTCAGAATCACACTTCCGCTGGGCAATGAATGAAGACGCCATGGCCACTGAAAAGTTAGCCGAGGGCATCCGTAATTTCACGATTGACCAAATCAAACTAGAACTATTACTTAGTCAATAACGCGCGATCCATATATGTTTAAACAGATACAAGCATTTTTTAATCACAACCTGGCTATGAGCGAGAAAAATACCGCTGATAGCCAGCATACTGTGCAGCTAGCCGCAGCCGCCCTACTCATTGAGCTAAGCCGCGCCGATTTCAAACAATCACCCGAAGAGCAACAGGCCATTGAAAAGGCCTTGCAAAAAAAGTTTGAATTTAGCCAACAAGAAATAGCAACGTTAGTTGAACTGGCCGATCTTGAAAATCAGCAATCTACCTCGCTGTATGAATTCACTCTATTAATTAATGAAAACTACAATCAAGAACAGAAGTTTGCGCTCTTAAAAACGCTGTGGGAAGTGGCGATAGCGGATGGTGAAATCAGCAAATATGAGGATCACTTGATTCGAAAAATTGCGGATTTAATTTACGCCCCGCACAGTGACTTTATTAAAAGTAAACTCGCTGTTTTAGGTCAAAACAACTAGTGTTTACTGCTCTCCAGGGCAGAAACCAGCTCAGCAAAATTATCAAAGTTATCATCATTCATGCCCATCAGTACTTTATGGGCCTCTATCACTTTTGTACGGACATTTTCTTCGCTACCACATTGATTAGGCAGCTCTTGAAAATCGGCATCAGACATCATGGACTGGCAGCAGATATTGAATATTTTGTGAAACCCCATGCTCTCGAGTAAACGGGTGATGTCGGCATTGGGCGATAAAATGGTCGGCACAGCCAAGCCTCTTTTTTTGGCATTAATAGCGAGCTTTGCCAATAAACCTAGCGAGGTGCTATCGATCCCTTGAGCATCTGACAAATCAATAGTTACGCCGGTAAAGTCTTGTGAACCGAACATATCATCCATGTAACTATCTAGGGTATTACACAGCGTCAAACGTACATCACCTATGAGTTTAATCAAATAGGTACCTTGATGATCAGCAACTAACATTTTACACGACTGCATAAGCATTTCTCTACATCTGACACATATGCTAATACTAACACCAAGTCTAACACTAACACCACAAGCTTAGTGGTAACCTTTGGAAATTAACAATGCCGCAATGTCGTCTGGAAATTCTATAACTTGTTGCAAATCTAAACTCTCGGCCAACGCCTCTACCGTTAACTGCGCGGTTTGCAAACGCTCTAATAGAAATGCCTCCTGCGCCCGTAAGCCGTCTTTAGCAATAATTTCTAATATACCATCTGAAAAGAGTGACAATACAAACTCTTGCGGCAAGGCTATAACCTCTTCATTAAACTCAGGCTGCTCAAACAACCCCACAGGCATGCCTTCACCCGGCAGGAATTGGCTGTTACCACCGGCCGTTAATATGGGTTGTGGTAAATGCCCTGCATTGCTATACCGCAACTCGCCGCTAACTAGATGTAATGCACCCACACACATCGTAAGATGTTTACCAATACCCGTATCAAAGACCATATCATTGGCTAGCCTAAGCATGGTTAACGGCGACAAGATAGCTTCATCGCCCTTGTGGGTATAGTCAGAACGTTTTCTAGCAAATAGATTCTTTAGGAGTACGGTAACAAACGCGGAAGATGCACCATGCCCAGAGACATCGGCAATAAAGAACACTGAATGATCTTTACCCACGGTAAAATACTCAACAAAATCGCCGCTCAGATAGAGAGAAGCAAATATCCGGTGACTGAATTGATAATCACCCATTTGTAGCGGCGATGTAGGCAGCATTTTAAACTGAACCTGCCGCCCAGCCATTTGATCATGCTCTAATACCGCGAGGTTATTTTTAAGCTCAATATTTTTTTGCTCTAACTCTCTACGATAAAGCTCGTTCTGATACCCTAACTTAAAAAAATCCAAGCTTCGCGAAACGGCATACCCCAATATATCCATATCGACGATGGGCTTGATCAAATAATCAGTAGCACCCACTCTGAGCGCTTCAACAATCTCATGAACTTCGTTGGTACTGGATATGACGATAAGTGCCGTTTCATGCACTAAATCCGTTATTTGGCTGAGAAGATGATCATTTTCATTGTTAGACGCTTTGATATCACAAACAATGACATGAGGGTGGTACTGATGATAGAGCGCCAAACCATCGACGATGTTTGCACTCTGAAATGTTTGGTAACCCTGATTGTTCAAATAATTGACAATATCTTCTCTGGTCGTATCATCACCCTCAATAACTAAAAGACTAGTCTGGCTAGCGGCCATATAAAGAACCCATTAAGATAAAAAATAGTGTTTAATTAGTATTATTAGGATAGTTTACTAACAGCTATAAGTTCAAGACAAGCAAAACATACTCCCTTCATTCTGGGACTTCAATAGCATAAAGGTAAATATCTTTGCTTCAACATTGACGGCTTGAGCATAGCGTATTATAAAGTCTTTAGAATAAGAACTTGAGAGGTATCAGCGATGTCACCCATAGATCGAAGTTATGAAGAAAAGCGCGACTATATTCGTATGCAAGTCAACTCCGCCATCACGATCACTCACAACAGCAATACCTATGCTGGTACCTGCATCGACTTAAGCGGTACCGGTATGATGATTGCCACTGATGCGGCATTATCGATAGATGATGAGTGTGAAGTGAGTATCGAGCAAAATGAAGAAGGCCGCCGCCCCTTTAATGCCCTAGTGAAGGTAAGCCGTATTATTGCCAAAGACGACGGTCTCACCACGATTGGATTTAGTATTACCGAGGTATTAACTTAAGAGCAACACTGAGCACAAAATCGACAGAGCTTCACCGGGCAAGCGCTAATGCATACAACATTAGCGGTTATTATTCCCATTCTTCGAAGGAATCAAAATCCTCCTCGCCAAAACTATCATCGCTGCTTTCTAAGCCTGCCGCCGCATCCCTACGCTGTAAATATACATCGCGTATAAAGCTGTAACGATCACCGGTAATAAGCTTCTCTGCCTGAAGCAGCCCGGCTCTAGTGTCAATCACCTTAATACCCATCATGGCGTTACGTGTTGGCACATGATCAATATCACCGGCAATATCTGTCGTGGCGCGATCTACGGCAGTACCCACACCATCGCGAAGGGTTGACGGCCCCATAAACGGAATCATTATATAGGGGCCTGAATCAAGACCCCAGCTGGCTAGCGTCAAGCCAAAGTCCTGCTCCTCTTTCTCTAGGCCGACTTTGCTAGCGACATCAAAAAAACCTAATAAACCAATGGTGCTATTAATCAAAAAACGGCCCGTATCTACGCCGGCGCGAGCGAACTCGAACTGTAAAAGGTCATTGGCAATATTGGTGATTTCATGCAAGTTGGAAAAGACATTCCCCAGCCCGTCTTCGACTGGATCTGGTGTAATAGTTTGATAACCTCTAGCGACTGGTGCAAGAAGGTATTGGTCGGCTGTATCATTGAATACAAAGACCTTGCGATTAAAACTCTCCCAAGGGTCCCTTTGATTCTCAACGTCTATTGCCTCTGCATTAACAGCCGAACAAAAAACAAACAGCAAAAGGCTATACGCCAGCTTTTTTAAATGAAACATACACTATCCATTTTCTTAATATTTTATATTCGCAAACAGTAATAGAAACGGAATCAATAAGCTAGAGAGTAACTAAGCAAGAGCCACGAAAGATATTAAGCGTTGACGCCCAAAATAATATCTACAGACAGTAATTGCTGCAGTAAAGAAAAACCATGATCAATAATTTGCTGCGGCTGTGAATGCTGCATTTCTTGTGCTAATTGCTCTAATGCCTCTCGTCCGCTCACTACTGACCCCGCTTGTAATATTTCTAACAAACGCGCGGTCACCGCATTAGCCTCCATGAAATGAACTTCATCGTTGCGATTTCTGTACACAATGAGATAACAAGGTGATTCCAATGGTTGCTCGGGTTGAAAGCTCTCACCAATTTGATGAACCGGATATTGATAAGCCAAAGACCAAGCCAAAGGTGAAACAACCGGTAGCTGCTCTAACAACTCGTTTAAATCTTGCAAGGCACGTAGCGGATGCTCGCTTTCAAATGTATTTAAATCGACCTCCGACACATCTAACGCAAGCTCCACCCACTCATAGTGAGCGAGTTCTTGTATAAAACATGGGTACGCCGGGGATTCTAATAGGGCAGGCCGATCGGCTAAATACCGCTGAAACTCTTGGCTTATTTCTAAAAAATAAGGTGTCTGGCATCGGTAAGCCACCATAAAGTCCCTAACCAATTCATGCCAAGCTTTGTCATCAATCAAGGTTCTTAAAACAGGAAATGCACCACTAACAAAGGTTTCAATATTGTTATAAAACAAATCTTTGTAAATGTTGAGGCGGCGTTGCTCAATCGCTTTTGGTGCCGGCTCGTTATTTGGGTTACGAATATACGCCGTAAACTGCTCAGTGACCTGCTTTAAAGAAGGCATCAATTCACTTCCTGCAAAGCGTCACGCGCCGTACGGCTAATACTTTTATGTTGCAACTGACGAATAGTGCCAACCTCTTGCAGCAACTCATTGATGGGAGGAAAGTTGAAATCGCGCTCCAATAAGGTGGGCAAAGGCCCGACTAACTCATAGGCCTCTTCTAACAAGCCCCACACAGGATCAATAACATCGGCACCATGGGTATCGACGCGTAAATCGTCGGCTTCTTCGTAATGCCCTGCCACATGAATATACTGGGCTTTATCCAAGGGTAAATTACGTAAAAACTCATGGGGGTCATAGTGATGATTAATACTGTTCACATAAATATTATTCACATCAAGTAACAAGCCGCAGTTAGATTCAGCCATGACTGCGTGAATAAACTCACTCTCGGACATTTGCTGATTAGGGGCGCAATAATAGGATGCATTTTCTAAAACCAGCTGCTGCCCTAGCCTGTCTTGCACCTCTATAATACGTGCAGCCACATGTTTTACCGCCTCTTCTGTAAACGGAATCGGCATCAAATCGTAAAGGTGGCCAGAATCACCACAATAGGTGAGATGTTCAGAATATAGGGGGCAGTTAAACTGCTTAATGAATTGTTTGATACGGTCGATCAGCTCAGTATCCAATGGCGCTAGGCCACCAATATTTAAGGATAAGCCATGTAAACAGATAGGATAACGTTCGGCGATCGCCTGAAAGCCCTTCCCTAGTCGACCACCCACACCAATCCAGTTTTCGGGGGCCACTTCAAAAAAATCCAACTCACCGGCAGGCAAGTCTTGCAGTTTGGACATTATATCCCTACGAAGACCCAAACCTGCCAGTGGTGGTACTTCTATGGTGCTAGATATAGCTGAAGTCATTACAGCTATACTAAAAACAATCTTTTAGTGAGGCACTTGCCTTCATTTAGCTTTACCCTTTTCGCCGCACTTGCCTTCGCCGCACTTGCCTTCTTTTTTAGCTTTTTCGCCTTTTTCGCCGCACTTACCTTCGCCGCACTTGCCTTCTTTTTTAGCTTTTTCGCCTTTCTCGCCGCACTTACCTTCGCCGCACTTGCCTTCTTTTTTAGCTTTTTCGCCTTTCTCGCCGCATTTACCTTCGCCACACTTACCTTCGGCCTTGCCATAGTTAGCTAAATCGTAACCGCTGCTAAGTTGGTTGGCCGTAAAAGGGTTAACGTCAGCAGATGCCAAAGGTGAGATGGCTGTTGCTAAAAATGCCGCACCAAATACTGCCGCTAAGGGTTTTTTCTTTAAATTAGACATAATGTTTCCTAGTAATTGTTTTTTTTGTTTGTCGATATTACGACTGTTTGTAAATAAAACAACAGATTTACTTCATTTAGCACGAATAATCGTCACCGCAGTGTAGACAACATACTCGGCGGTTCAAATAACTCGACGGGTGATTTAAGTTGATTACACAGCCTTTGCTAATCTGTGGAGCTTATGACCGAGCAAGTAACAACAAGTTTCATCAAGTTCTAGAAAAATATCATGCCGGGCTACAAGGCCTGTAAATACCGGGTTAGCGCACTCTCACCGCCGCCATAACGCCCAAGCTAACGTATTTTCTCAAAGGGAGGTCTTTGAGGGCTTTGGGCATTCACTGTTATGACTCAAGCTCGCACGCACGTTATTGAGCGCTGGCTGGCATTTGGTATTCGTTTATCCAACTAAGAAGGTGCGGGAAGTAATCTTGCTCCGCATCTTTATGGGTCAACAGCTCATCGTGCTTATAGTTGTGAAGGCTACCGGTTTTTTTCCCCAACACCAGCATACGGCCATCATGGGGGCCTAGTTCCTTCATGAATTCTCTGGCATCCAGCACATCGCCATAAACCAAGTCACCTTCTGATGCCACATAAAGGCTAGGCGGCAAACGTTTTAGGTAAATGGCCTGACCGTAATCAAAGCCATCGTTAGGGTCGAGCCATTGAGTTTGGCGACTCCATGTAAGGTAGTTTTGATAGTTAACACTCGATTCTATGCAATCACCTAAACAAAGGAACCGGCTTGGCAAGTAACCTTGAATGGCCGTACACATACCCCCTAAGCGAGCCCATAACACCTTAAAAACAAAGCGCTGTAAGCGGCTAGTTAAGCCTGCCTTACGTCGACCCCCTATATGTAATAATTGGGTGACAGGTGCATTCAACTGATCAGCTCTGGCGTAATAAGCCATCAACAGCACAGCGCCCCAACCATGCCCCACCCAAATTTGCGGGACGACACCACGGATACTTTCGATTTTATTGAGTAATGCGGGCAAGTCCTCAGTGATATGCGCGTGAACCCCCGCCTGGCTATTGGCTCCCACCAAAGGCCAACTTTGGCCCTTACCCCGTAAATCGGCAACAAAAACGTCATAACCTTGCCTTGCCAGATAACAGGCCAAGCCACCACCGCTTTCATCATAAAATGCAGTGCTATCCTCTAGCAGGCCGTGAACCATAAAAACCGGCACCCCCAGCTTTTTTTTATCTTTATAAAAACGCGTCAGATGTACTTGATCGCCACAGGGGACAGGCACTGTAATCGATTGGTAATTAAGAGCGGCTAAAGACATAAGTTACAGCATTGGCTATGGGGTTAGTGACAACCATTATTATCATTTTACCGGTATTATCTGCGACTGACGCAGTTCTGCCAACTGTTTACGCAAACGCTTTTCAGATACCGGCTGCTGGGTACCTAAGGATTGAGCAAACAACGACACCCTAAACTCCTCCAAAGCCCAACGATATTGATACAAGGGCTCAGATTGCGCTAAAGCCTGCTGGTTATTCTGCCAAACTTTGTGCAACGGCCCGCCAATATCATTAAGAACGGTGAGCGACTGCCTATCCTTAAGCAATGAACCGCGTAATTTATCAAGACGCTGCTCTATCGCCGCCAAATATCGCGGATACTGCTGCAACACCGGCCAAGGGGTATCGGCAATAAAGCCCACTGCAAATAAGGTATTCAACTGCTGATTAATATCCGCGACGGCCGTGGCCCACGCTAGCTGATTCGCTTTTTTTAAGACTTTGCGTACCTTGGTATAGCCGTCAGTAATCGCCAGCAACAACTGCTCTGATTGTTTTGCCGCAGGCACAAACTCCGGTTTGTGAGCCTCTAAGCAAACCTTAAAGGCTTGCTCATCGCCAGGCAAATGCTGTTGTAATTGAAACACTCTAACAATAACAGCTTCGAGTAATCCCTCTACCCAAATCTTGCGCTGCTCCGATAAGCCAACTAACTGTAAACTAACCTGATTGCTACTTAATAAAGTTTTACGTAAATCTTTTAACTGCTGGGGCATTTGCAACATCAACAATCTAACTAAACCTTTACGCGTTTGCTGCTGAGCGTCTTGTTCATAGTCCATCAGCTCTACGGCAACACTCTCGCCTTTATCAACCAGCGCGGGATAACTGGTGATAGTCACCCCTGCTTGTTTAAATTGATATTGCTGAGGTAACTCACCAAAATCCCAGCGTTTTATCTCTTGCCGCTGAAACTCTGGTTTGCTTTGCGCTTGCACGCTTTCACTGACCTTGCCTTTAAATTGCTCCAGTAAATCATCTAAATAACGACTTTGTGCCAGCATCTTGCCGTTAGCATCAACCACCTTAATGTTCATGCGATAAAATTGTTCTAAAGCATCTGCCGACCACTGGTTAATATCGATTTTGACGCCGGCAACACGATGCAAGGCCTCAACTAAGCCCTCTAAAATACCCTGCTGCATCTTAATACTGGGGGTTTGCTCAATTTTCATCAGCGCCTTATCGACGTATTCAGGCACGGGCACAAATTGCTTACGAATTTGCTTGGGCAGCATTTTTACGAGCGTGATGCATTTATCACGCAACATACCCGGCACCAGCCATTCAAAAGGCTGCGGCGAGATTCGATTTAATAATGCCAAAGGAATGGTGACGGTGACACCATCCGCCTCATTGTTTGGTTCAAATACATAGGTGAGCGAAAATCTTAAATCACCCAAACTTATCATGTTGGGGAACTGCGTCTCGGTGATATCAGACGCGGTATGCGCCATCAACATCGATTTATTGAGCAATAAACAATTAGTATCTTGCTGGCTAGCCAGCTTATACCAGTGTTCAAAATGTTTGGCTGTTGTGATGTCGTCAGGTAAGCGCTCATTATAAAAATGATAGAGCTGCTCATCGTCTATTAAAATATCGCGGCGGCGTGACTTATCTTCTAAACCGGATATTTCATTCACGAGGCTTTGATTGTGCTTAAAAAATTTAGCTTTGCTGTTATAACGCCCCTCGACCAACGCCGCTCGAATAAAGAGCTCTTTGGCGACGACTGCATCAATAGGGCCGTAGTGGATTTTAATTTTATCTTTAATCACCAAGCCATAAAGACTTAGCGTTTCAAAGGCCATCACCCTACCACTGCGCTGCTGCCAATGCGGCTCACTGTAGCGATGTTTAAACAGACTATCGTTAATGCCTAATACCCACTCGGGCTGAATGCGAGCACAACAACGGGCATAAACTTGCGTAGTTTCGGCGATTTCTGCCGACGCCATCCACTTAGGTGTTTTTTTGAAAAGCACAGAGCCGGGGAAAATGTGTAATTTACGATTTCTCGCCCCAAAATATACTTTATCTTTATCAAGATTAGCAACATTACTAAGCAGTCCTGTGAGCAATGCCCTATGCACACTCTCATAACTGGCAGGCTCTTGGTTTTGCTTATAACCCAGCTCTTTGGTGACTAATTTTATTTGATGGTGAATATCACGCCACTCACGCATCTTCATAAACGACAAATAGTTTTTTAAGCAGTATTTACGCAATTGATTTTGAGTAAGTTCTTGGCGCTGCTCTTCGTAGTGCTGCCATAAATTGACGTAACTTAAAAAGTCAGAGTCTTCATGCCAAAAGCGTTTGTGTTTTTCGTCGGATGATTGGCGTTTATCGGCAGGCCTGTCTCTTGGGTCTTGCACACTGAGGGCACTACAAATGATCAGCATTTCATTCAAGCAACCCTGCTGATTAGCCGCAATCAACATACGTGACATACGCGGATCAACCGGGAATTTCGCTAAGGTTTTACCCATATCGCTCAGCTGGTTTTGCTTAGTCACGGCCCCTAACTCATGCAGCAACGTAAAACCATCGTTAATCATGCGGCTATCGGGCGCATCAACAAAGGGGAAATGTTCTACCTCGCCAATACCCATCGCCAGCATTTTCAAAATAACCGACGCTAAATTGGTGCGCTTAATTTCAGGGTCGGTAAACTCTGGCCTAGCGTTAAAATCATCCTCAGAATAAAGCCGAATACAGATACCCTCTGCAACACGACCACAGCGACCTTTACGTTGATTAGCACTGGCTTGTGAAATAGCCTCTATAGGTAAGCGCTGAACTTTAGTGCGATAGCTATAACGACTAATACGGGCAAAACCGGGATCAATCACATAGCGAATACCGGGCACGGTTAGTGAGGTTTCAGCCACATTGGTGGCCAACACCACTCGCCTCCCACGGTGTTTATCCACTTGAAATATTTTATTTTGCTCAGCATTACTTAGGCGTGCATAAAGCGGTAACACCTCTACGTTTTGCCATAACCGTTGATTACTCGCAAGTTTATCTCGCAAATAACGCGACACTTCTCGAATATCAGCTTCACCACTTAAAAACACTAATACGTCGCCACCTTGGCGGCCATCGCTGATAAACAACTCTTCTAGCGCCTCGGCAATACCTTCTGCTAAACCGCCCTCTTCGGTTAACTCTTCCAGCGGCCTATAGCGCGTCTCAACCGGATAGGTTCTACCCGATACTTCTATTACGGGAGCTTTATTGAAATGCGTAGAAAAACTGTCTAGGTCAATGGTGGCCGAGGTAATGATTAATTTCAAATCAGGGCGCTTAGGTAGCAACTGTTTGAGATAGCCCATCAAAAAATCAATATTTAAACTACGCTCGTGAGCCTCATCAATAATGATGACATCGTATTGGCTAAGGTATTTATCGCGCTGTACTTCCGCCAGCAAAATACCATCCGTCATCAATTTAATATGGGTGTTTTCAGAGACAATATCAGTAAAACGAACCTGATAACCCACCCCTTGGCCTAGAGGTGTTTCTAGCTCATCGGCAATGCGTTGCGCCACGGTTCTAGCCGCTAATCGCCTGGGTTGAGTATGGCCAATTAAACCTTTCACCCCCAAACCTAGCGCCAAGCATATTTTAGGTAACTGAGTTGTTTTACCCGAGCCCGTCTCGCCCGCAATAATCACCACTTGATTATTGTTGATCGCTTCCGCAATCTCCACACGCTTTTCAGCGATGGGTAATTGTTCGGGAAATTTAATCGTGGGGAGTGATTCTGTACGCCGCTGAAAGCTGAGCAAGGAGGCCTCAATGCACGCTATTAACTCGTCAATATCACGGTCAACGGGTTTATCATCCTTGGACCGCTGTTTGACGAAGCGTAATTTACGGCGCAATGCTCGCTGATCTTTGAGCAAACATTGATCAATGGTATCGGAAATTTTTTGTAAGGTATCGTCCACAGGCACTTCAAATGTTGTAAAAGCTGAGTATTATACGGTGTCTGCCTAAGGCTATAAAGTAGATTAAAAGGCACTGCAAAGTGATGGTTTG
>JBNMPS010000043.1:0-18197 GCA_051277005.1 Pseudohongiellaceae bacterium
CGTAAGGGTTGTATTGGTTTGTTACCGCGTCGGGACCACCAAACGATAAGCCATAGCTTGCTACCCAGCTAAATAGCTCATCAGCGCCGTCTTTGCTGTGTTGTGCGACAAAATCTTGAGCATGGCAGCTCAAGGCTAGAGAGAGCCCCATCATTGCTGCGATCAAAAAAGGTAATAAAGTGGATGTAATGCGCATTAGTGTTAAATCTTCATTATTCAAATTTTAGCGATGAGGTCATTATAGAAGGGGAGTTAACACCACACTATGTTATTGAGAGGGATAGTTGATTACTGCGAAAGGGGTAGGCTAGTCGCTGCGAACTAGCCCTTTGTTATGAGTCGAGGCCTATAGCTAAATGCTATATCGGGCTGTTTAAGTGGCTATATAGCACCAATAAGGCTGCTCGTTTGTGATTCCGCGGGGCTTCAAGAGCGGCCGTGTTTTGTTAGACAAGGGTTGAAATAGCTCGATTAGCCGCCGCTATATTAGCGATTAAATGTGTTGGGTTAATCGTGCCAATAATAGCGCTACTGACACCGGCTTGAGCAAAAATAAAATCCATTGCCTGCTGTGCTGGGTCACCACCGTCTTGGCAGATATGGCCGCTGGCAAAGGCTTTTTTTATCAGCAGGCCCTTATTATGCTGTTGGCAGTAGTCGATTACCGGTTGCTCATCGGTATAGGCTACATTATAGGTAGCCATTACCGCGTCAGAAAGCTCGGCGGCCATTAAGCCGCCAGCGACGGTTTTGGTTGACATGCCAAAGGCGCGTATTAAACCGGCCTTTTTTAAGGTTGATAATTCATCTAAGGCTTCACACTGTTGAATAATATCAACGTCATTGCCATCGGAATGAACCAGTACAATGTCGATCATGTCGGTGTTTAACCGCTTTAAACTACGCTCAATGCTAAAACGTGTGTGTTTAGCGCTGAAGTCAAAATGTGATTCGCCGTTGTCATATTCTTCTCCCACTTTTGAACAAATAACCCAGTCGTTGCGCTGGCCTTTAAGTAAAGTGCCCAAACGTTCTTCACTATTGCCATAGGCGGGAGCGGTGTCGATTAAATTAATGCCTTGGTCTTTTGCTAAGGCGATTAAATGACTGGCGTCTTTGTCGTTGGGGATTGTAAAAGCTTGGGGGTATTTGACCCCTAGGTCGCGGCCTAATTTTACGGTGCCTAATCCAAGAGGGCTGATTAAAATATCGGTGCTGCCAAATGCTCGCTTTTTCATAGGGATTCACTACTTCTCGTTAACTTAATCTCGTCATACCCAATGGCCAAAGCACTACGTGGGCCACGCTGAGCACTCACTTTGCTCACGGGGCAGGCTCTGCCGGGCTTGACCCGGTATCCAGTCAGAGCCTGAAATCACTGGATTCCGGATAAGCAAAAAAACGCTTTCCGGAATGACGCGGTATCTTTTTGTTTTTCATGTCCCTTGCTCATCATGGGACAGTTTGGCCCTAATCGTTGTGGCTTATCATCCATTAGCCTGAAGTTAACGGGACAGCTGTGATATGGATTCTAAAAACTGTTAAACGTTATTGTTAAATAAAGTGTCCCAATAGGGCGTGGCTACTTTGGGTTGAGGCAGACCTTCAAGGGCCGAGCTGTTGCTAACACTGGGGGAGATGCCATCTTGTTTTAACAGGGCATCAACTTCGTCTGCCAAGTTAGGCGCTAGTGTTAACTTGGTTGGCCAGCCAACAATAACATTGCCTATGCCTTGGGCATTTTCGGCAAAAGCTTGGTCGGGTTTGATTAAGGCTTTTTGTTTGGGTTCTGCTCGATCAATTTTTAGGGTTGCCCATTCGGCATCGCTAAAGTCTAACCATGGGAATAAATTATCGAGTTCTTTTTTAGCTTTTTCTATCAGCTCCGAAGGTTCGGCATTGATGTTTTCAGTGGCTAAGTCGCCGCCTAAATACCAAGCGGTTTTGCCATCGGCGCAGCGATGCGAAGAAATAGTTAAGCGAGGTGAAGGGTTGCTCCCCATGCAATGAGCATACAGCGGTAAATCTTGATCGTGTTTGACAAAAACCTGCTGCAAGGGGCGAAGCTGCATTTGTGGTTGGGTGATACCGAGTGCATCAATTAAATCGCCATTGCCCTTGCCGGCGGTAAAAATAAAACGCTGTGCATCGATGCGAAACGTCTGCTCACCGTGTTGGATGGTCAAGTAAGCGCCGTTATCGTCTTGCTGCCATTCGCCGCCGTCATGTAAAGGAAAAATACTGCTTTTGCAGTTGTTGGCTAATGTGCTGATAAGCGAGGGCGCATCGACCACAAGATCAACTAAGCGATAAACATGGCCTTTGAATTTGCGGTTGTTAAAGGCTTTTGGATATTGCGCAGGCTTTATTTTTTCTACCCGGCCACGAGTCATTTTACTGGCAAAAAACGAGGTAAATTTTGAGGCGATGGAGGTGGTAGACCACATATAAAAGTGTTCACTCAATACCTTGGCCTGGCTTAGGTCTACATCACCCTGGCCTTTTAGACATCGACGCCAATGATCGGGCATGTCGGCAATCGCCTCTGAGGAGCCGGTGAGTGCACCACTGAGAGCATACTTAATGCCACCATGGATCATGCCTTGTGAGGCGATAGTTTGTTGTCCGCCTAAGTCGCCCTTTTCAAATAGAATAGCGTTATAGCCCTGTGACCGCAGGCGATTTAATATCCATAAGCCAGCAATACCACCGCCAATAATAGCGATATCGACATTAACGGTTTGCTGGGTCATAGCGCTAAAAATCCAATAGAGTTGCAAAGAAATAACTGGGCGCAGTATATCGTATTTTGCGGTTAAGCGCGGAGGGCTGTTATGCTTGGCGCACACACTAAGAGAAGACATCAATGGCCCGCTGTTTGTACACGCTATTCTACTACTTGATTACGCCTATTATCGTATTGCGTTTATTGTGGCGTAGCCGAAAGGCGCCAGCCTACCGGCAGCGTATCGGCGAGCGTTTTGGGTTTTTTAAAGCACCTTCATTGAGGGGTTCAATTTGGTTGCATACGGTATCGGTGGGTGAAACCATTTCTGCCGTACCCTTAGTGAAGCAGCTCCAAAAACAGTATCCCCATAAATCGATAGTGGTCACCACTATGACGCCCACAGGCTCTGAGCGGGTTAAGGCCTTGTTGGGTGACTCGGTATTTCATGTTTATGCGCCCTATGATTTGCCTGGCTGCATCAAGCGTTTTTTGGCACGCATTGAGCCTTCAATTTTGATTATTATGGAAACCGAACTGTGGCCCAATACTATTGAGCTTTGTGCGCAACGGTATATCCCGGTGCTGTTGGTGAATGCCCGATTGTCGCAAAAATCGGCGGCGGGTTACCAGCGATTTGCAGCGCTTAGCCAACCGATGTTGAGAGGGCTTAGTGGTATTGCGGCACAAACGGAGGTTGATGCCAGCCGCTTTGTCGCTTTGGGGTTTTCGCCAGAGCGCATGCAGGTAACGGGCAGTATTAAATTTGATATTGCGATCAATGAGGCGCTGCAAGCGCAGGCGCAAAAGCTAAAGGCTCATTGGCAGCAACCAGCCCAGCGCTTAGTTTGGATCGCCGCCAGCACTCATGAAGGTGAAGATGAGATCATATTGGCGGCTCATAAGCAGCTATTACAGCAACAGCCGCAAGCGTTATTGGTGTTAGTGCCTCGCCATCCCGAGCGGTTTAAGCAAGTGGCCATGTTAATAGAGCAGGCCGGTTTTAGCGCGGTGCGTCGTTCTGAGGGGCTAGAGCCAGCGCTAGAAACCCAGGTCTATCTCGCCGATACCATGGGCGAAATGATGCTGTTATTGGGTGCCAGTGATATTGCTGTGGTGGGGGGTAGTTTTATCGCCAGTGGTGGTCACAATATGTTGGAACCCGCCGCTTGGGGCCTGCCGATTATTACCGGCGAGAGTGATTATAATTTTTTAGAGATCAGTGCCTTGCTGCAACAGGCGCAAGCCTTAACAAAAGTGGCTGACGCGAATGCGCTGGCCGCTGAATTGCTATCGCTAACTGATCAGAGTTTGCGGCAGCAACGAGGTACAGCCGCAATGGCAGTGGTGGAGAAAAACCGCGGTTCACTACAGCGGTTATTGGCTTTATTGCAAACCCATATGGCTTAAGATTTTGCTGCCTAGCCTAAGTCAATAAAGCCCGAGCTATGTTGAGACGCGGTAGGGGCTGGGGCGGCTTCTAGCGCTTTGTTCAACGCCAAAATATCCTCTGGGCTTAAGGTGCCGGCCTGCTGCTTTAGCTTCAACATGTTAAGTACATAGTCATAACGAGAATTTGCATAGTCTCTAATCGAGGCGTATAGCGCGCGTCTGGCCTGTAATACATCGACAACATTACGGGTGCCTACTTCATAACCCGCTTCGGTGGCCTCTAGGGCGCTACGGGTAGAGATAACACTACGGGCGCGGGCTTTGACTCGTTGTACATCGGTCATTACTAAGAGGTGAAAA
This sequence comes from Pseudohongiellaceae bacterium, assembly GCA_051277005.1. GTDB lineage: Bacteria > Pseudomonadota > Gammaproteobacteria > Pseudomonadales > Dasaniaceae > Dasania. The sequence goes on from JBNMPS010000043.1 coordinate 4,478, forward strand.
GAGCGTGTCGCTTGAATCACCGAGCGGCGAGTATCGATGCCTGTTTGCAAGGTGGCGTTATATTGCTCGTAAGCTTGCCGGCGTTGTGAGCTGATGCCGCCGCCTGAGTAGATGGGGATGGTGAGCGTTACGCCCCAGGTGCTGCCTTTACTTTGGTTATAAGAGTCATCAGAGATCCCGGTTAGGCGATTACGGGTGTCACCATCTCTATCGTTGTCGTTATAACTATAGTTGGCGGAGATGGTCGGCATATGGGCCATTTTTTTAGACTTGGCGCTTTGATGGGATGCGTCGGTTGCTGCACGTGTGGCGGCTAATTGTAGGTTATGCTCTAAGGCAAACTGTACCCATTTATCTCTGGCGACGGGGGTGGGTTCTACTACTGCATAATCTGCTTGCAGTTGCCATAAATTATTATGAGAATGATTGGTTAATACGGTTAGTGCTTCATAGGCTGTGCCGAGGTCACCTGCAAACGTAAGCCGTTGCACCACCGTGTTATCGTAAACCGCACGTGATTCATGCACATCGGTAATAGCGATGAGGCCCACGTCGTAGCGCTGCTGGGTTTGTTCCAGCTGACGTTTGGTGGCTTGCTCTTCGGCCTTGGAGGCTTCTAAATTGTCTTTGGCGCGCAGTACACTAAAATAGGCCTCCGCCACGCGAATGATTAAGGCTTGTTGATCGGCGGCTAACTGAGCCTGCGCTTGTTGGGTGACGGCTTTGCCACTCTTTAAATTGAACCAAGTAGCGAGATCAAACACTTTCTGCTCTAGGCTAATACGGTAGTTTTCGTTATCCGTTTTAGTGTCAGACTCTGTTGGAATGAAATTAACTGCATCTGCGCTCGTTGTACGGGGATTTTTGCTTTTAACCTTTTCATCGCTTTTTGAATAAGACGCGCTAGCGACAATTTGTGGCAGCATCTGCGAAAACGCCTGCTCTTCTGTTTCAATACTGGCTCTGTAACTCGCCTCTGCCGCTTTTAATTGGGCATCGTTTTTAAGGGCTAGCTCATAAACATCTTGTAAGGTGTCGGCTAGTACAAAGTTGGCAATGCTTAATAATATGGCAGTAGAAAGAAGGGGTAGAGCCAAGACTTTCATAATCGATCCTAGTAATAATGAGTTATAACAATATCTTGATTTGGCACAGTCTAGCAAATTTGAGCTAGTTTCATTAATAAACTTAGCGGTATCAAAACTGCTAAACTTTAAATGCGGGTTGTAGCGAGTAAGGCTCAGAGCTTTTTATGATGAAGAAAAAACATACCGTTGATTTGGCGGGACAAATGGCCGAGTGCGAAGCCAATTATGCGCGGGTTATGAAGCTGATGCCCAATATGCACGAGGAGGACGAGAGGGCGTTTATGGTGCAGCTGCCCGGTGGCCTGGCTGTGCAATTTAGGCTTAACGTGATTGAACGCTGCAAATACACCACCATTATGGAGTTTAGCCAATTAGATAACGGTTTTGCCGGCCAGTTAGATTGGGCGCCAGGGCCGCACTTTACCTTGCGGGTTTACCATGATGCGCGCATGACTGAGGTCTCTGCGTTTCATGGCAATCACCGCCTGCGATCAAGCTATAACTACCCCAATAAAACCATGTTTCACAAAGATGAAAAGGCTCAGCTCAATCTGTTGCTGGGGGAATGGCTCAAACATTGCCTCAGCCATGGCCATGCTGCCGAGCTGATCATTAACCGTTAATAGGTAAATAAAAAAAACCCATACTTTGTTAAATAGTTACTAGACTCTTTTCCCTGCTTGCCGATACAGTAAGGCCATTGCTAGTTGTGTGATTAAGCTATTCATTTAATTAAAAAAATCTTCAAGGGTATGTGCTTTTGAGCGACCAAGATACTTCACTCGCGATGCTACGGGTATTACAAATTACCGATAGCCACCTAGGTGAGCAAGTAGGGGAGCGGTTATTAAACCTAGATACCGACGAGAGCCTCGCTGCGGTACTTGAGTTGATGGTAAAAGAGTCGCCAGAATGCGACCTGCTATTGGCTACCGGCGACATTGCCAACCACGCCAGCGTTGCCGCCTATCAGCGATTTGACGCTCTCACCCGTCATGTGGCCCCCGATACGCTGTGGTTGCCTGGCAATCATGATGACCCTGATTTAATGGTACAAACATTGGGAGAGCCGCTGGTTAAAACGGCTCAACTTGGGGCCTGGTTGATTATTATGTTGGACTCTTCCGCCAAAGGTCAGGTGGGGGGCAGCTTTAGCGAGTTTGAACTGGCCTTTTTGAAGGAGCAGTTAGAGCAGGCGGGTGATAGCTATGTGCTGATTTGCTTGCATCATCACCCCGTTGATATTGGCTGTGCCTGGCTGGACGAGCAGCGGGTCACTAACGCCGCGGCTTTTTTTGAGATATTAGATAGCTGTGAGCAAGTGCGGGGTGTTGCGTGGGGGCATGTGCACCAGCATATCGATACCGAGCGCAATGGCGTTAAGCTCATGGCTACACCTTCAAGCTGTGTTCAATTTGCTCCGGGTAGCGATGTGTTTAAATTAGACAGAGCTGCCCCGGGCTATCGCTGGCTTAATCTTCATCAAGATGGCCGTATCGATACCGGTGTATCAAGAGTTAAAGATGTAATTTTTGATATTCACTACGATAATTCGGAAGGCTATTAAGTCTCATTGGTCTTTCACTCTTTCCCAAAGCCCTTGCAACGGGTATCCTCATCCATTATTGCATTTTGTTATTCATTAAAAGGTAAACAGGCTCGTTGTATGCGCCCTTTGTTATTGTATGTACATGGTTTTAGTAGTTCTGGCGAGTCAGAAAAAGCCGTTGCTGTAGGCGACCTCATGAAACAGCAGTTTCCTGAGGTGGATTATATTTCACCTAGTTTTCCCAATTATCCGGGTGAGGCTTATACGGCTATTAAGCAGATTGTTGAGAGTGAATTAGCTAAAGGCCGCGAAACCATTGGTATGGTGGGTAGCTCATTGGGTGGTTTTATGGCCGTCATGGTCGGTGAGCTTTATAACTTAAAAGCGGTGTTAGTGAACCCTGCGGTGATGCCTTCACGAATGATTCACTTGTTTTTAGGTGAAAATACTAACTTTCATACCGGGGAAAAATTTGTCCTCGATAGAGGGCATCTACAAGAGTTAGCCGATATCGAAAATACGCCTATCCATCACCCAGAAAACTACTGGGTGATGCTGCAAAAAGGTGATGAAACGTTGAATTACCGCTGGGCAAAAAAGTTTTATGCCAAGAGCCCTCAGCATATTGAAGAAGGGGGTAACCACCGCTTTGAAAACTTCGAGCAGCATTTGCCCGAGGTTTTAAAATTTCTAAAGCTAATTAGTTAATCCTAGCTAAACGTCACAAAAATCATCAGAAAGAATTTTGTCTATGAGTGAATATAACGCCAAATCGATAGAAGTATTAACGGGTTTGGACCCGGTGCGAAAACGCCCCGGCATGTACACTGAAACAACGCGCCCCAACCACCTTGCGCAGGAGGTTATTGATAACAGTGTGGACGAGGCGTTGGCCAATCATGCCAGCAAAATTGATGTCATTATCCATAAAGATGGCTCGCTGACGTGTACTGATGACGGCCGTGGAATGCCGGTCGATATCCACCCTGAACAGGGCTTGCCTGGCGTGGAAGTGATCCTGTGTACTCTGCATGCGGGTGGTAAATTTAGCAATGAACATTACCAGTTCTCGGGCGGTTTGCACGGTGTAGGTGTATCGGTTGTTAATGCCCTGTCAAAAACCTTAGAGGTAACTATTCGGCGTGATGGAGGTGTTCACCATATTGCTTTTGCCCATGGCGAGAAGAGCAGTGATCTAAAAGTAATCGATAGTTGTGGTAAGCGCAATACCGGCACCAGCATTCGCTTTATGCCGGATGGCAGCTATTTTGATTCTGCTAAGTTTTCGGTTCCCCGGATGAAACACGTACTGCGAGCCAAAGCCGTACTTTGCCCCGGCCTACGCGTTAGCTTTTTAGACGAAGCCAGCGGCGAACAAGAAGATTGGTTTTACGAAGATGGCTTACAAGACTATTTGCTCTCTAATACCAAAGGCTGGGAAGTCATCCCTACTGAGCCCTTTATTGGTACCTTTTCCGGCTCTACCGAAGCGGTTGATTGGGCGGTGCAATGGATGCCTGAAGGCGGCGAGTTAACGACTGAGTCTTACGTCAACTTAATTCCTACCGCCCAAGGCGGCACTCACGTTAATGGTTTACGTACGGGGTTGTTAGAAGCACTGCGTGAATTTTGTGAGTTCAGAAACTTATTGCCTCGCGGCGTAAAATTAGCCCCGGACGATGTCTGGGATAAATGCTCGTATATTCTTTCTTCAAAACTGGCAGACCCACAGTTCTCAGGCCAAACTAAAGAGCGTTTGAGCTCTCGTGAGGCGGCGGCGTTTGTCTCGGGTGTGGCTAAAGATGCCTTTAGTTTATGGTTGAACCACCATACTGAAGACGCTGAAAAAATTGCCGAGATGTGCATTAACAATGCACAATTTCGGATGAAAAAATCGAAAAAAGTCGCTCGTAAAAAAATCACCAGCGGTCCTGCATTACCGGGTAAGTTGGCGGATTGTTCGAGTGGCGAGCCTGAACGGGGAGAACTGTTTTTAGTCGAGGGTGACTCAGCGGGTGGTTCGGCCAAGCAGGCGCGCGATAGACAGTGCCAAGCTATTTTGCCTTTGCGCGGTAAAATCTTAAATACCTGGGAAGTCGATTCACAAGAGATTTTAGCCTCAGAGGAAGTCCATAATATCGCCATAGCGATTGGAGTAGATCCCGCCTCCGATGATTTAAGTGGTCTACGGTACCACAAGGTTTGTATCTTGGCGGATGCAGACTCCGATGGTTTGCATATTGCTACTTTGATTTGTGCGTTGTTTTTGCGTCACTTTCGGCCGCTCGTATTGGCAGGTCATGTGTTTGTTGCCATGCCGCCGTTGTACCGTATTGATGTAGGCAAAGAGGTGTTTTACGCACTTGATGAGGCCGAGAAACAAGGTGTGTTAGATCGCATCGAAGCTGAGAAAAAACGGGGCAAAGTTGGCGTGCAGCGCTTTAAAGGTTTGGGTGAGATGAACCCGTTGCAATTGCGTGAAACGGTTATGGATGCCGACACTCGCCGCCTCGTGCGCCTAACCCTCGAGGAGGGTGATGACACTAACCAATTGATGGATATGTTGTTGGCCAAAAAACGTAGCGGCGATAGAAAAAAATGGCTAGAAACTAAAGGTAATCTCGCCGAAATATAAAGTATCCCGTTATATTGAGAAAACCTCGTTGAATAGTCTATGCTAATAGAACATATTTAACGGGGTTTTTTTATGGCTTATACCTGCATTGATTGTAGTTATAAAGGCAACAAATTTGTTAACGGCTCGTGCCCGGCTTGCGGCTCACGCAATGTGAAAAGGCTTAAGGTTGACGCTGATGAAGCAGAAAAGCCCCCCGCTAGACCTTACCGCTTAATTGCGGCTGTCATCTTATGGTTGGTTTTTATCGTCGAGTTATACAAAAAACTATCAGTCTAGGGATGAAAAATAAAACTGATGGCATTTTTAATCTGGTTTATACCCAACAATAAGCAGTCCTTTAATAAGTGCTGTTTGCTGATTAGAAAGATTAATATCCCCAGGTTCTAGGATCTTTGTATGCCTCAGAATTCGATTTTGCCAGGATTATTAGTTTTAGTGATAGGCCTAAGTTTATTAGCAAGTATTGCTGCTTAGCGTATCAGTAGAACATCACTGAAGGATTCAGTGCATCCCAGCCTTTAATTCTTAAAGACTGTATGGAGTCTTCACCGCGTTTTTTATCCCCTGAGCTTTCTATCTCTAGCTTTTCGGTCACTATGTTCCTCCCAATATCTTTTCCCCAATATATAAATCATAGAGCGGTAATGGTTGTTGAGTTTTTGTTATCGTTCATTGCGCAATACGCCAAAGGCGTTGGTCATTGTTTTGGTAGGCAAACTTACTAAAACAAGCAAGCATATCACTGAGGCCTGTGCGAAAATGGCGACTTGAGCGCTTAAAGCAAGCAGGTGTGCTGGGAAGCCTTTATTAAGGTTGCTGCGAGTCTGTGAAATAGTTTAAATGTGATTATAGGTAGGAAAGATGTACACCGGTATTGTGCAAGGCGCATTTTCGATCAAGCAGATTAAACACCAGCCGGGGTTGAACACGGTTACTTTAGCGCTAGCCACCGATTTATTAAATGACTTGGCTATTGGTGCCAGCGTTGGTGTTGATGGCGTGTGCTTGAGTGTGACTCACATTCGCGGCAATGACGTTGATTTTGATGTAATGCAGCAAACCTTAGAGGTGACAACGCTGGGTATTGTTGAAGAGGGAGGCAGGGTTAATGTAGAGCGCTCCGCCAAGCAGGGTGCTGAAATAGGTGGCCATATACTCTCTGGCCATATTGATTGCAGCGCAGAGGTCGTAGCCATTGAAGAACCCGAAAACAATCGTTTTGTGAGCTATCAACTACCCGCAGCATTAATGAAGTATGTCTTTGATAAAGGTTTTGTCGCCATTAATGGCTGTAGCTTAACCGTGGCTAAAGTTAACCGAGAAGAGCGACAATTCACGGTTTGTTATATCCCTGAGACGTTAAGAATCACCACTCATGGTGACAAGCAAATAGGCGATAAAGTGAATATAGAAATCGATAGGCAAACTCAAATAATTGTTGACACGGTCGAGCGATTATTGACCGGCCAGCCTGAGTTATTTGCCGGCATGATTAACCAGAGCTAGTAGTAAATGATTATCTTACCCACTACCGATAATGAGCTTCGCGTTTTTTTAGAGCGCTTAGGTGACGCCGTACTCGATTACGACCGGCTGCGGGGTTTTTTATTTGCAGTGGCTTGTTCGCCCGAGTTGGTAAAAGCCTCAGAGTGGTTTGAGTTGATTTGGTTAGATGATGACCCGCAGTTTGATGATGAAGACGAAGCGAAACGTTTTTTTCAATTACTGCGAGAAGCGATGGCTGACATTGAGCGTGGTATTGTTCAAGGTCGCTGCTTACCCTTTTTCCCCCCAGAAAGTGAGCAAGAAAAAAATCGCTTAGGTTTATGGTGCGAAGGTTTTTTAATCGCCCACCAATATTTAGAAGAATTATGGGAGTTGGCGCTGATGGATTTAGATGCCGAACCCTTAGATGATGCCATTACGGCGGTACTCAATTTGGCAACAGTTTTTACGGAGGCGGTTTATCAAGGGCAATTACACTTTGATGAAGTCTTTGATGACGCCGAGTTAGAAAATAGTGAAACTGATAAAGATAAGTTTCAAGAAGCCTATCAATGGTTTGATGAAGTGCTCGGCGTGTATGCCGGTATCCGAAGCGAGTGGCAAGAGCTGCAAGCCTTTAGTGATGTTGACCAGCTTTTCTTAGCGCTTGAGCCGGTTGCTCGTGATGAACCCTGCCCCTGTGGTAGCGGCTTGCCCTTTGAGAAGTGTTGTTTGCATTAACGGTGCGTGGTTATTGCCTGCATCTTAATTCGTTTGTGTTCAGAGATAAGCCTTATCGCTCTGGCTTCTTGAGCGGTATTGAGCTTTACTCAATAGATAATACCATTCAATCGGGGGGGGGGGGTACCGGTGAATAAAAGCGCCGAGTCCCGATAGGTGATGTTCTACTGGCTGAAACCCATTCCGCCAAGATGGTTATAGACCGACTCAATCGCTTCTTTACCACCATACCGAATGTAGTGGTGAGTTGACCTCAGGGTGTTACCGGGTGAATCTGTTGGCCATGGCTTCCGTTGTGGCTTAGAATTCACCACTGTGGATTTGGCAGACCAGTACAGCATTAAGTGCTTTGTTGATAATATGATCAATAGCTAGTGTTTAATATTCTCTTCGTCACTCAATATGAATAAATAATGATAGATAACGAACAAGGTCACCTCAGCGCTGAATTGTTGCTTTTGCAAACGCAGCATCGACAAATGGATGAGCAAATAATCGAGTTGCATGAGGGGCTTTATATTGACCAGCTGCAATTACAGCGATTCAAGCGTGAAAAACTACGTTTGAAGGAGCTTATTAGCAAAGTCAAATGCCGGCTCATTCCTGATCTGGATGCCTAGGCTTCAGAAATCTCACATTAGACCGATAACAATAATAACAACCGCGTTTTGCAATCAAGGTTAATTATGGCTGTTTATCAATCGGATATATTAGAACCCAAGCTTACCGAAGAGTTATTGGTGGATATTAATATCCATTATCAGCGGTGCGAAAAAGCACTCCTTGAATTAGATCGAACGCCTAACAACGAAGTACTTATTCAGCAATTGTTTAGAGGGGTACATGCTATACGGAGTGCATTGGGCGTGGTCGGTTTTGCGCCGCTAATGCCGCTCTTAGATAGTTTAGAGGATGTTGTGTTTGTGCTTAAAAACGGGAGGGTTGAGCACAGCCCCTTGTTGGGTGATTTGATGTTGCTTATGCTGGATGATGCCCGAGCCTTTATCGAAGACTTTCAGCGTGATGGCCAGGTGGCCTACGACGCGGCATTAATCAAACAAATTAGCGACAGCATTGAGCAAATCATCCATGTCGATAATGGCGAGCGTGAGTCGCTGATTGCCGCAACAATAAGGTTACTCGACCCGGCTGTTGCAGAAGTGGTTAATGCGGATATTAATCGTATTCAGACTGACTCTTTTTTAAGCTCGGTTGATCTCGATGAGCAAAAAGACTTGACGTTTTTTCGCGATTTAATGGTGCCGGTTGAGGCGCGCTCACAATTTTGGGCAGGGCGATGTGACCGTATTTTGAAAATGTCACTGATGTTGAATAATCTAGCGGGCGAGCCTGTTGATGAGATGAATTTGGCTGTTGCCGTTTATGTGCACGATTTTGGTATGTCTTTTATGCCGGTTGAACTATTGCATCAAGAGACGAGTATAAGCAATGGCGAAATGTTATTGATGCGTTCCCATGTACAAAATAGCGCGAACTTACTGAATAACATGCCGAGATGGTACCGAGCAAAAGAAATGGTAATGCAGCATCACGAAGCTGCTGATGGTTCCGGCTATCCCTGCGGCTTACGCGAAGAGCAAATTTGCGACGGAGCAAAAATTTTGGCGGTGGCCGATACCTTTGATGCATTGACGCATCAGCGAGCGTATTCCGCTCATCAAAAGCGGCCTATCATCCGTGCCGTAAAAGAAGTTAATGACTGTGCGGGTAAGCAGCTCAGTCCTTATTGGGTGAGGATTTTTAACCAAGCGGTTAACACTATTTTTGCTGCTCATCAAAATAAAGGGTATTAAGCGTGATTTTAGATGGCGTAACCGTTGATCAAATAACTGAGCAATTTTAGCGTTGCAGGCCGCTCTAAAGGGTACAAAATACTGGTCGGATAAAGCGCAAAGTTAAAGCCAGGCCGTTAACTTAATAGCTGACTGATATACTCAGGTAACACTTGAGTGGCGAGGCCATAGTGTTGCTCATCAAAGTGGCTGCCCAATTTTGAGGCTTCCAAATTTAACTCCACGGTATGCGCCCCAAATTGCTTGGCGATTTGAAAAAACCCTGCGGCAGGGTAAACATTGCCACTGGTGCCTATCGAGACAAATAAATCACAACGGCTCAAGGCCTGTTCTATCTCATCCATATAAAGCGGTATTTCACCAAACCACACGATATGCGGGCGTAGATTACCTACTTGCTGGCAGCAGTCACAGACGAGCTGTGAGTTACTATCACCCTGCCAGCTAAATTGTTGATGGCTTTGCTTGCAGCGGAGACTTAAAAGCTCGCCGTGCATATGGCGAATGTTATCGCTGCCGGCGCGCTCGTGTAAGTCATCAATGTTTTGAGTGATTAGTAAAAAATCACCACCTTGCTGAATGATTTCTTGTTCTAAATTGACCAGGGCTCGATGGCCTGCATTGGGCTCTATACCACTCAGTAAATACTGCCTGCGCTCATTGTAAAAACGGTGCACTAATTCAGGATCGCGAATAAAGGCATCGGGGGTGGCCACGTCTTCTATGTGGTGGTTTTCCCAAAGCCCATCGGCAGCACGAAAGGTACGGATGCCCGATTCAGATGAAATACCCGCGCCCGTTAAAACAACTATAGATTTAAACTTTACCATGTGGCTTAACCTGGAGGCCACGTCATCTGGCGGCCACCCAGCATGTGTAAATGGATGTGATAAACCGTTTGCCCGCCCTGTTCATTACAGTTCATCGCTAGGCGATATCCATCTTCGGCAAAGCCTTCTTTAGCCGCAATGTTTTTGGCCGTAATAATCATGTGGCCAATGAGTTCTTTATCATCATCACCAATATCGTTAAGGGAGCTGATATGTTTTTTAGGAATGGTGAGTAAGTGGTGGGGAGCCTGCGCTTGAATGTCGCGAAACACCGTGACCAAGTCATCTTCATACAGAATGTCTGCGGGTATTTCTTTATTGTTAATAGCGCAAAATAAACAATCCATTTTAACCTCTTTAGTGCAAAAACATTAATCAGCAACAAGCTTATAACATCGTTGCAAAAGTTTCCTTATCAAATGATTGCTGACTATAGTTAATGACATGCAGAAAAAGTCAGTGTTATGTTTAGATCAAGGTGGCAGCTCTAGCAGGGCAATAGTGTTTGATGATCTCGGCCAGGTTGTTGCGCAGCACCAGCAAAAGGTGTCTGAGTACCGGCATGGAGCGCAGGTTGAACAAGACCCTGCTGAATTGTTGAGCAGTTTAAAAACCTGTGTGGCCGGCGTTATTGAGAGTTTAAGTGATGAGCAACGCGCGTGCTTAAATTGTTGTGGCTTAATCACCCAGCGTTCAAGTTTAGTCGCCGTTAATCGGGTAAGCGGCGAGGCAATAAGCCCGGTATTAAGCTGGCAGGATACTCGAGGCGAGTCCCTGTTGCCTGAAGATAGCGCCAATAGGGAGTTAATTTATCAGGCGACCGGTTTAAAGCCTAATGGCCATTTTGGTGCCAGTAAAATGGTTTGGCTATTGCGACATTCGCAAGCTGTGCAGCAGGCTGCTGAGCAGAATCAATTAATGTTTGTTTCTTTGGCGTGCTATTTAAGCTATCACTTATTAAACAAGCAAGAATGGCGGGCTGATAGAGGGAATGGTAGCCGCACCTTATTGATGAACCTTGACACAGGCCAGTGGGATGAGTCCTTGCTCGAGTTGTTTGGTTTACGCAAATCATATCTACCCGAGTTGGTTGCCAGTGATAGCTCTTTTGGCGAGCTGTGCATTGGCGAAGTGAGTGTTGATGCGATGAGCTTGCCGATGAGGCTACTCACTGGCGACCAGTGTGCAGCGGTGTTTAGCGCGGGCACACTGCCGCCCGAGCAGCTAAATATTAATATGGGGACGGGAGTATTTTTGTTGTCTTCAATGCCCGCTGCTAATGTTCGTGATGGCTTGTTAAGCAGTGTGGTGCATTGGAGTGAGGCTCAGGGTGCACAATATTGCTTGGAGGCTACGGTAAACGGTGCGGGAGTTGCCATTGATTATATGGCGAAGCAGCTAGGCATTGAGGGTGATAAACAACTGGAGCAAAGCTTGGCGGTATCACAAAGGATGCCTTTGTTTATCAATACGATTAGCGGTTTAGGTTCACCGGATTGGCGCAGTGATATGGGTGCTTTCTTTGTGGGTGATGAGCATTGCTCTAATCAGTTACGGTTAGCCGCGGTGGCTGAAAGTATCATTTTCTTAATAATGCGCAACCTTGAATGTATGCGGCGACATAAATTGCTGAGCCGTATTGTGGTGAGTGGCGGTCTATCGAACAGTGACCAATTGTGTCAGCGTTTGAGTGATTTGTCGGGTTTGGCCGTGGTGCGTAGTGAATCGGCCGAAGCGAGTGCCAGAGGGGCCGCCTACTTGTTGTTAGGTTGCCCTGAGGGCTGGGCGAATAATGGCCAGACGTTTCATTCACAAGAGAATAAGGCATTGGCGCAGCGTTTTACGGTGTGGACCGATTGCCTTGAAACAAGTTTAGGATAAACGAGCTAATGATTAATGGCTCTCAAAGCCCGCGAGCAACTCTCCGCAGCTAAATGTTTCAATGCCCTTGGCGCCCGCCGCAATAAGGCTCAGTGCTTGCTGGATGTCGTCAATTTCGTAAAATACGATAGGCCAAGGTAGCTGCTTAATCTCATCGGTATGGCTTAGATGTTTAATATTGCTAAATACCATTGCGGGGTTAAGGCTAGAAATCTCTTCGCTGTGAAGCTGTTGTTTATTAAGTAATACGGGTATTAATGGATAAGGCAGAGATTGTTGTTGGGCTAATTGCAATATTTCAATATCAAAACTCATGAGACAGGCTTGCGCTTGAATAGATTGCAGGTTGTGGTGAATTGCCGTTAGTACCGTATTGTGTTCAAAGTAATAAAGGCTTTTACGCTTAATCTCAACATACAAGGTTGCGTTGGGGTATTGGGCGATTAATTCAGTGCATCGCTGCAGGGTAATAAGTTGAGTGGGGAAATGTTTGCTACCTAAGCGAGACGGCTCATGAAAACTAAGCGCTTGCAGCTCAGCCAGAGTAAGATGGCGCACATCAGAATCTTGTTCGCATAACCGTATAAGGTGATGATCGTGGCAGACTACGGGGATGTGATCAGCGGTTAAGTGAGCATCAATTTCGATATGTCTAATACCTAGCTCTAGGGCGGCTTTAATCCCCGCATAACTATTCTCGGGGAATTGGTGTTGCCAGCCTCTATGGGCAATGATGCGCTGTTTAAATTGTTTTAATGAGAGTTTTGAAGTCATGAACTGAAAATAGCGCTTGAGTTGCTGCAGTTCAAGTAAATCACGTCGCTAATACGCTAAATAGCGAATTTCATAAGATTTAAGCAGGGTTAATTACTATGAAACAGTTTGTGTTTATTGTTGTTGTGATGAGTTTAATGGCTTGCACACAAAATATCACTAAGATCGGCTCTGACTCAACTCAAACCGGCTTAAGTAAATCCAATAACGCAAAAAAAACTGATGAGGAGCTAAGTGAAAAAGTTGTTAGTCGCAATAAATTCGTCAATCGTGGTGACTGTTCAGCTAAGAAAAAAGAGCTTGCTTTAAATGCTTGGAAAAATACCGATGCTAAAAAAGCGATAAAGGATTTTGTTGATCGTAGTATAGATGAAGGCGGTCAGTGGTTTGTTCCAGTCAATCAACGTGTGGCTGTTTTTGATTTAGATGGCACTCTGTGGGTAGAAAAGCCCCAAAAAGTGATGCTGAGTTTTGTGAAAAAAGAGCTGTTTAGGCAGGGTAATAATCAGCTTCGACTTAGAAATAAGCAGCCTTGGAAGTCGGTTCTTAATGCTAATGATAATTATTTGTCACAACTAAATTTTTCAACAGTTTTTTTGAGTTATTGAAGGCCCACGCGGGTATCGATCAATCTGTTTATGACGATAAAGTAAAAGACTTTTTTAAAAACTACCAGCATCCAGACTTTAAGCGGTCGCAGCTACAATTGGCCTATAAGTCGATGCAAGAGTTGATACGCTTTCTGCAAAGTTATGATTCTCGTGTTTATATTGTTGATGGCAGCGAGAGCGCTTTTATACGACACTTTTCGTATGATCTATTTAGGTAAAGCGCTAACCTACAGCTTAAATCAGTGGCCAAAGCTGATTCGTTATCTTGAAGACGGCGAGCTTAATATCGATAACAACCGCGCAGAAAGA
>JBNMPS010000044.1:0-17973 GCA_051277005.1 Pseudohongiellaceae bacterium
GAGTACTTAAGCGGCCATCTAACAAAATATTCTTTAAGCCCAATTCATAAGCCCACTGGAACTCTGTATCAAACTCCCTGTTAATTTCTGCAAGTGTGCTATCGATATTCACACCACCGGCTTTATAACCCCTTGCCACACTGGCATAGGCCATACTGTTATCGGCATATTGGTAATCTAAAACCAGTTTACCTCCATATAAGGTATCGTCGTTATCTAAGACCACCGCGTTTGAATCGCTATATTCAGCCGTCCAATCTTCAATTCTCAAACCATAAGTTAACGTCATTTTTTCGCTAAGTGATGAAGATAATTCAGCAAATAACGCTAGGTTTTTCGTATCGTATTCACTCATCAAATTGGCATCAGAAAAGGCATCCCAATCAAAATAGTCTCTATCGAGCTCTACACTTTGCTCACTAAAATAAACGCCTATTAGCCAATCGGTTGAATCGTTAAAGATACGGCCAGCCTCATCCGATAATAAACGCAGCTCAACACTGCCATTTTGGCGGTCACGCTTATAGTTATCCGTGGTTGCATAATCATAGCCATCACAGGGAAAATCAGAACAAATACCCACATAGCTCCAATCTTCATCATAGCCATATTCCAAATCACTACTGGCATAGCTGGCGATGGTTTGAAAATTAATAGCGGTAGAAACATCAACATCAGCTTTAATAGAAAGCGCACGAGTTTTCTGCCTATCATGACCCGGCTCATCAGATAACGTGGTGCGGTTATTATCTAATGAGAAGGCATCATAGCCATTATCAATATCCGCAAATAGAAAGCTGGTATTAATGGTGACTTTTTCACTCGCCAACCATTTTAGTTTTACTCGGCTTGTTAGCTCATCGATATTATTGGTGTCATCTTTATTGAGGTAATCGTTTTCGATAAAACCATCTGACGTATTTTTTTGCACGGCAACACGGTATAACAAGCTATCGCTAATAGCACCGCCAGCAGCGGCACCTAATGACCAAGTATCGTACTCTGAAATAGAGGCATCAACATAACCCTCAAAATTTTCAGTCGGCTGCTGCGATTGAATCGCCACAATACCGGCTAAGGCATTGGCACCATAACGAATACCTTGCGGGCCACGCAACACCTCAACTTGCCGCACATCAAACATCGTTGCAGCGGCTCCGATGCCTGTAAAATCAACATCATCAATCACCAGACCTACCGAAGGGTCTATGGGCTGAGCAAATTGACTACGCTCACCAATACCGCGAATCTGTATAAAGCGGGCACGCGAGCTGCCGCTTGATATATTGACATTGGGGGCTAAAGTAAGCATTTGCTCTAAATGCTGAGCATTACGCTGCCGAATAACGTCGGCCGAAAGTACTGAAACACTGGCAGGCATCTTAAGCAGCTCAGCGTCACGAAAATCCGCAGTGACAATTACAGTTTCAATTTGCGGATTAGCAACAGCGGAAGCACATATCGAAAGTGCCATTAGGGTTTTACAAAAAAACTTCATATTTTGGTCTCTAAAAAATGCAAGAGAACCGGAAATAGACGTGTAGAAGGGCAATATTGTGCGCAAGCCGCCAGTGGGGTTATCGACGGCTCACTCTCCCATCCCTACGCCGGTATTAACCGGATCAGGTTCAAGGGGTTCGTAAACGTCTCAGGCTTTGCTTTTAAGCTAAGCCACCCCCTGGGTATGCTATTCATCTATAGGAATAACAATGTGCATATTATATCCAAAAACCCACGTTGACCCTAACAATATATTACTGCAATTTTGACCTGGCGCTCGCTATCGCGCTTGTTCTTCAATAGACATTGTGTATATACTCCTCGCGAATCTTCTCGGGGTGCCATCGTGTCAACAACACTATGGCTGAGACTGTAAACGGAACCCGCTGCACCTGATCAGGCTAGTACCTGCGTAGGAAAAAAGATCTATAGAACGACTACTCTCTGTAGCTGTTCTTCTTTTGCATGGCGTATTATCGCCTGTTTTTTTGCAGCGTTTCTATTCTCTCCCGAGCTTTATCTATTTTTTGGCACCGGGAACACTATGACAACCTCAGTAATTAACCGTTTAAGCGAAAACGCCACTGTTGACGCCTTATCCATCCAGCCCTTACCCGCCTCCAACAAAGTCTATACCCAGGGCTCAAGAGCGGACATCCAAGTTCCCATACGCAAAATCACCCTGCAACAAACTCGCAAGCAAGACGGCAGCTTAGTCGATAATCCTCCCGTAAACGTCTATGACACTTCTGGGCCTTACACGGATCCCGACGTAATCATTGATGTAAGAAAGGGCTTGGCCAAACTTCGTGAAAACTGGATTGTAGAACGCGACGACACTGAATTATTGTCCGCCGTCAGTTCTGATTTCACCAAAATACGACAGCAAAATATTGCCCTAGAGCACTTGCGTTTTAACGGCCAACACAAAGCCAGACGCGCCCTACCAGGTAAAAATGTCAGCCAAATGCATTATGCTCGCCAAGGCATTATCACCCCAGAGATGGAGTTTATCGCTATCCGTGAAAACATGGCGCGCGAGCAACAAAAGCAGAGCGATGAGGTTTTAGCCCAGCAACATCCCGGCAATAACTGGGGGGCAAAAATGGTCACAGACATTAGCGCCGAATTCGTTCGCCAGGAAGTGGCTGAAGGCCGTGCCATCATCCCCGCCAATATCAATCACCCCGAAATAGAGCCCATGATCATTGGCCGTAACTTCCACGTTAAAATCAATGCCAACATCGGTAACTCAGCGGTCACCTCCTCCATAGAAGAAGAGGTTGAGAAATTAGTCTGGGCCACGCGCTGGGGTGGCGACACGGTAATGGATTTATCCACAGGGAAATATATACACGAGACCCGTGAATGGATTGTGCGTAATTCATCGGTCCCCATCGGCACGGTTCCCATTTACCAAGCACTAGAAAAGGTCGACGGCGTTGCCGAAGATTTAAGCTGGGAAATATTCCGTGACACTTTAATCGAGCAAGCTGAACAAGGTGTGGATTATTTTACGATTCACGCCGGGGTACTATTACGTTATGTGCCGATGACCGCCAAACGCCTCACCGGTATTGTTTCACGCGGAGGCTCTATCATGGCGAAGTGGTGCTTAGCTCATCACCAAGAAAACTTTTTGTACAGCCACTTTGAGGATATTTGTGAAATCATGAAGGCCTATGATGTGTCCTTTTCTTTGGGTGATGGCCTACGCCCCGGCTGCCTAGCCGACGCCAATGACGAAGCACAATTCTCTGAATTACGCACCCTGGGAGAGCTTACAAAAATCGCTTGGCAGCACGACGTACAATGTATGGTTGAAGGCCCCGGCCATATACCCATGCACATGGTGCGGGAAAATATGACTGAGCAATTAAAGCATTGTCACGAAGCGCCATTTTATACCTTAGGCCCGTTAATCACCGACATTAGCCCTGGCTACGATCATTTTTCTTCAGGTATCGGTGCCGCCATGATTGGCTGGTTTGGGTGCGCCATGCTGTGCTATGTCACCCCCAAAGAGCACCTAGGCCTGCCCAATAAAGACGATGTTAAGCAGGGTATTATCGCTTACAAAATTGCCGCCCATGCTGCCGATATTGCGAAAGGGATGCCGGGCGCACAATTACGCGATAACGCATTGTCTAAAGCACGCTTCGAGTTTCGCTGGGAAGATCAATTTAATTTGAGCCTCGACCCGGATACCGCTCGCGCCTATCACGATGAAACATTACCCAAAGAAGGCCATAAATCCGCTCACTTTTGTTCAATGTGCGGCCCTAAATTTTGCTCAATGAAAATCAGCCAAGAAGTTCGTGATTATGCCGCCGAGCAAGAAAAAACCGAGGAGGGGATGCAGCAAATGGCCGATGCCTTTCGTGAGCAAGGCAGCAATCTTTATCATAACACTTAACAACCCGCCTTAATCAACCCGTTTAAAACAGGCTCAACCATGTCGAAGTTAAAAATTGCCATTGCCGGCGGCGGCCTACTCGGTCGCCTAATCGCCTGGCGCTTGTTAAAAGCTGGCCACCGTGTGCAATTATTTGAAAAAGATAGCCTCCAGCACTGCCGAGCAGCAGCGGCCACCGCCGCCGGCATGGTATCGCCTTTGGCCGAACTAGCCGACAGTGAACCATTGATTTATGACATGGGTATGCAGTCTCTGAATCTATGGCCACAGTGGCTAAAACAACTAAACAGTCCCTCTGCTTTATGGCAGCAACAAGGCTCTTTGGTCATTGCTCACCCTCAAGATCATGCAGAATTACAGCAATTCAAGCGCAATCTCGAGTTTCACAACGCGCCTCACGAAGACTACAACACGCTTAACCGAGAAAGCCTGCAACAATTTGAACCGGCCTTGCGGCACTTTCAACAAGGTTTGCTGCTAAAAACCGAAGCGCATATTGATAACCAAAAATTACTGCCGCTTTTATTACAAGAGATTGTTCAGTTGGGAGGAGTTTGCCATGAAGCCTGCCCCGTTCATGAAATCACCGACACCCATATAACCACTTTGCAAGGCCGGCACCAAGCCGACTGGCATATCGATTGCCGAGGTGTCGGTGCCAAACCGGCCATTAAAAATCTTCGCGGCGTGAGAGGAGAGGTATTATGGGTTAGTACCCGTGAAGTCACGCTACAGCGCCCCATACGTTTATTACACCCACGCTATAAACTGTATATTGTGCCTAAGCCCAAACAACAATTTGTGATTGGTGCAACCGAAATAGAATCCGAAGATTTAAGCCCTATCAGCTTGCAATCTAACTTAGAACTTACCAGCGCGCTGTACAGCCTCAATCCGGCCTTTGCAGAAGCTCGCATTATTAACAGTGATGTCAACCTGCGCCCAGCAATGATGGATAACCGCCCCTATCTAAGCTTTAAACCCAGCCATATCTGCGCCAATGGCCTATATCGACACGGCTATTTATTAGCACCCAGCATTGTCAATAAAATCATTAATTACATCGAGGGCCGTAACGATAACCTCTCTTTCGCAACCCAATAACGAAACACAACTATGACCATCACCATTAACTACAACGGAAAAAATATCGGCGGCCAAGCAACGTTATTACTAACTGAGCTTTTGCAACAACACGCAAACACACAACAACCTTACGCGGTAGCGGTTAACGGCACTGTTGTTCCTCGCGATAAGCTTGACAACGTTCGATTACAGCAAGGCGATCAAATTGATGTTGTCAGCCCCATAGCGGGAGGCTAAAACGATGGCTTTTCCTGATTCGCTCACCCTGTATGACCGCAACTTTAATAGCCGATTTTTACTGGGTACCGCCCTTTACCCATCGCCACAAATTATGCGCGACAGTATTGAAGCGGCAGGCTGCGAAATAATTACTCTCTCTTTACGACGGCAAAATCCCAGTGACCATAGTGGCGAAACTATTTGGCAATACATTCAAGAATCTGGCTGCCAGCTATTACCCAATACCGCTGGCTGCCAATCCGCCAGTGAGGCCATTAATCTTGCAGAAATGTCGCGGGAATTATTTGCAACATCTTGGCTAAAGCTAGAAGTGATTGGTGACAACTACACTTTACAACCAGATCCCTTTGCCTTGGTTGAAGCCGCAACAGAATTAATTAAGCGCGGCTTTAAAGTGCTACCCTACTGCACCGACGATTTGATTTTGTGTAAGAAATTACTCGATGCCGGTTGCGAAGCGTTAATGCCTTGGGGCGCGCCGATAGGAACCGGTCAGGGCCTGCTTAATAAGTATCAATTACAAACCTTACGCGACCGCCTACCCGATACCCCACTGATTATAGATGCGGGTATAGGCGCGCCCTCGCAAGCCACAAACGCAATGGAAATGGGCTTTGACGCCATATTACTAAACACCGCTGTTGCCAAAGCTCAGCAACCGGCATTAATGGCCAGCGCCTTTGCCAATGCCATTACCGCAGGTAGACAGGCTTTCCATGCAGGTATTATGCAAAAACAACAAACCGCATCAGCCTCCACCCCCACCATTGGCCAGCCTTTTTGGCACCAAACAAATCAATAATCGTATTTTATGAGCCGCCCTTTAAAACAAAATAATGTCTGTTGTTTTTCAGCGTCCGACAGCAGTGGCCACGCAGGCTTACAAGCAGACCTTCGCACACTATGCAAATTAGACATCCACGGTAGCAGTGTTGTTACCGCAATAACCGCCCAAAACTCACAACGGCTTTCGCAACTATCACCAACATCTATTAACGATCTATTCGCGCAATGGCAAAGCCTCATCGAAGACTCGCCGCCCTCGGTATGCAAAATTGGCTTACTGGCAAACAATAATCAGGTTAATGCTATAACCGACCTTGTCACAGCCAGCAACTGCCTTTGGATAGCCGACCCGGTATTACAATCGTCTACCGGGTTTGAGTTTCACGGCCAAAGCGTGCGCGAAGCTTATAAAAAATTATTGCCTCACTTAGATTTGATTACGCCCAATATTCCTGAAACTGAAATCATACTTGACCGCATACTAAGACATAGCCAAGACATAGAATGGGCCGCAAAAGAACTGCACCGATTAGGCGCTAAAGCCGTCTTGATTAAAGGTGGTCACAGCCAAAATAAAAAACGCAGCCAAGATTTTTTCTACTCCAGTACAAAGCAGTTTTGGTTAAGCAGCAGCAAACAACATGTTGGCAATAGTCGTGGCACGGGCTGTGTTATGGCCAGCGCCATTGCCGCCTTTATCTGTCATGGTAAAAACATGCATGATGCCGTAGTGCTCGCACACGCCTATGTACAGCAAGGCTTAAAAAACGGCTACACCATTGGCAAAGGTAGCGGCCCTATCGCAGCGGGTCATTGGCCCGGCCAGCTAACCGACTACCCCGAAGTAAGCGATCAGGCTGATTTCTCACCCCCTCAAGCTTTCGCCCGTTGCGACACTCAATCACTGGGTTTATACCCGGTAATTGAGTCCATAGATTGGTTAGAGAAATTATTAATTGAGGGCGTAGGCACCTTGCAATTGCGGGCTAAACAGATAACCGGCCCGATACTATCCGACACCATCCGCCAAGCAGTTCAACTAAGCAGCCGTTACAACGCACGTTTATTTATTAATGACCACTGGCAACTCGCCATACAACACGGTGCATACGGCGTACACTTAGGACAGGAAGACATTAACACTGCCGATATCGATGCATTACGTAAAGCTGGCGTACGCTTAGGTATTAGCACTCACAGCGAATATGAATGGGCCAGAGCCCACACCTTGCGCCCTAGCTATATTGCCTTGGGCGCTGTATTTCCCACCCAAACAAAACCCGCTCAAGTGATAGGCATAGACAACTTAAAATGCTGGGCATCATTGCTACAGCAGCAATACCCTGTGACAGCGATAGGCGGCATTAACCTCAAAAACATTGATCAAGTTTTGGCAACAGGAATTGGCTCAATTGCACTGGTTACCGCCATCACTGAAAGCAGTGACTACCGCAGTACCACACTGCAATTATTACAAAAATTCACTTAAGGGACAGATCATTGAGCGATCAAGCAAAATAGATCGGTAAAAAAAGCCTCCTACGTAAACGTCTCTAAAAAATCAAAAACTCCTTTACAACAAAATCCCAAGGAGTAAGTCAGAGAGACATCATTTGCTCTCTACACACTGACTATTTTAGCGACAAACACCTCTTTTACATTTAGTCACGCGACCATTACTGGAAAACAACTTGCCGGTGTAACGCTTATTAGCACGGAATTCACCTTCGAAGCGGGCACCATTATTCCAGGTAAACACTCCCTTACCATGACGCGCGTCACCTGCCCACTCACCGGTATAGCTACTTCCACGAGCCCAGCGATATGAACCTACACCTTCACGCTTGCCATTAACAATTATGCCTGTATAGACATCACCCGTCACTGACCGCAATGTACCAGCACCTTTAAGGCTACCCTTTTTAAAAATACCTTCTAATTTATCGCCGTTGTAATAACTCACCACGCCTGCACCTTGCGGTTGATTATCACTACACTGTCCCCGATACGTTCCTTTAACGCTACCACCCTCTACAAAATCCACTTTGCAGTAATCCTCAACGTCTGAACCGTGAGCAAACGATGCCATTAGGAACACCACACAAATTATTCTTTTCATCTTCTCGTCCTCGAAATGAATCTCACATTCATAAATTAGACAATTCCGTGAAGGATTTCAAGCCCAATATGTGACGGCGATCACGGTAAACTTTGAGGAGGTCGGCTATTAGGGAGCCAGAAAATAGGTTAAACATGAGTATTTACGCGTTTATTTTTTGACTATCCTTATTTGGCCGTATTTCACACAAGATTGACGTCAAAACATCATCATCTCACTAGGCGGCGGCACCCAAATCATGAAAACCAACCATTTTTTGACACGATAGACTCTTGCAAGCAAACTTTTAGTAATGCTTAGATCGATAATTTACTCTTCAGCCTATTAAAAAACGCAACTCGTAACACGCAGAGCAACCAACAATCATCAAAAAAACAAATAAAAACAAATAAAAACAAATAGTTATACTTACTATCTAATTCCAAATTGAGAATTTACAAAGATATGACGCCCCTCAGCCCCTCATTTTTAATCATCAAAAAAACTTAAAAAATAATAGAAATAACCAATCAGTCTAAGGGTTACGTAAAAAAGCCCCTCCTTAGGCCTTTAATTATCATTTTTAGCTCCCCGCCAACATAAAGTTTCAGTTTTAATGAGGCCGACAAGTTGGCATAATGCGCCGCAATCAATCCCCTCTGGCCAAAACATACTGCTCTCACAGCCCGATGACGGAAGCTAATAAAGGAACATAACCATGCGCAGATTAAGCAGCCAATTACACCAAGATCACAGCTCCACCAATCTCAGTATCCTCATCAACTGCATCTCCACCGCCTGTAAAGATATTGCTTCGCGCCTACAGCAAGGTGCTATGGCAGGTGTTTTGGGTTCGGCAGGTGAAGAGAACGTACAGGGCGAAACACAAAAAAAGCTCGACGTTATTTCTAACGACCTATTAAAAACCTACTTAATGGATAGTGGTGTGGTGAAAGCGCTGGCCTCGGAAGAAGAAGAGGATATTGTGGAGTGCAGCAAGTTAGGCAATTATTTAGTGGCTTTCGACCCACTGGATGGCTCGTCTAACATCGACATTAACAGTATGGTCGGCACCATTTTTTCTATTTATGAAACCACCGCTGGTGGCCAGATCAGCAGCCAAGACTTTTTACAACCAGGGCGCGACCAAGTAGCTGCAGGCTATGTACTTTACGGTCCTTCCGTAATGTTGGTATTAACGACTGGCAACGGCGTAAAGATGTACACCCTAGATCAGAGCATTGGTGAGTTCATTCTCACCGAAGAGCAAGTTACCATCGCACCAGACACTCAAGAATTTTCCATCAACATGTCTAACCAGCGCCATTGGGCCGAACCGATGCAACATTATATTGGCGATTTGATGGCAGGTGCTGATGGCCCAAGACAGAAGAACTTCAACATGCGCTGGGTCGCGGCGATGGTTGCCGACGTTCACCGCATACTATGCCGCGGCGGACTATTCACTTATCCCTGGGACAAACGCGAACCAGAAAAGGCCGGTAAATTACGCCTAATGTATGAAGCCAACCCCATGGCTATGCTGGTTGAGCAAGCGGGCGGCAAAGCCTTCACCGACCAAGGCCCTATTCTTGATGTACAACCTGAGCACATTCATCAGCGAGTACCCGTGATTTTAGGCGCCACCAACGAGGTTGATACCTGCCTGAGTTACCACAAGTCATAAAACCAGGTATCCTAGGGTTATAATAAAATAACCCTAGGACTAGCCCCCTCTATGAATACTGTAACGCTGAGCATCTCAAGCCTTTATATTGCCCTTCTAGCACTACTGATAGTGAGCCTCGCCTTTCGTGTTGTGATGATGCGTTTAAGGTACAAAGTCGGGATGGGTGACGGCAAGCACCCCCCCCTGCAATTAGCCATACGCACCCATGCCAACGCTGTAGAATACATTCCTATCGCACTGCTACTTCTGGCTGCATTGGAAAACACCTGGCAGATTAATGGGCTAACCCATGCCATGGGTTCAACGCTATTCCTAGGCCGAGTACTACACGTCATTGGTCTAAGCCAAAATCCAGGCTCCAGTAAACCTAGATTTATAGGCACGCTGCTAACGTGGATAATGATTGTCGTTAGTAGCTTTGCGGTTTTAGCCTACAGCGTATTGCACAGCCTTTAGTGAATGCTATTAATAGCTAACACCACTTCTAAGGTGATTAGTAATAATGAGGCGAAGGTATTCTTTGCAGCCACTGCTGCCAATAATACTCAAGCCCAGCCACACCTTGTGGATAGTGGGTTTGCAAGTAATTTAAAGTAGAAAAATCCTGGCATTTATTTTTTGCTATATCGGCAAGCATCTGTGACAAAAACTGTTTGTGTCGCTGATCAGACATCAAAAAATAAACAACCCCCCAAGCCATGCCATACATTTGTTTTTGCGGCAAGCTCCGCCACTGCATAGGGTCTAAAGAAAAATACTGCTGAAGCGACATAACATCACCCGATTTCAAACCCTCCAACCATGCAGCATTAGGGCTTATCATTTTAGTATTGGCACTTACGCTTAAACGCTCAAAATATTCAGCCATCCCTTCATTGAGCCACACCGGCGGATGGCCATACAAACCCGCCGTAATGACATGACTAGACTCATGACGAATCACTCCATAAGTGAATTCAATATTAGGTGCTAACCAAACAACCGCCTCATTATTATGGGTGCTATAAAAGCCACTATTGGTTTTAATCGAAGGCGCAATTTTGTTAAGGTGAGCTTGAAAAGCATTTTGGCTCGCCATCAATCGAACATTCAAATCGACCTGACGCAAGTAATCAACTGATAAGGCATCGCTAAGCACCTCAAATATCTGTGTTGTTTCGGCTGTGATTTTATCTCGCCCAAACACCGGTAACTGTTTAGCGTCGCCTCGTAAATCTAATTTGAAATATTGATACTTAGATTGATACTGCACGGTAAGATCTTGTGCATCCACCCCCGCAAACCTTTCATCGTCACCAAAATGCCAGCGGCCCTTTTCATCTTGCCAGCGGTAGAGGTTTTTTGTCTCTTTATCTTCGATATCTCGCGTTACCACACGCTCACAACGATACTCCTGCGGCATATGCATGGTGGCCAAAAGCTCACGCCCCAACTCAGTTTGCGCCAGCTTCTCAGTCAAGCCAGCAACTAATGGCTCTGCCCGCGTGATCACTTTATGGGTAAAAGGATTCACCAGCGTCAGTTGCCGCCAATCGCTCTCACCGTTTAAGACTGAGATGATTACCTGCCTGCGCTCCGCCGGTAGCAAAGGCCAAGAAACCGCCACAACAATCAAAATAGCTATTACAATTCTAACTAAGGACTTAAGCATACTTGTTCAATTAATTTATTCAATTTATAGCTATACTTTAGCACTAAGAAGCAAAATCATCTCCCGCACAAAGGTCTCGTACTATTAAAGTGACGGCTCCGTATAAGCTGACTACTATAGCTAGTAAGGCCTAGAAAAAAACCTTGAGACCTTAAATAACGGAGCTATAGCCATGGACACATCAACACACAATATTGAAAGCCTTTTTCAGCAGCTGGGGCTAGCCTCTAGCGAAGCCGCCATTGATGCCTTTTGCAGCAACAACCGCCTTCCCAAAGAGATACCCTTAGAGCGAGCGGCCTTTTGGAGTTCAGGCCAAGCGCAGTTTATCCATGAGGCCATTGAACTTGATTCTGATTGGAGTGAAGTGGTCGATCAGCTAGACGCCCAGCTTCGGCATTAAAATCTCCTACTGCCGATAAAACACTTAACGACTGTCTAATTGCGCCGCGTGATGCATCACATGATAGATGTAGTTTTGCTCTTGCACCCCTTTCACTAAATGAGCCCATGGGCCAGTAGCATAGATGGCCACATCTTCACCACCATGAGACTCACCATAACTTAGAGGGACTAATGACGGCTGGTGAAACTGATCACTTTCAGTATCAACCCCAGCTAAATCTTGCCTTGGCTGTGCTAACTTAGGCTTTTCATTTGGGACTGACTTTTGGTTAATAATAGCGCTTTGGCCATTGGCATATAGCAAAACAGTATGCGGCTTACCATCTGCCGCTAACTCAGGAGCTATTTCAGCATTACCAAAGTCGTCATTAGCAACGACCTTACCTAAAATAGGATTACCCCGCGTAGCATACCCACCCAGTGTCATTACATGGCTATGGTCAGCGGTAACAATTATTAGCGTTTCTTCAGTGCTCACGAGACTAGTCGCTTTTTTAATCGCGGCGGCGAATTCTACCGTTTCCGTTAACGCTATTTTGGCATGATTAGCATGGTGGCCATGATCAATACGCCCACCTTCTACCATCAAGAAAAAACCCTGTTGGTTTTTAGACAGTACTTCAATCGCTTTAGCGGTCATATCCGCCAAGCTGGGTTCGTCATTTTTATTTTTGATGGCATAAGCCATATGTGATGAATTAAATAATCCCAGCAACTGTTGCGTTTGGCTTACATCAATTTTCTCAAACTGCTGTTTATTCGACACATAGTGTCCATTAGGATATTTATCTTGCCACTCAGTAATTAAGTTCCTACCGTCACTGCGTCTGCCGCTTTCTGCTGTTGCTTTTTCTCCGACGGTCGCTAAAGGCAAAAAGTTACGGCGCCCACCTCCTAGCAATACGTCTATGCCATTACCTTTATTAAAAGCCAGTAATTGCGCAGCCATATCTTTACAACCTTGCTGCTTGGCTTCTGCCGATAAGTCACTATCATTTTCCCAATTGCGCTCAGGGCTATGAGCATAGGTAGCCGCTGGGGTTGCGTGAGTGATCCGAGTGGTGCTTACCACACCAGTGGCTAAACCTGCCTGCTCGGCCTGCTCTAAAAAGCTAGGGACTGAATGACTGAGGGACTTTTTACACTCACCCCGTTGTGGTGACTCATCAATCGATATAAATCCCGCCTTGGTTTTTACGCCCGTCATCATTGCTGACATGGTGCCGGCTGAATCGCCGGTTTGCTGATTGGTGTTATAGGTTTTTGACAGCGCGGTATACGGTAGCTTTTCAAAAAATAGCTGATGTTCTTCACCTGCCAAGCCCAATTGCTGGCCTTCGTAGATACGCGCAGCCGTAACCGTAGCGACTCCCATACCATCACCCACAAATAAAATAATATTTTTTGCCCTCTTGGTATTAGGCTGCACAGACAGTGCCTGCTTAAGTGCCTGCTGGCCCTGCTGGTGCCAATCTACCCCTGGCTTAGCATTAACGCCAAGGCAAAAACACAGGGTTATAGATACTGATAACCGATTAAAAAATGACACACACATATTGATACCTTTTAAAAGATGGACATTTGCTGACTAGTCACGTTGTCAAAACTATCGCCTAAAAAATAGAGGACACTATCAACTGCCGGCGCCAGTTGTTTTTCTAAATAATGCTGATAATCGATACCTGACGTTTGCCCATTAACAGGTTCCGATCCATTAAGGGTGACCACATACTCCACCCAATCACCCCGATGGATATTAGCCCCCGCCGCTATGGCTTTTCTGGCAGCCTGAACATGAGGTGGCACATTACGCTGGTATTCATCTATTTTACGACGTAGACGTTTTCTATAGATTAGCTGCTGATCCAACTCACCGGAGTATAACTTAGCAACCGTTTCTTTTAAGATTTTCTGATAGGGCTGTTCAAAAAAAACGCGGGTATAAACAATCTCTTGTAAGTTACGGGCTAGCGGCGTCCAATCGGTACGCACATTTTCAAGACCTTTAAAAACAACTTTCTTTTCACCTTTTATATCTATCACACCGGCATAACGTTTTTTACTACCCAGCTCCGAGCCGCGGATAGTGGGCATTAAAAACTTTTCAAAATGCGTTTCAAACTCTATCTCTAGCGCGCTATTAACACCGTATTCTTTTTGTAGCCGAGCCCCCCACCATCGATTTAATTTTACCGTAAGCTCATCACCTAAACGTTTAGCTTGCTGATTATCGGCAGCATTTTTTAGCCACACAAAAACGGAATCTGTATCACCGTAAATAACGGATAACTGTTGATCTTCGCGGCTTTGCTGCTCTATATACTCTGCCGTCTGCTGAATAATTTGATGGCCGCGCTTAGTAATTGAACTGGCTAATCGGGTATCAAAAAATCGGCAACCACTGGAACCTAGTACACCGTAGAATGAGCTCATAATAATTTTTATTGCCTGCGATAAAGCTTGATTATTTTCTGCCTTGGCACGGTCACGCGATGCCCACAGTTCTTCAATCAACTCGGGCAAAATACTGTGCTGCTTGGCAAACCAAGCACCTTTAAAACCCGGCACCAACGCTTGCTGATCTAACTCTTCATTCAAGCCTATCGCCATTGCCAGAGGATCTATCTTGAAGCTTCTAATAATTGAGGGATATAGACTTTTAAAATCTAACACTAATACATGCTGATATAAGCCCGGCTTGGACTCCATCACAAAACCGCCGGGGCTAGTTTCTGCTTCTTTGCTCCAGTGACCATTAGGTGCCACATAACCGCGCCGATGCAATAAAGGCAGATAGCGAAAATCAAACGAAGCCACCGAGCCACCAATGCGATCTAAGGGCAGGCCTGTCAAGCAGGTTCGCTCTATAGCAAACTCCATGAGCTTAAGTTGTGAAAAAATATCCCACACCAGTTTACAGTCATGAAGATTATAAGCCGCTAAGGTTTTTTTATTGTGATGAAAGAGTTCTGTTATCTCTTCACCTCGATGCGCCTCCTGGATGAGCTTGTCATCCCCCAGTACGGCCTTAGCCACAGTGCTTAAGCTAAAACTCTCAAAGCTATAGGTCGCCGACCGCATTAGCGCTATACCATCAATAACAACCCTACCAGCCACCGATAACGCTCGCCGGTTACACTCATCATCTAATAAGCGCCAATGCGGCACCTCACCCTCCCGCCCTAATGCAAAGGGCATACGATGTTTTTCACATACTTTTGACAAAAACCACATATCAAAGTTAATAACATTCCAACCAATAATCACATCAGGGTCATATTCGCTTAACCAATCCAGAAAGCTCCGCATTAGTTCTCGCTCATGACTAAAACAATCAACATCGTTACCGACACTTTCAGTAGCCAGCATAAAAACTTTTTTATACGCTCCCTGAGGAGTATCGGCATAAACCGCAATGGAGTACAGCGTCACACCTTGCATGGCCGTTTCAATATCCAGAGAAATAACCTTTAGATTAGGCCGGTAGTTAGAGGATTTTATCGAAGGGTTGTAAAGCGGTGCTTGTGAAACCGCTTGCTCAGAATAAACTTGAATACCGCCCCGAATGAAGCGCTCCATCAGAAAACGATCGCTGGGTTTAATGTCGGACTCTAGCGGTTGTAAGCCCTGCCCTAGCAACAGGTCTTTAGCATCGCGCATATCACGCTGTTTTTTGAAGTAGTATGCGCCAACCGGCTGCATGGAAAAATTTTTAAGCGAAGGCTGGCCGCAGCGCCAGCTCTTGAATCTTTGCAACAATGCTTCCGCTTGCTGTTGCTCTTGCTGAGCGAGAAAAAAAACCGCTTCTTGCTGCTCTAAAACGAGGTGTATGGGGCCTTGATTAGTTGCCAGCCAATAGCGTAACTCTATCCCTTTGGGCGTGTCACGCCAGTGGCGACTGACAATAAAACCCTCATATTGCAAGATTAGCTATTACTTAAAAAAGCTTTAACTTTTGGATCAGATAAGGAGCGCTGTAATGTTTCTGACAGCGCCGTATTAATTAGCAGTTCATTTTTTTCAGCACTAGGGTTCACAACCAACTGATGCGATGAAGCGCTTTTATAACGACCACGATACGTTTTATCAGCAACAACAACCTCTAAAAGAAGTACGGTGGTTAAATTAACTTTTGAGGTGATTGATTCTTCATCTTGCTCATAAGAGAGCGTATTAAGAATAATTTTCATAGTGGCCGCTGGCGTTTGCTGCTCATCAATCACAAAGCCTTGCTGGCGCAGACCCTGCTTAGTCGCCTTGATCATTGCCGCATTAATATCATTAGAGGGGGTAATGATACTGGTGTCAGGATAGGCTCCTCCACGACTGCCAATAACTTTATTGCTACGCTGGTCCTCAAATAAAACATTGATAATACGGTTTTGACCATAGACTTCATCAGTGGCCGAGATAGAGGGCGTTATTATTATTTGCTGCGGACTATAGGCGCAGCCAAATACCAATAGAGTAAGCAAAAAACCAACACAAGGTTTAATTTTTATCATTTTTCTCTCTTATCCTTTAGACAACAATTCACGTAATTCAATAATGGCCGTATTCGCTCGCGAGATATACGACGCCATGACTAAAGAATGGTTCGCCAAAAAACCAAAGCCATCGCCGTTTAAAATCATTGGGCTAAATATAGACGCTTGCGTCGCCTCTAACTCGCGAATAATTTGTTGCAAGCTGACACGGGCATTTTTCTTTTCTAAAACATCAGCAAAATCCACTTCAATGGCTTTTAAGAAGTGTACCAACGCCCAACTAGTACCCCGAGACTCGTAAAACACATCGTCAATCTTTAGCCAGGGCGTTTTTATCTCTAACTCACTAGCCGTTCTGGTCGACTGCTTAGATTCAGTAGAGCCCGCCAAGTCGGTATTCAAACGACGCTGACCAACACTGGCACTGAGACGCTGCGATAAACTGCCTAGCCGCGACTCAACCGTTTGCAACCAATAATTTAAATTATCAGCTCTGGCATAAAACTGAGCACCCGTTTGACCAGTATCCCCCAAGCCCGAAAGGTATTTATACAACTGCTTAATGGCACTGCGGTATTCCGACTCAGAGGCAGGCACCGCCCAACTATCACTAGAAAAATTTAAGCTCGGCTCAGCCTTGGCCAAAAATTTATTTTCTGTCGACTGGGTTTGTGAACGGCTAAAACTCTCTCGCATCGCTTTTGATAAATCGCGTACCTGAATTAATACGCCATATTCCCAGTTAGCGCTATTATCCAACCAAACTCCTGGCGGCATAATATCATTAGAGATAAAACCACCAGGCTTATTCAGCAGAGTCTCGGTTACCGAGATTAATGTCGTCGTGGTAACCGTGCCGACAACAACAGCGTTTTGCTGGGTATTCGCCACAGCTTTTGCATTAACGGTCACCGAAAACTGTTCTGGCTCTGAAGACCAGTAAACACCCACCGCTATCGATAATAATATTAATATTGCGACGAACAACGGCGCAAAACGTAGCAATCCTTCACTCATGCTGTCTAGCAACACCTCTTTCTGCTGAGCGCTAAACTCTTTGATTCCCTGCCAATTCATAACTTGCCTTACTTAATGGTGATGATGTTGGTGCGTACTTTCATTGAGAACACTCCGCACCTTTAACGTCACGGCTGCTTGCGAGCCATCGGTAAACGTAAACTGTAATTTTACATCATCGCCTTCTACTAAAGGTTGATGTAAGCCTAATAACATTAAATGCCGGCCACCCGGCTCTAGCTGCACACGCTCACCTGCCGCAATAACAAGATTATTGACTCGTTTCATCGTCATCATGCCGTTGCTGTGTTGAGTAATATGAACCTCTGCCTTCTCGGCCACACTACTACTCACTGTCTGCAATATCAGATCATTCGTACCCGCGTTGACCAAAGCCATGAAAGCAGCTGTATTGACCTGCCCTGGAGGCAAGCCTCTAACAAACCCCTCTTCGACCAACAGCTCTGCTTGCACCATCATGGCCGACATGCAGCCTACAAGGATGATGAGGGTACGTCGCTTAATTAACGTCAATTGCATTATTTAGATCCCATATTAATATTTTGAACCACCTTTTTAAGCTGATCAATTAACACT
>JBNMPS010000045.1:0-17947 GCA_051277005.1 Pseudohongiellaceae bacterium
GTTTATGAAGCGCTATAGCAAAGCCTACTTAGAGAAATACCCAGAAAAAAAAGGGCAGGACTTTGAGAGTACTCGCCGCGCTTGTGAAAAGTTTAAACAGGCACCGGTTGCGGTTTTTAATTTCCTGGAGGGTACGCGTTTCACGCCGGCCAAACACGCCCAGCAGGAGAGCCCGTTCAAGCATCTACTAAAACCTAAAGCGGGAGGTATGGGGTTTGTAGTGGGCGCCATGGGTGAAAGTCTTCACTCCTTATTGGATATCACCATTGCCTATCCCGGTGGTCAGCGCCCGACATTTATGAATTTCCTCAGTGGCCGGGTAAACCCTGTGATAGTACGCTTCGAATTACGGCCTATCCCGACCGAATTTTTAGGGCGCAATTATTTTGAGGACGAAGAATATCGTTACCAGTTTCAGCAGTGGGTCACCGACTTGTGGCAGCACAAGGACGCTACCCTGACAGAATTACAGCAACGGGATCATTAAGCGCACCGCCACCTGATACGCTTGAGAATTAAAAGGGGCTGGTATTTGATGTTGTTGAGGCTAAGTCGAATAAGTTAGTCTGCCTCAATGTTGGGTAAGTTGCTTAACATTGAAGCAATCGCTAGTGATATTCTCTGTTTCTTGATCTCATCGGCTAATGTGGGCTCGGCAAAGATTTGCATCGCGCCTCGCCATACTGTCAAACCACTGGGTTTGGTAATGGCCAGTAATAAGCTGCCCCGCGGGTAGTTATCGTCATCGCTCCCTAAGCCTGGCTCTATGCCAAATATTTGTTGCAGTTTCTTATCGTGTAGCTCATTACCATAAACAATTGCGCCTCTTAGGTAGAACCGGCTTGCTTGGGCCATGTTACTAAGCTGGTAGCCTTTATGTTGTAACTGTTGGTTGAGCTCATGGGTAATCAGCGGAATTTGTGAATTAACGTGTTCTAATGATGCCGGGTAAAGCTGAATGGGCTCAAGCCAATGAAAGTTATCACTCTTGCTCGGGTGGAAGTTGCCGGATGTATTACTCACCGTCGTGTGTATTTTTAGCTCTCTAGGGAGCTGGTTGAAATCCGTAGTTTGCTGACAACCGCTGATAACAATGCTTAAGCATAAAACATAGAGTAGGTTTATTGTTTTCATAGTAAGAGATGCAGTCTTTGATTTGGATTGTTATAGAAAGTAAGTATAACCAAATACGGCTAATTTGGCGTTATTTTTGATACAAATAGAGTCACAAATATCCGTATTGAATTCTACTGTGAAAGCAAATATTGCAGGATATAACGAGGTTAGACGCCCGTTACCGTTGTTTTTTGTTTTATAGTCAGCGCTGGGTTAATCTGGCGCGTATATCGGCCGCACTTAAGTTGAGGCTTTGGCCCGCAATATTGTTTATAACTGATGCAATATCGAGATTGATGAATGACTATAATAAAAATAACTTCTCTATTAATGGTTGCTCTGCTGGGGTTTTTATTAACGGCCTGTGGTGGCGGTGAAACCAATGTTAGCACGGGCAATCGAGAGGGAATTTTACATTTTGGTAATGGCGCAGAGCCGCAAGAGCTAGACCCCCATATTGTTACCGGTGTACCTGAGCATCACATCATCAGCGCGTTGCTAGAAGGCTTAGTCAGTAAAAACCCCAAAACCCTTGAGCCTATGCCTGCGGTTGCCGAGAGCTGGTCGGTGAGTGATGACGGTAAAATATATACCTTTAACCTTCGCCCCAATGCTAAATGGTCAAACGGTGATGCGGTAACCGCTGAAGACTTTGTGTGGTCATGGCAGCGCGGCTTAACGCCCGCTATGGGTAATCAATATGCCTATATGTATTACGCTATAAAAAATGCTGAAGCCTTTGCTAAGGGGAAAATATCAGATTTCTCAAAAGTAGGTGTTAAGGCCATTAATCATAAAACGCTACGCGTAGAACTCAATAACGCCACGCCTTACTTTCTGCAGTTACTTGATCACTACTCATTATTCCCGGTACACCGGCCAACCATAGAAAAGTTTGGTGAGCCAGCAGAACGAGGCACCTTGTGGACTCGTGCAGGAACTTTTGTGGGTAACGGACCATTCACCTTAACTCAATGGGATTTAAATAAGGTTATTATCGTTGAAAAAAATCCGCTTTACTGGGATGCAAAAACAGTAAAGTTAAAGGGCATTTATTTTTATCCTACAGAAAACCTAACCACTGAAGAGCGTATGTTTAGAGCGGGTCAGTTACATTACACTAACAGTGTTCCGGTTGAAAAAATTGCGATTTACAAAAAAGAAAATCCTCATTTAATAAGAGTTTCAGCTTACTTGGGCAGCTATTTTTATCGTATCAATACGCGCTTAGAGCACTTAAAAGATGTAAGAGTACGCAGAGCGCTAGCGATGGCAATCGATAGAGAAGCGATTGCCAATAAACTATTAAAAGCCGGGCAAATTGCCGCGTATGCCATAACCCCTAATAACACTATGGGTTATACCGCCGACACGGATTTACGTTACGACGTTGCAGAGGCAAGGCGCTTATTAGCCGAGGCGGGTTACCCTAACGGGGAAGGCTTTCCTACCACGGATATTTTATACAACACGCAAGAAGATCACAGAAAGGTCGCGGTGGCTATTCAACAAATGTGGAAGAAATCGTTGAATATAAACATCACTATTCAAAATCAAGACTGGAAGGTGTTTCTCGATAGCGTGTCTAGCGGCAACTATAGTATTGCCCGTGCTGGGTGGATCGGTGACTATGTTGACCCCAACAGCTTTTTAGATATGTGGATTACTGACGGTGGCGTAAATCGCACCGGCTGGAGCAATGCTGAGTATGATCGCTTGGTACTTGAAGTGGCCCCTAAAGCTAAAACGGTAGAGCAGCGCTATGTTGCATTACGCAAGGCCGAAAAGATGTTATTGGATGATATGCCGGTTATCCCTATTTATACCTACGTGAGTAAACACCTGGTGCATCCGAGTGTTAAAAACTTATCACCTAATTTATTAGATACGCCTTATTATAAATATATATATTTAGAGCCTGAAGTTGCCACGGCAAGATCACAATAAGGTCAGACATGTTTAAATTTATTTGTGGCCGCATTTTGCAGGCTGTACCCGTGTTATTTATTGTTATCACGGCAACCTTCTTTTTGATTCACTCTGCGCCGGGTGGGCCTTTCAGCTCCGAAAAAGCCGTACCTGAGCAAGTGTTAAAAGCCCTTAATAAACAGTATCAATTAGATTTACCGGTGTGGCAGCAATACGTGGGCTATCTCGGTGACTTAGCTCAAGGTGACTTTGGTCCTTCTTTTAGATACCCCGGCCGAACCGTTAATGAAATGATTTTTGGTGGTCTACCCGCCACGGCAGAGTTAGGCTTGTACGCCATGTTAGTGGCGGTATTAATCGGTGCGGTTGCTGGTGTCATCGCGGCATTAAAGCCCAATACTCCACAAGATTATATCCCCATGACAGTGGCCATGACGGGTATCTGTATGCCTTCCTTTTTATTGGGTCCGTTGTTGGTGTTGGTGTTTGGTATTTACTTGGAGTGGCTGCCCATTTCGGGGTGGGGTGATATGCCCGGTGATAAGATTTTACCGTCTATCACCTTGGGCTCTACCTATGCGGCGTACATTGCCCGCTTAAGTCGCGGTGGCATGTTAGAGGTTATGTCGCAGGACTATATTCGCACGGCTAGAGCTAAGGGTTTACCCGAATGGGTGGTGGTGATTAAACATGGTTTACGCGGTGGTTTAATGCCCGTGGTTGCCTTTTTGGGCCCGGCCTTTGCGGGCTTGTTAGGAGGCTCTTTTGTGGTTGAAACCATTTTTCAAATCCCCGGTTTGGGTCGTTTTTATGTGCAGGCGGCGTTTAATCGCGATTACACCATGATTATGGGTACCACTATTTTCTTTTCTGTTGCCATTATTGTATTTAATTTACTCTCTGATATTTTGGCTACGTGGTTAAATCCCAAACTGCGCCATGCGGTTAGCGGAGGTGGCCCATGAACGCTGATTCGGTGACGATTAGCGCTCAATCTACGCAAGAGCAAGCCGAGCAGGGCTCTTCACTTTGGCGTGATGCCTGGCTGCGGTTACGCAAAAATAAATTAGCGCTATGTGGTTTATGTGTTTTGCTGTTAGAAATAATTATAGCTTTGTTAACACCCTGGATTGCCCCCTATGGCTATGAGCAGCAGAATTTAAATATAGGTGCTAGCGCGCCATCAATGGCACATTGGCTGGGCACCGATACCCTTGGCCGTGATTTACTCACCCGTATTATGTATGGTGGCCGCGTATCACTCATGGTGGGTTTTATTGCTACCGGTGTTGCTCTCTGTATTGGTGTGACTTATGGCGCGGTGGCAGGCTATGTAGGGGGGCGTGTTGATGCCTTAATGATGCGTGTTGTTGATGTTATTTATGCACTTCCCTTCATGATTTTTATTATTTTACTCATGGTTATTTTTGGTCAAAATATTTTGCTGCTTTTTTTTGCCATCGGCGCAGTTGAGTGGTTAACCATGGCGCGTATTGTCCGTGGTGAAGTACTGTCATTGCGTAAGCAAGACTATATAGAGGCTGCTATTTCTATAGGCTTAGGTTCTTGGACAATTATTCGCAGGCATATTATTCCTAATACTCTTGGGCCGGTGATTGTTTACACCACCTTAACGATACCCAGCGTTATGTTGTTAGAGGCGTTTTTAAGCTTTTTAGGATTAGGCATACAGCCGCCACAAAGCTCATGGGGTTTATTGATTTCTTATGGGGTAGAAACCATGGAGGAATTCCCTTGGTTATTGATTTATCCTGGCCTTACCCTTTCTATTACCTTGTTTGCCTTAAACTTTTTAGGTGATGGGCTTAGGGATGCGTTAGACCCACGAGCGAGTAAAGACTAACGAGGGAATGTTATCCAATATGTGTTTTGAGAGAAAATTATGGCGCTGCTAGAAGTTAAAGATTTAACCGTTCGCTTTCATACGCGTAATGGTGTTGTCAACGCCGTTAACAATATTAGCTTTTCTGTTGATGAAGGTGAAACCCTCGCTATTGTTGGCGAGTCTGGCTCAGGAAAATCGGTGAGTTGTTACAGCTTATTAAATTTAATTCCCCAGCCACCGGGAAAGATAGAGCGCGGCACAGCTGTTTTCAAAGGCAAAGATTTACTCAAAATGAATGAGAAGTCATTACGCGCAATACGTGGCAGCGATATTGCGATGATTTTTCAAGATCCCATGACCAGCTTAAACCCATTTTTAACCATAGGTGAGCAGCTAATAGAACCGTTAATTTACCATCGTGATTGCAGTCGTAAAGAAGCCAAACAAAAAGCGATAGAAGTGTTAGCTGAAGTCGGTATTGACAATTCAGCTCTCAAGTTCGATCAATACCCTCATCAATTCTCTGGTGGTATGCGTCAGCGAGTGATGATAGCGACGGCACTGATTACCGAGCCCAAACTATTAATTGCGGATGAACCAACCACTGCTTTAGACGTAACCATACAAGCGCAAATATTAAAGCTGATTAAAGAGCTGCAGCAGCGTCGCAATATTGCGGTTATTTTTATTAGCCATGATTTGGCGGTAGTCTCGGAGATTGCCGATAATATCGCGGTGATGTATCGCGGTGATATTGTCGAGCAGGGTAGTCGTGAGCAAGTGCTAAACCATAGCCAGCACAGCTATACCAAAAATTTACTGGCTTCTATTCCTTCAGGTGAAAAATTAAAGACGACTGAAATTAATGAAAATATCTTATTACAGGTGCGCGGATTAAAAACTTACTTTAGCTCTCAAAGTGGCACTATTTTTAATCGTCAGAAGCAACTTAATAAGGCGGTAAATGATGTTAGCTTTGATATTAAGCGTGGCGAAATTATCGGTCTAGTGGGGGAGTCGGGGTCAGGTAAGTCCACAATAGGGCGATCTATTTTGCAATTACTACCGGTTACGGGTGGTAGTGTTAAATTTAAGGGTGAAGAGCTAACGCAATTAAATCATAAACAACTCACTGCCATGCGTCGGCAGATGCAAATGATATTTCAAGACCCTTATGCCTCACTTAATCCGCGTATGACGGTGTTGAGCCTTTTGGCCGAGCCTTTGCTCTTTCATGGTTTGGCGAATAAAAAGAATGTCAAGGATCAGGTGTTAGCGTTAATGGACGATGTGGGGCTTGCTCACAATAGCTTGCGTAAATACCCTCATGAATTCTCGGGTGGCCAGCGTCAACGTATTGCAATCGCTAGGGCAATAGCGACCAAGCCAGAGTTGATTATTGCCGATGAGCCAGTATCCGCGTTGGATGTCACCATACAGACTCAAATATTAGATTTAATATTAAGCTTGGTCAATAAGCATAATTTAACCATGCTGTTCATATCACATGACTTATCGGTGGTTCGTAGTCTGTGCGATAGAGTCATTGTGATGAATCACGGTAAGGTGGTTGAAACTGGTCACACAGAGTCGTTATATGCGGAGCCTACACATAGTTATACTAAGGCATTATTGTCAGCTATACCGACAATGGCATAAAACCTCTCTCTTATAGTTATATCTACTGTGTTTTGGGCCAAAATTGTGATCACTAGTTGATCTGTCCTAAAATAGGGGGCACTTTACCTATGCTTTGAGCCATTTTTTTAGCTCAAAAGCTTTATTCCTATTATTTAATACCTATACTTAATAATGACATACTAGATAATGATAAAAATTCGTCTATCAGATTTATAGTTAGGAATTCCCAGTTTATGCCGAGTAAGGTTAATCGATCGCATCAAGTTGATACCGAAATTCTACAATATATCGTAGAGGGTATTTATCTTGTTCGTGCAAATGATGGGGTTATTGTTTATACCAACCCAGTTTTCGATTCTATGTTTGGTTATGCTCACGGTGATGTGCTGGGCCAGCACTTTGCTACAGTCAGTAATACCATAGATAGATCATCGAGAAATGTTGCCATTGATATCAATTATGATCTAGATAATCAAGGTTGGTGGCGTGGCGAATTATCTTTCGTGAAAAATAATAAATCGAATATATTATGTAATGTTTCGATATCGATGTTTACACATTCACATTACGGTAAAGTTTGGATTTCAATTATTGAAAACATTAACCGTAAAAAACAGGTCGAGGATGTTCTGGAAAAAAGTAAAAAGAAATATCGCGACTTATTTGAAAAATCACAAGATGCAATTTTATTTATCGAGAATTACAAGTTTGTAAATTGTAATCAAGCCACATTAGATATGTTGGGTTACAGAGAAAAGCAAGAGCTACTGCAAACGCATCCCTCTCAGCTATCACCAGAATTTCAGGCTGATGGGCAAAGATCGGATGTTAAAGCTGATGAAATGATAAATAACGCGTTAGAGCAAGGTAGTAATCGATACGAATGGAATCACCTGCGCGCCAATGGTGAGGTTTTTCCGGTAGAGGTGTTGTTAACTACCATAAATAATGAACCCCACTCACAAGTTATACACGCCGTATGGCGTGATATTACCTTAAAGCAGCAACAGCAACAGCGTATTCAATATCAAGCCCATTTTGATGCCTTAACCGATTTGCCCAATCGTTTTTTAGCATTAGATCGCTTGGAAAAAATCATGCAGGAAGCCAAACGTAGTGATAGTAAAGCTGCCGTGCTTTTTTTAGATCTGGATGACTTCAAAAAAATTAATGATACGCTAGGGCATGACAGCGGCGATCGTATTTTAGTGCAAACGGCGGAACGTTTGCGTAAGGCTGTACGTTCGGTTGATACCGTTGCGCGCTTGGGTGGCGATGAATTTATTATCCTGTTAGGCGGTTTAAACGATATTGCCGATGCCGGTCACATTGCCATAAAGCTACTCGATTGTTTTAATGAATTGTTTCATATTGATAATAGAGAAGTCATTCTTTCTACCAGTATTGGTATATCTTGCTTCCCGGGTGATGGTGTAACTACGTCTGAACTGCTACGCAAAGCCGATAAAGCTATGTATCACACTAAAGAACAAGGCCGTAATAGCTATCATTATTTTACTGAGTCGATGAATAGTGGTATTGCCCGCCGATTAATATTAGAAGAACAATTACACAACGCCTTGGCGCAGGATGAATTTCATTTGTGCTACCAGCCCTTAATCGATATACAAAACAACAGTATTGTTGGCGCAGAAGCTTTGCTTCGCTGGGATAACCCCACGCTGGGTAGCGTCTCTCCGGTTGAGTTTATTCCCATTGCCGAGCAAACCGGGCATATCGTTCAAATAGGGCGGTATGTTTTAACCGAAGCATTGGCAATGGCTGGACAATGGCAAAAAAAACACTTAAAACCTTTCAATATCGCCATTAACCTTTCTCCTCGGCAATTCAGAGATGTTGACCTTTTACAGCATATCGAAAATACGCTTCAACAAGAGGGTATCAAAGGGGATTCGCTAAAATTAGAGATCACTGAAGGTGTGATGATGAGTAAACATGCCACTATCGAGGATACCCTTAATGCCTTAACTGATTTAGGTGTTAGTCTAGCCATTGATGATTTTGGTACGGGTTACTCGTCTATGACTTATTTACGTCGCTACCCGTTTGATACCCTTAAAATTGATCGCAGTTTTGTGAGTGGCGTATGCGAAGATGAGGCTGATCGAGAATTAGTTAATGCTACTATTGCCATGGCTCACGGTCTGAAGTTAAAAGTAGTCGCTGAAGGTGTAGAAACTCAAGAGCAGCTAGATTACCTTGCACAGCAACAGTGTGAGTATGCGCAAGGTTATCTCTTTAGTAAACCTGTCACTGCCGATGAGTTTGGCCTATTATTAGAAAAAGGGTTAAACTAAATAGCCTTGCTTAAATGAGCCGGCATATCTTTAATGCTCGGCACCTCAGAATTTATTCAGAGCCTATTTTCGGCAGCTGTTTTTTTGTTAGTTGTTTGTTCGATAAGCTATGTTATTTCCAGCCATGAATCCAATTGTTACTATCTTTTAAATCATGCCAATTTATGGCAGTCGATCGCTTCGACATTACGGCTTCTATCAAACATAAAATGACTATTTCTTCATCGTCATATTCTATTTCAGTCACAATGAAGTGTTTTTCTTTTTTAGTTGGCGTGACCGCCGTCCACTTGCTGTTGAGTAATTTCTTTGGGTTGATTTTATTCATGGCGCCTTCATATAGCTCTTGAATTCAACGGACGGGTGGTTGCGTCCATCTTGAATTATTTTTTGTTAATATTTTCATTTATCCTTATGGTTCCCGCAGCACCGGACTAAATTGAAATACAGCGAAAATTTAGTTCGAGCTACTGCGTTTGTTCACCTTTGCTTGCAGCCCTCCTCGTGCTAACGCGATAACCTCAGTAGATTCCTTTGATGGGGAACCACCATTAAAAGGAGGCGCAGGGTCGTATTCAATTTTTAATTGTATAGCTCTTGCGGTTTTTTCGCTCTCGATCATTGAGGACAACGTTAATGCCATATCAATTCCCGCAGCAACCCCAGCCCCCATAATAAGGTTGCCTTCTATTACAACTCTTTCCGATACAGGTGTTGCACCATATTTCTTCAAGTCGTTGAGTACATTCCAGTGGGTTGTAGCTTTTTTACCCTGTAGCAGGCCAGCAGCCCCCAACAGTAAAGAGCCTGTACATATTGAAGCCGTCCATTTTGCAGAATCACATGTGTTTTTGATGAACGTTAGCAAAGGCTGGTTATGCAGCAGGTCACGTATTCCGGGACCTCCTGGAACTATTAGAATATCGCAACCAGGTGCGGAGGATAAATTATGGTCGATCATTAAGCCAAGTTTACTTTCAACTGAGCGGATCAAGCCTTTTTGCAGGCCAATATAATTTACTTCAACATCCGGAAGCCTAGAAAGCACTGTCATTGGTCCAATTGCATCTAAGGTCGTCAGTCGGTCGAATAATAGACAGTTGATTATCATTGTTTATCCATTAAAGTTAATGCTTGTTTTTATGCATATCGACACCCTTGTTGGCTGTGCAGGACGTCTAATTAAATTTTTAAGTTAATTGATTTTGCATCACTTTTTATTAAGGTGCTAGTGCAAAGTGGATATGCTTGGAGGGATGCGGCGTGTATAAGTTGACTAATTAAAAATAGACGGGTCGTTTATGCCGTTTTTTTACGTATGGTCGCTTTTTTAGAGGTGGTTGTACGTTTATTTTTAAAGGGTTTAACCGTACTTTTGACACCTCTTAAACTGGATAATACTTCGCTTTGGCTTTGATGGATAAGCTGCTTTAAAGTTGCCTCTAACGGCTGCATAAACCCTTGGTAGTTATTTTCTCGCTGGCTAATACCATTGAGCTCCATTTCCCATCGGGCGGTCATGTCAGGCTTAGTTGCCATGTCGGGTAAGCCGTTGATTAGACCTTTACCCGCATCGCTGGCGTGTATTTTTTTGCAGAGCCGAATTAAAAATCCGCGTTTAAATAGTAGCTCGATAATACCGGCGCGGGTGGCTTCAGTGCCTAGGCCGTCAGTGTCTTTGAGTATACTTTTGAGTGATGGATCATCAACATAACGGGCAATGCCTGTCATGGCTGATAGCAAGCTACCATCATCAAAAGGTTTAGGCGGAGTCGTTTCTTTTTCTAGGCATTCGCCGTGGATGCACTGTAGTTTATCACCTTTCTTAACGGTAGGTAGGGTGGTGTTCAATGCGGCATCACTGGGGTTATGGTCAGTCCTGCTTGTGTTTTTATCTGCTCGTTCAAATAAGCTTTTCCAGCCCGGATTGATAGTTTCTTTGGCTTTGGCAATAAAGTGGCCACCTTCAATGTGTAGTTGTATCTCGCTGTCGCGGTATTCATGGGGGGGGTAAAACTGGGCGATATATTGCCGTGCAGCTAATTCATAAATATTACGTTCAGTGTTGCTGAGATTATTTAAGTTAGCGTGCTTTTCTGTGGGGATAATGGCGTGGTGTGCTTCTACTTTACTGTCGTTCCAAGCTTTACTTTTTAACGTTGAATCAGCGTTAGCAACAGCTTTATTTAAGTGATCGCTGTTGTTAGCAATGGCTGCTAAAACTGTTGGGCCTTGTGCAAAGTGTTGTGCTGGCAGGTAGCGGTTATCAGAGCGGGGGTATGTCAATAATTTATGCCGCTCGTACAGACTTTGGCAGCTGTCTAGAACTTGTTTGGCACTTAGCCCATAACGTTTGGCGGCATCAATTTGCAGGCTAGACAAATTATAGGGTAGCGGTGTATTTTGTTTTTTATTTTTGCGTTGGCTTAGTAGCACCCGCGCGGGTTTGCCATTAATACGTGAAACCACATTATCGGCCAGCTGCTTGGATATGACTCGGCCTTCTTCATCTTGATAGGATTGGCAGGCTTCGCTGGGTTGCCACTTGGCTTTAAACGTTTCGCCTTGCGTCGTCTTGATATGGGCGATAACGTGATAAAAAGGTTTAACATTAAAGTTGGCTATATCTTCGTCCCGTTGTACCACCAAGCCTAATAAGGGCGTTTGCACACGGCCAACGGATAACACGCCTTGGTAACCAACTTTTTGGCCCTGCAAGGTATAAGCGCGAGTCATGTTAATGCCATAAAGCCAATCGGCACGGGAGCGTGCCAGTGCTGAAACGGATAGGGGGATAAACTCTTTATTAGGGCGCAGTTGAGCAAGGGATTTGGTAACGGCGGGCGTGTTTAAATCGTTAATTAAGCAGCGCTGGATACTGTCCCTTTTGGGTCCTTTAACGTTTAAAAACTCAATGACTTGGTCAACTAGTAACTGCCCTTCTCTATCGGGGTCACCCGCGTGAACTAAATGACTGGCTTCTTTGACGAGCCTGCGTAATACCGATAGCTGTTTTTTAGCGGTGGTTTTCGCTTTGAGTTGCCATTGCTCAGGAATGATAGGTAAATGTTCAGTGCGCCATTGTTTAAATGCGGGGTTATAAGCGTCGGGTTCGGCTTGCTCCAATAAATGCCCCACGCACCAGCT
This sequence comes from Pseudohongiellaceae bacterium, assembly GCA_051277005.1. Classification (GTDB taxonomy): domain Bacteria; phylum Pseudomonadota; class Gammaproteobacteria; order Pseudomonadales; family Dasaniaceae; genus Dasania. The sequence continues at coordinate 11,998 of JBNMPS010000045.1, forward strand.
CACACAATCGCCATTGGCCACATAAATACAGCCCTCGGCTTTTTTATGGGGCTTGGGCAGGGCATCGGCAATGGCGCGCCCCAGGCTGGGTTTCTCGGCGATATATAAAATCATATTGTAAATGTACTGTATGTTTATCCAGTTGTCTAGTGAGGGCTGTCATTCTGGTAAATTATTAACATTTACTGGGGGTATAGGTATAGGAGGGGGCTCATGATTTATAGTACGCGATTTTATGTTTAGTTACTTTTAGCTGTACGGAAGACGTTATCATTAACGGATGGTCTGCACAATATTTAGAAGTAGTATTTGAAAACCAATTCAATTCTCTCGTTATCATATGTTTTACTTTTCTGTTTTAAGTAACTAGCGGTAATGGCGGTGTTGCGAGTAATTGGAGCGGTTAATCCACTTGAAATAGTTCTAAGTGTTTCGCTCATTCGTCCCAGATAGTCTTCATACGTTGTTTTTAGCTCATAACGAATATTATTGGTGTTATAGATTAAGCCTAGTGTTCCACCTACGCCGGCACGGTAGTTTTTATCTAATTTACTACTGCTTTGCAGCGATAGATTTCCCATGGCGTAACCAAGAATATTATTCCATTGATAGGTTGCTCCATAGCTACCATTGATATTATTCATTAAAAATAAATCAGCTTTATCGGGAAGTTTTTTTCTGCTGATATTGATGGCCCATGAAGAGGGTTTGAAAAATATATCTTGTGGATTTAAAGAGGTAATCGAAATTAAGAGTAGTTCTTCTAGAGATGTTTCACTATTATTATTTTTCAGTGTTATCCCTAGGGCTTCTATTTCTAGCCCAGGTTCAAATCCAGCCAAAGGATCATCCAAGCTATGGTATGCACCACGATAACTGATCCGTTGCGTGCTGGTTTCTGATTCTTTCCCAATACTGACGCTAAGGCGGCGGTTAAGATGTGCTTGATCGGGGCGCGTGTTTGGTGGTGATGGAGGAGGGGCTGATGTGTTTATGTCAAGTTTTTCTCGCGCTTCTATGAGTTGGTAGCGTATTTTTTTACTTTTATCTCTATTTAATGAGTCTTGACGAATTAATATAGCTAAATACTGTGTTGCTGCATTAAGAATTATATCTTGTTTTTTTGGTGTTATTTTTTTTAATGCAAGATCGTCTATCTTATTTGAAATTAAATCGTAGGTTATTATTTTCTCTTTATGGCTAAGAATTTTTATAGATTGATAAAAAAGAGTGTTGGCGGAGGGCGTGTAGCTGTAGTCGTTAACTAATCCGTTGTCTATTAACGCTCGGATAGTGCCAATTGGTGTCGCGAAATTTTCAAAGCCTTTTAAAAGATCAGTGCTTTCTGCAGCAATATTAATAAACGATAGTGCTCGGTATGAGCAGTTTTCATCCAAAAAATAATAATTAAACGCGTTCTCTTTTACTTCATGTAAATGTAACAATATAAACTTAATTTTATGCTGGCTTAAATTAAGTTTATATTCCCATATTTCTCTATTTTCGTTGTCACTATACTCGCGATTGTATTTGTAAAAAGGCTCAATTACTGTGAGTCCTTTAAATCCGCCGAACAATCCTTTGTATAAATAGGTTAATGGGTTGGATGTTTTACTTATTTGTGTGGAGTCAGCCGCGAAATTGACAGTTTTTGATAACAAAGGTGAATGATTATCTTTGTCTTTAGCGTCAAAACGGAGAAAACTGTGCCCGAACATAGATGAGGGGCTGTTGAGATAAGCTGATGGAAACACAACGACTAATTCTTGGCTGTGGAATTGTTCAAGCCAGGCGTCTAAATCTGGGCACTCTGGCTTTGGTAAATCTGAAAAGTTACTGAGTGACAAATGTTCATCTAGCCATACAAATCTTGCAGGATATAGGCATTGTGGGTGTGGGGTGCTTGCAGTACTGATGGGTGAAAAAAAATACTGCAGGGTTGCGTGCAGCTCTTTTAATGGGTTGAGATCTCCCGATGAAGATAGGAAAAATTTAAGGTTATCTATTTCGCTGGATCTTGTTCCTGAAACAGGATCTGTCCGAAAATGCAGTAAAGATAGCCATACTTTGTTTTCATGGAGGTTTAATTGTTGAGCTTTATGCTGGGTGTTGTATAGACTGCTGCTCTGAGCGATGGGATTTGCTGATGTGCTGCTGGAATTGCTTGTGGCTAATACTATACTGAGAAATAGTGTTAGTGTGATATTTTTGGTAAAAGTAATAGACATTTTCGGTAATATTCACACTTTTTTCGAGATTGATGGCGTAATGTTTCTTCAGCCATTGTAACCCAGCAATACATACAATAATATGTAAGCTAAACAAGTACATAATAACTTAAAAAGGATAAGTAATGAGTTTGACAAAGATTTTATTGTCAGTATTTTCGGTGGTTGTTGTTCTATTGTCAGGTTGTTCAACCATCGTAAGTGGTGACAAGGAGCAGCTAACAATTGATTCACTGCCACGGGGTGCGATGGTAAAGATGGACGGAATAGATGTAGGTGTTACGCCTCTTACTCTTTCTGTTTCTCGTAAAAAGGCAAATATTGAACTTGTCAAAGAAGGATTTGATAGCCAATTTGTGACTTTAACCAAAGAAATAAATCCAATGTTTTTCGGGAATTTAATAATCGGTGGCTTGTTCGGTTCATCTACCGATACGGCTACGGGAGCCATACATAGATATAACCCCGGTCAGTATATGGTTACCTTAAAGGCGGCTTCAGAATCTAGTGCTGAACCTGCGGCAGAACAAGTAGGGCAGGCTGAAAAACCTGCAGTAGAAAAATCTGAAATCCCCGCGACGGAAAAACCTGACGCAGAACAAGCTGAAACCCCTGCGACTGAAAAACCTACTGAATAATTATTGTTTCTGTCAGTGATACTGGCGATACTATGTGCAGGTTAATTAAACCCAGCTTGGCAATTTCTTTGTTAAGCTGGGCTCTATCCTCATCTCTTCTGTGGGCTTCTGACTATTCTTCTATGAATGCAGTCTGTGAGCTTTCACCGGTTACAGCCCCTCAATCTCTTGATGGTCTATCGCAGTCGAACTATTACGTGTATCAGGTGAACTTAATAGAGTTTACATCGCTAAGCTATAGCCGATTAGCGCAGCATATTTTGCAAGATTCAGGGGAGTATCTTCAGGCCTTAGATCAATTACTACAAGTTGAGGATCAATCTATTGCAGGTTGTCATCGACTATACAAACATCTATTGTTGCGGTATGGAAGAGTGGCTGATTTTTCTATAGCGTTGGCAGGCTTGCGAAAACCCTAAGGTTTATCTTTCGTTAGCCTTTTTTATATCAGTAAGTTCTGCCAATAGCTCTTTGCTCCAGTGTTTGGACGCTGGGTTAAAGGCGTGGTTAGGCTAAGTAACGTTTGTTTGTAAACCGCTCTTTATAAACCAGGGTATAGAGGCGTATTACCCACTAGTAAATCAGCGATGAGCCTTTGGCTCTAATGTGCAAACCCTTTAACTGCGGTTAACAACTGCCTACAGGTAACTTGGCCAACTAATTTGCCGTGGTCTAAAACAGGCCGGCGACGGTGTTTTTTGGCTAACATATCTTGCGCCACATCAACAATGTCATCACCGGGTGATGCCGTGATGATATTGTCACCGCACATATATTCGCTCACCGGGCCAATGCCACTTTCATTATAGGTCGCCCCTAAAACACCTTTAAGGCAATCCATTTCTGAAAGTACACCCACTAGGCGATCATGGTCATCAACGACACAAATTCCAGAGACTTTATTATCGATGATGAGCTCCATGGCATCTAACAAATTTTGTTCTTGTCTGATCTTTACTGGGTTAGGGATCATGTAATCCCTCAAATCTATGGAACGAAGCATGGCGCCCCCTTATGTTGTCTTGTCGTTGTGGTTTTATGGATCGTTGTTTTTTATTTTATTACTGTTGGGTTGAGTTGTATATCATTTAGAGTATAGACCTTATGTATTCCATTAGGGGTTGAGGTTGAGTGCCTAATAGCAAAATACTGGCGATTAGTAGGCACGATAGGCTGCGAATTGACCAGTTGTTGGGTATGACGGGAGCAACACGTTCTGTTGAGTTGTGTTTGCTCATCATATAAACCACTCGCAAGTAATAATAGATACCTATGCCGCTACCAATCACCAGCGCGGTGATTAAGCTCCAGTGATAGCCACTAACTGCGGCGCTGAAAATATAAAACTTAGCGATAAAACCCGCTGTGAGGGGTATGCCTGCTAGGGATAGTAAGGCAACTAACATTAAACTCGCTTGTAGGGGGTGTGACCAAAACAAGCCTTGCACATCACTCAGCTCAACACTTTCTCTGTCTTTGTGTTCCGCCGAGATTAACGCCAGTAAGCCAAATGCGGCGAGGGTTGTGGCGGTATAAGCGATTAAATAATAATTGGCAGCTTCTATTGCCAGAGCACGATTACTACTCTTACCGCATACAACCACAATGATTAGTAAATAGCCCATATGCGCAATGGATGAGTAGGACAGCATGCGTTTAATATTATCTTGCCGAAGTGCCAGCCAGTTGCCAACCAGTATGCTTAAAATAGCCATTAAGCTCATACAGTTAAGAAACATGTTGTAGCGATAGAGCTTGGCTTCAATAATCCAGCGCAGCATGACTAAGAATATAGCGGCTTTGGATACCGAGGCTAAATAACCGGTAATGGGTGCCGGAGCTCCTTGGTAGACATCGGGTGTCCACATATGAAACGGTACCAGCGATAATTTAAACCCTAGTCCCGATAATATAAACACCATCGCAACCAAAAGCATGGTGTTGCCGGATGGCTGCTCAGCCAATTGCACACCCATTTCGGTAAAGGCCATGGTACCGGTGATGGCATAGAGTAGCGCAAAGCCAAATAGTGTCGCCGCTGAAGCTGCACCTGAAAGCACTAAATATTTTGTCGCGGCCTCTAGCGGTAATATTGTTTTATCGGGGTAAGCGATAAGGGCATAAAGGGCGACAGATAATAATTCCATGCCCAATAACAGCGAGGCTAAATGCTCTGCGTAAGCTAATACGCAAGCTCCAAGAGTGCTGAGTATTAGCAGTAAAAAATATTCTTCAGGTTGGTCGTCACGCCGTTTCATGTAGTCGATAGAAAAAACGGTGGTGACAAAGCCTGCTACAGAAAACAAGAGGCTAAACATTAAAGCCATTCGATCGGCTTGTAATAGGGGCGTGACTAAACGTGGAGCCACTTCAGCGGCAGGTAAACAGGAATAAGCTGCCGCCGCAAAAGTAATCAACGTGAGTAAGCTGGTGAGCTTAACATTACGATAAAATGCAATTTGTAGCATGAGCACGACAGCGCCAATACTCAGTACAAGTAAAGGAAGTAGGGCTTGAAAGTCGGTGCTGGTCATAAGTTCACCTCCGCCATAATGGGTTTCAGTTGAACCAAATTGAGTAAGCTATCAATAACCGGCTGTGTTAAATCTAAAACGGGTTGCGGGTACAGCCCTAGCCAGATTAATGCCACCATCATGGCGGCCATGGTAGCCATTTCTCGTGAATCAAAGTCGTTTAATTTTTCTGCTTGGCCGGACTCTAAACGGCTCTCACCTTGAAAGGCTCTTTGCATCATCCATAGGGAATAAACCGCAGCGGTAATTAGACCCAGTGCGGCTATGGCTGTCATCACTGGGGAAACTTTAAATAAGCCTAATAGAATTAAAAATTCAGCGACAAAGTTGCCAAGCCCAGGCAAACCCAGAGACGCGACTGCAAAAAATAAGGCGCAAGCGCCCATGCGTGGCATGTAGTGCCAAAGCCCACCCATCTTATCCATATTGCGAGTATGCAGACGATGTTGCAATGCGCCGGCCATCATAAACAGTGCTGCGGTGCTAATACCGTGGGCGACCATTTGCATCACGGCACCTTGAACGGCCAAGGTGTTCCAGGCGTATAAAC
>JBNMPS010000046.1:0-17884 GCA_051277005.1 Pseudohongiellaceae bacterium
TACGCTGAGTAGTTACGACTCTTCTAGTATTCGCGCATTCTCTATAGTTGGGTTTTTATGGTAATCGATTGAGTTAACAATAATAAGCTGCGAGAGCATGCGCTGTCGCCCGCTAATGTTAATGATATACGCTGATTTTTTTTAGCGTCGAGAGAGTTTTCTAAAATAAAGTAAATTTTAACGGATAGTAAGGCAATAGAAAACAGTATTGCACCGTATACTATAAGGTGTCCTTTGTGGTGGTATTCCAATGCAAGGCCCATAAACGACGTCTCTTTTTCATACCATAATCATATTATATGACTAATAAAGCCTTATCTTCTTGAAAATTAATATGTCCAACGTTAATCATAAAATGTAATGCTTTGAATCATAAATTAACCATATCGAGGGTGCTTTTAGTCAGTGATAAGGCGTCAAATACCGCTAATTAACCATTGTTTACGCACAGCTATCCTTGAGTTATTAAGCTCCTCAATTATTTGTGTCGTCAAAGAGATTAGACGGCTAGCTTTATCTTTCGCCGTCTTTTGATGCTGGTATGTCGTGATTTTCTTGGGGTTTGATCCATTTTGTCGTTAATAGGGTTAATGTCGACATAGGCCATGCAGCTCAGTATAGGGCGGCTTCAGAAAAAATCGCTTGATAGTGGTAGCGAGCCTCCCAGAAGAGACCGGTGTATCCGTCTTCTTTATTGGCTATTAGGGCATCCATGTTAACAGCGATATGCAAAGCATTGCTAAGATGGCTGAAGCAGGCAATGCTTCAGGGGAGGATATCACTCAAGCCGCTAGTAATCTGCAGAACTTGGTTGAAATGCTCAGAGCATTTATACGAAAATTAATAATACGATCTGCAATTTGATGCAATGATCTGTTACCCAGTTCTTAATCAAGCATAAGCCAACACCTTAAACCGAGTAAAAAATAACTTCCGCGTCATACCCAAAAGGTTGTTAACGGACCCAGCTTGGCCCGTTTATTGGTGTGATAAAGAGCGTTTATATACCCAAAGAATCAATCAAGTTATCGCTCTCACTGCCACTCGCATTAGCAATAGCATGAGCGGCAGCCTGTTTAGCTAATGCACGTTTATTGGCTTCTTCGTCAATAATGTCATCAGGGTTAATATCACATTCTATTTCAAACGCTTCCATCTTGATGAACTCCGTTTTGTCCATGGCGAGTTCAAGGAAGAAGGGGTGGTTTTGATCGGTCTTGAAAGCGACCCTACGTGTTTGTGTGAGATCACGATTGGTGTCTATCGACATAGAGATACTTTTGTTAATGGCTATCATTTTAGGTTGGTTTTGATTGATGACTGTCTGTAACTCTTTACCAATCATGCTAGTGAAATTACCAACGATTTGGTTCATCAGTTCACCCATCACGTCACCCACTTCGTCAGCGGTGTGTTGGTTGGCTAATCCGTCTGCGGGCATGCCCATATTGATCATGTAGTCACGATATAGCTGAATGGCGGCTTTACCGGAGAAGTTAATAATGACCAAGCCTGAGAAGCTACCATCAAACAATACAAAGCAGCCTAAGTCTGGGCGTAAGCTGGTTTTTTGAATTTTTTGCACCATGGCAGAATGATTAACGGGTTTGCCGGTGGCCGCGCCTAGTACTGCGGTAACTGAGTGACAGAGCTTAAGAAGAATGTCTTCCGTGGTAATTTTTTTATTTTTAGTACGGGGGGATTTTTTTTTGGACGCTTCTGAAGCCATAGAAATACCTATTAATGCCTGAGTTAATAACCGCTATTATTATATTAAATAACTACTTAGACTATACAATATAGATGCCAAACCTTAATTTAGCCATTTTCATTGTGAGCAATTAGCGGTGTTGTTCAAAACCCCAAATTGCCCCTTTAGCCGTTTCCCATGCTTGTTTGACCGGATGTATTGATACTTGCCGATATGCCTTTAAATAGGTGTCTAATACTTTAGGTTTGTGTTGGCACTTTAGTTCGAGGGTGGGGTGCTGAGGTACGGGGTGTGCCGAAGTGGGTGGTGATAAAAAAAGGGCAAAAAAAAGAGGCTGAAAGCCTCTTTTTAAATAATGGTAGCGAAGAGGGGACTTGAACCCCTATGTCCGAAGACGCGGCATTTTGAATGCCGTGCGTATACCAATTCCGCCACTTCGCCAATAAAACAGTATAAAACAACTTTTTAAAGCTCTTTTATAGCGTCTTTGTCCTTAAAAAAACAGTTAGGTATAGATATTTTTTTAATCAACCCCTTTTGGGGTTTGAATCCCCAATGCCTACCAACTTTATCATGCTGGCACGACTTAAGAACGGCGCATTATAGCAACCGTATTTGAAAGATCAACGGCTTTCTTGGATTTAATCACCTTTATTAAGTGACTGTTTTCTGGTCTGTTTATCGATTTTACGGTAATCTTGCGCGCCTTATTGCTCCAGCCTTTATTGATTGCCGCTATGTTAATGAAATTATCTGACTTTCACTACGAATTACCCGATGAGCTGATTGCTCGCTATCCCATGGAAGAGCGTACGGCCAGCCGTTTACTGATATTAAACGGTGAGACCGGTGGGGTTGAACACCAGCAATTCACTAATCTATTAGATCAGCTCAATTCAGGTGATTTGTTGGTGCTCAACGATACCAAGGTGCTTGCGGCTAGGCTATGGGGGCGTAAAGCCACCGGTGGGCGCATTGAAATTTTGGTAGAGCGCTTAATTGATCAAAATACAGTGTTGGCCCATGTTCGGTCTAGCAAGTCGCCAAAGCCCGGAGCTGAGCTACATTTGGTGGCGACTGAAGGCAGTGACCCCGTATTGGCTAAGGTTGAGGTGGTTGGCCGTCACGATACCTTGTTTGAGTTACGCTTTATTGAAGGGGGTAATGCGGTTGAGGTGATGGATAGTATTGGCCATATGCCGCTTCCTCCCTATATCGATAGGGAAGATGAACTGAGTGATAGAGAGCGATACCAAACCGTATTTGGTCGCAATGAAGGTGCTGTCGCAGCCCCTACGGCAGGTTTGCATTTTAGCGAAGTATTTTTACAACAATGTGCGGATAAGGGGGTAATAATAACGTTTGTAACCTTGCATGTGGGTGCGGGCACGTTTCAGCCCGTACGAGTGGATAATATTATTGAGCACAAAATGCACGCTGAATATATCGAAGTCAGTGAGGCGGTGTGCGAGCAGGTGCTGGCAACCCGAGCTGAAGGTGGCCGAGTAGTGGCGGTGGGGACGACGGCAGTACGCAGTTTAGAATCTGCCTCTCAAAGTGGTGAGTTAAAACCCTTTTACGGTGACAGCGAGATTTTTATTTACCCGGGTTATGATTTTAAATCGGTAGATGCCATGGTGACGAACTTTCATTTGCCTGAATCAACCTTGATTATGTTGGTGAGCGCATTTGCTGGTCAAGAGAACGTTTTTAACGCCTATAAAGAAGCGATAGCGCAACGTTATCGTTTTTTTAGTTATGGTGATGCCATGTTTGTTTTACCGGAAAAATTAAGGTAATGGGTAATGGGTAATGGGTAATGGGTAATGGGTAATGGGTAATGGGTAATGGGTAATAGGTAAGTAGGTAGTAGTTAAATCAAATAGCCAGAAAGATTAAGTGATTAGAGAGTTAAAGAATGAGTGATACACCAGAGCGCAAAACCTTTATGGAATTTGAACTGGATAATACCGAGGGCAAGGCTAGGCGTGGCCGGATGAAATTTCCACGGGGCACAATCGAGACGCCAGCATTTATGCCGGTAGGGACTTATGGCACCGTTAAAGGTATGTTGCCTAGGGATGTTGAAGAAATAGGTGCTGATATTCTTTTAGGTAACACCTTTCATTTGATGTTACGCCCGGGCACCGAGGTCATTAAAGCTCATGGTGACCTGCATGACTTTATGGGCTGGAAAAAGCCGATACTGACTGACTCGGGTGGTTTTCAAGTTTTTAGCTTGGGTAAGTTACGTAAAATTACAGAGGCAGGGGTGTCATTTAGATCACCGATTGACGGCTCTAAAATATTTCTCGATCCTGAAAAATCTATTGAGGTGCAGCGCGATTTAGGCTCAGATATCGTCATGATTTTTGACGAGTGCACACCGTATCCCGCTACGCATAAAGAAGCCAAAGACTCCATGGAGTTGTCATTGCGATGGGCGCAGCGCAGTAAAGATGCACACGGCGCTAGCTCGTCGGCACTGTTTGGTATTGTGCAGGGCGGTATGTTTGAAGATTTGCGTAAGGTTTCTATCGGCGGTTTAAAAGACATTGGTTTTGATGGTTATGCTATTGGTGGGTTATCGGTGGGTGAGCCTAAAAATGAAATGGTTAAGGTGCTTAACTGTATTACCGATGAGATGCCCGAGAATAAACCCCGCTACTTAATGGGGGTCGGCACGCCGCAAGATTTACTTGAGGCCGTTATGCGCGGTATTGATATGTTCGATTGTGTTATGCCTACTCGCCATGCACGTAATGCCCATATTTTTACCTCGCAGGGTGTGATTAAATTACGCAATGCCAAACATAAACACAGCACTGAGCCACTAGACCCTGAGTGTGATTGTTATACTTGTAAAAACTTCAGCCGCGCTTATTTACATCACCTTGATAAGTGTAAAGAGATATTGGGCAGTCAGTTAAATACCCTTCATAATCTTCGTTATTATCAAACGCATATGAAAAATATACGTGATGCGATTACTGATAATCGTTTGCAAGAATTTGCCGATGCATTTTATGAGCAGCAAGGGGTGACGGCTTTCGATAAGCTGCCAGCACCTGAGCCCGATACCAGCGCGCCCTAATGGATTTTTATCAGGCTAAGCAATGTTTACTCGAAGTTGGCTTTAGTCAGCAAGCTTATAAGCCTGCTATATGGCTTGGCAATGGCTACGACACTTTATCGGAGCCTGTGCGAAATGCTTCAATATTAATGGCGGTTATGAATATTAATGGGCGGGCTGAATTACTGCTAACCAAGCGTTCTGAACGGCTGGCTTTGCATCCAGGGGAAATCGCTTTCCCGGGTGGTAAGCCCGAGAGTGATGATGCTGATTGTTTGGCAACGGCCTTGCGTGAAGCTGAAGAGGAGATTGCTTTGCCTGCTTCAGCTGTTCAGTATTTAGGGCAGCTTAATAAACGTATAACGCGAAGTGGTTTTTTGTTAACACCCTGTGTCGGTTTGATTGATGATACCGTCGATTTAACGCCTAGCCCGCAAGAAGTTGAAGCTATTTTTACCATTCCTTTGGCGCAATTAGGCCAGGTTAAAAATTGGCAGTTTATTTTACAGGAGGATGGTGGTGCAGAACGATTATCGCCGCAATTTATCTATCAAAAGCATGTATTGACGGGGGTCACCGCTCAATTGACTGCTGATTTAATGGCAGGTTTTTTTAATGTTCAATTTCCCTGTTATGAAGAGCGCCGTAGTGAGTGCCGTGACTAACAATAGTTTAATTGGCGCAAGCGCGTTAAGGTCTGTTGATCAATCAATTATTTAAAATGTGTTAAGTCTTTAGAGTTATAATATGTCTGATAAAAAATTTGTTAAATCGCCCTGTATCTCAGTGTGCGTGCTAAATAATGACGATATTTGTGAGGGGTGTTATCGCTCATCTTTAGAAATTACCGATTGGGTGATGTACAGTAATGATGAAAAACGCGAAATACTTGTTGAGTGCAAAACACGATTCAATAAGCTTAATAAAAACATGTTGTTGTAACGCTTTCACACAGGATTAGTTATACAGGTTTGAATAAAGGGTGTAAGTTTAGATAGCTTTTTGAAAGGACGACTAGTCATCATCCTTGATAGGGGTGGTTAGCTTGTGGACTCTGACGTTTTGAATCATATTGTCTTTAACTTCGACTATTTCAAAGAAGTAGTTATTAATTTTCACGCAAACAGTACCATCCGGAAAAGATTCCAGGTATTCGATAAGTAGTCCGTTGAGTGTTTTAGGGCCCTCAGTGGGCAAATCCCACCCTAGGTTTTTATTGATGTCTCTAATAGTTGTGGTGCCGTTAATTAAGTGGCTGCCGTTTGCTTCTGAGTGAATATCTTCTGTGTTATCAGATAGATTCGAGGTGAATTCACCCACAATTTCTTCCAGAAGATCTTCCAGTGTCACTAGCCCTTGTACAACACCGTATTCATCAACCACCATGCCCATACGCTGCTTTTGTTTTTGGAAGTTAACCAGTTGAGTGTTTAGTGGTGTGCTTTCCGGAACAAAGTAGGGTTCAGTCATTTCTTTGTTAAGTTGTTTTCGATTTAAGCCTTCAGTATCAATTAGTCGGCTGACGTTGCGCTGGTGTACCACACCTAGAATATTGTTGATGTCGTTATCGTAGACCGGAATACGAGTGTATTCACAGTCGTGTAGCACATTAAGAATTTCATCGTCACTGTCTTGTATGTCGATGCCAATGATTTCATTGCGAGGAATCATAATCTCTTCCACGCTCACATCTTCTAGGTCGAGAATGTTGATCAGCATGCCTTGATGGCGCTTGGGTATATGGGGGCCTGCTTCGCCAACGATGGTGCGAAGTTCGTCCGAGCTGAGTTCCTCGTTGGTGGCTAGTTTTGGGTCTACTCCCAATAACCTGAGAAGGCTATTGGTGACAGTGTTGATTAGCCAAACAACGGGGAAAAGAACTTTTAGGAGAACGCTGAGTATCCTTGCCGCGGGAAAAGCAATTTTTTCTGGGTGCAGGGCAGCAATCGTTTTTGGTGTTATTTCAGCAAAAATCAACAAAACTAAAGTAAGAAGTAAAGATGCAGCGGCAATGCCCGTGTCACCTAGAAGCCTCATGCCGATAATGGTGGCAATGGATGCCGCCACAATATTAACTAAATTATTGCCAATCAAAATAACGCTAATCAATTGGTCTGGCTTTTGGAGAAGGCGCCACGCACGGCGCGCGCCTTTATGTTTTTTCTTGAGCAAATGTTTTAGGCGATAACGGTTGAGAGACATCATGCCGGTTTCGGCGCTGGAGAAAAATGCCGAAAGTAATAGAAGTATGGCTAAGATGCTAAAGAGTAGGTTTAGCGGTAACTCGTTCAACGAGCGTTTATCCTTGTGATATTTCGAAGCGGCTATCTTGCAGAAAAAAGCTGCTAGGTGCAATACGCTCTAGCGAAGAATAATTTCCAAAACGATTTTACTGCCAAAGTAACCCAACATTAAGGCTAAAAAACCGCCAATAGTCCAGCGTACCGCGGTTTGGCTGCGCCAGCCCAGCTGCCAATGGCCCCAGAGTAGGGTGGCAAAAATGCACCAAGCGGCAATGGTTAATATCGTTTTATGGATGAGGTGTTGGGCGAAGATGTCCTCAAGAAACAGCATACCACTCAAAATTGAAACACTCAGTAATATCACGCCTACCCAAAGCAGTTCAAATAAGATGGCTTCCATGGTTTGCAGCGGTGGCAGTGCACGTAAAATGCCTTTTACGTGATGTTGCTTAAGTTGGCGGTCTTGCATGCTTAAGGCCATGGCTTGAAACAGCGCTATGGTTAACACGCTGTAGGCCAGTATGGAGCTTAAAATATGGCTTAACATGCCCTTGCTTAATTGGTTCTCAAGTTGATGGCTATCCGTGCCATTAAGAGACGCTAAAATTGACAGTGCAGCTAAGGGGAGCAAGGGAGCAAATAGGTTGTAGATAGGACGACGCAAGCTACTGATGAGCGCTAGCGTGGCGATAAACCAAAATATTAGCGAGCCAATATTGATTACGCCCAAATCTAAAGGACGGCTAAAGAGTATAAGGCCGTGACAGATAATGGCGGCCGTTGTTACTGCTAGCATGAGGTGCTTTTTGGGTTGCGGTGCCCAGTTAAGAATAAAAGCCCCTTGATAGCTTGCGCTGATTAAATAAAGGGCGATTGCGCTAATGCTAAAAATCAGGATCATTGTTGTTTCTTATTGTCACTAACGGTTAGTTATAAGTGGTTGTTATTCCTAGCAGTTACCCGTAATTAGCCTTGTTTCTTATCGTGCTTTTAATTGGGCTTGGGTTAGCGACCTAGGCTCAGGTATACTTGAACAGTTTACACCGATGATTTCAATAGCCGCTAGTAAAAGATAACCCTTAAATAAGAGGTAGGTCTTAAGCTAGGGCATCTTTTTGAGAAGCACAGCCCATGTTCGATAGTTTAACGGAACGTTTATCCCATACCCTGCGCAGCATTTCTGGTTCTGCGCGTTTAACCGAAGAGAATATTCAAGAGACATTGCGTGAAGTGCGCATGGCTCTGTTGGAGGCCGACGTAGCTCTGCCAGTCGTTAAAGACTTTGTTGAGGCGGTAAAGCAGCGTGCAGTAGGGCAGGAGGTTAGCAAGAGCCTTAGCCCGGGCCAGATGTTTGTTAAGATCGTTGGTGACGAGCTTGAAAGAGTTATGGGGCAGGCTAATGAAGGGCTTAATCTAGCCACTCAGCCGCCAGCGGTTATTTTGATGGCGGGACTACAGGGTGCGGGTAAAACCACCTCTGTTGCCAAGTTGGCTAAATTCTTACAAGAGAAAGAAAAGAAAAAAGTCATGGTGGTGAGTGTCGATGTTTATCGCCCCGCGGCGATTAAGCAGCTGGAGACTCTTGCGGGTGAAGTAGGTTCTATTTTCTTCCCTTCTAACGCTGATCAAAAGCCTATTGATATTGCCAATGCGGCTATTAAAGAAGCCAAGCTTAAGTTTGCCGATGTATTAATCGTGGATACTGCCGGTCGTTTAGCGATAGACGAAGCGATGATGGCAGAGATCAAAGATCTGCATGCGGCCATCACGCCGATTGAAACCCTATTTGTGGTTGATGCCATGACCGGTCAAGATGCCGCCAATACGGCCAAGGCATTTAATGACACCTTGCCGTTGACCGGCGTGATCTTAACCAAGGCTGATGCTGATAGTCGTGGTGGTGCAGCCTTATCTGTTCGTCATATCACCGGTAAGCCTATCAAATTTATGGGTGTGGGTGAGAAGGTGGACGCTCTTGATCCGTTTCACCCAGATCGTATAGCTTCTCGTATTTTAGGTATGGGCGATGTGTTGTCTCTTATTGAAGAGGCCGAGCAAAAGCTTGATAAGAAAAAAGCTGACAAACTCGCTAAAAAAATTCAGAAAGGTAAAAAGTTCGATCTAGAAGATTTACGTGATCAGCTACAGCAGATGCAGAACATGGGCGGCATTACCGGTATGTTGGATAAGTTGCCGGGTATGGGTGGCATGGCCCAAATGGCGCAACAGCAAGTCGATAACAAGATGTTTGTGAAAATGGAGGCCTTGATTGGCTCCATGACGCCGGCGGAACGCCGTAGCCCTGACATTCTCAATGGTTCGCGTAAACGTCGCATTACCCTGGGCTCGGGTACCGATATTCAAGACCTTAATCGCCTCATCAAACAGCATAAGCAAATGGCTAAAATGATGAAAAAAATGAGTAAAAAGGGCGGTATGGCCAACATGATGCGTGGTATGGGTGGCATGATGCCTCCCGGTGCGGGCGGCATGGGTGGTGGCGGTATGTTTGGTCGTTAGTATTATGGCTACATGACTCTCAAAATAAGCAGCTCCCCACCTTAAATCCCTATTTAAGGTGGTTTTAGGGTAATTCAACACAAGATAATGGGTTATTTATCCTAAAAACCACAAAAAAGGTTTTAAAGTTAGTTCCCTTCCCTTAAAATACCGCGCCTTTCCAGCCCGTGGCTAGCGGATTAGTTAATGCGGTTGGGTATAGAATTTTGATTTTGCGGGCGATAAAGCCGGCACATATGTTAGGAAATTAAAGAATGGTAACTATTCGTTTAGCTCGTGGTGGCTCTAAAAAGCGTCCATTTTATCACTTGACTGTAACTGACAGCCGTACTTCACGTAACGGTCGTTATCTTGAGCGTGTGGGTTTCTTCAACCCTGTTGCACGTGGCCAAGAAGAGAGTTTACGTGTTGAGTTAGATCGCGTTGATCACTGGGTAGCTCAAGGCGCTCAATTGTCAGATCGCGTTGCTACCTTGATTAAGAGCGCTAAAAAAGCGGCTTAATCTATGGCACTTGACGCATCTGAACTGCCGGAGCTGGTCGTAATCGGTAAGATTACCTCCGTGTATGGCATAAAAGGATGGATTAAGATTCATTCGTATACTGAGCCTATGGAAAATGTGTTCAGCTATACGGATTGCTTCATTCAGCGCGGCGGCCAATGGCAGCCGATAAGCTTTGAAGGAGGCAAGCGCCACGGTAAGGGCTTAGTTGCCCAAATTAGTGGTGTTGACGATCGTGATATTGCTGCGCAGTACTGTAAGTGTGAAATCGCGACTTCAGTTAAAGCTTTTCCAGCGTTAGCTGAAGATGAATATTATTGGCACCAGCTTGAAGGTTTAAAGGTGTTCACTGCTGATGAGAGCGGCAAAGAGCTGCTGTTAGGCAAAGTGGACCATGTACTAGAAACCGGTGCTAACGATGTTTTAGTGGTGAGCAAATGCGCAGGCAGCATCGACAAAGAGGAACGTTTAATTCCTTATTTGCCGGGGCAGTTCATTAAAGACGTCGATATTGAAAATGGTTTAATACGAGTTGATTGGGATCCGGAATTCTAAATCAGGTTGACTCGGGTTAACACGACAGAGCAGGAAGGGTAATGGCAGATAGTTTGACGGTAGCTGTCATAACGCTATTTCCAGAAATGTTCACGGCGATTACCGAAAGCGGTATAACTAGCCGGGCAGTAAAGCAAAAGTTGTTAAATCTGCAGTTGTGGAATCCTAGGGATTTTACCGAAGATAAACATCGCACCGTAGATGATAGACCTTACGGGGGTGGGCCAGGCATGGTCATGAAGGTGGAGCCATTGCGTAAAGCAATCAAGGCGGCCAAAAATGTTATCGGCGATGATGCCAAAGTGATTTATTTATCACCGCAGGGTCGCCAGCTTAACCAGCAAGGTGTTGAAGAGCTGGTAAGTAATGAAAAACTGATTTTTATCGCTGGCCGATATGAAGGTGTTGACGAGCGAGTAATAGACGCCGAGATAGATCAAGAATGGTCTGTCGGTGATTATGTATTAAGTGGTGGCGAATTAGCGGCCATGGTGATGATCGATACGATTGTCAGGCAGCTGCCCGGAGCATTAGGGCATGAGCAATCCGCGCAGGAAGATTCCTTTGCCGATGGCTTATTAGATTGTCCCCACTATACGCGCCCCGAGTTATTAGAGGGTGTGGCGGTACCGCAAGTACTGTTGAGTGGTGACCATAAAAAAATACGAAGCTGGCGCTTAAAGCAGGCGTTAGGGCGAACTTGGCTGAGACGACGAGACTTAATAGAGGCTCGTGAGTTAACTGCTGAAGAAGAGACATTGCTGGCGAGCTTTATCGCCGAGCAGGGCAGCGAAAGCTAAGCCGTTCGGTTGTAAAAAAACGCATCAATCATCTGTACCAATGTATGTGTATGTTTTTCGTCCCTGACCGCACGGGAGAAAATGTACAATAAAAAGCATACAAGTACAGGGTTATAAATAGCTGTATGAAACAGCTTTATTTTTAGGAAAATGCTATGAGCAAGAACAAAATTATTGCAGCGCTTGAAGCTGAACAAATGACTAAAGAGATTCCAGCCTTTGGCCCGGGTGACACCGTTGTTGTACAAGTTAAAGTTAAAGAAGGAACGCGTGAGCGTCTTCAGGCTTTTGAAGGTGTTGTAATCGGTAAGCGTAACCGTGCTTTAAACTCTGCGTTCACTGTTCGTAAAATTTCACACGGTGTTGGTGTGGAGCGTACGTTCCAAACTTACAGCCCGTTAGTTGATAGCATTGCTGTTAAACGTCGCGGTGAAGTTCGTCAAGCCAAGCTTTATTACTTGCGTGAACTTACTGGTCGTGCAGCACGTATCAAAGAGAAATTGGGCAAATAAGCTCTATTTCTACCAAAAAAGCAGCTTCGGCTGCTTTTTTTTGATTCAAAAAACGGAGGGTGATTTGCCCTTTGATCGCCTTTAGACAGCAGGCGTTAGCAAGTACCTTGGGTAGCAACATTACGTGGCAATGGGTTGTCACCGGTTTTGTGCTAATGTCATTCATGTTAAGTTAGTTAAAAATAACCGCATGAATCATTGATGACTTCCCCTGAAAACCAACTCGCCATTATAGATACCTACCTCGATGCCATTTGGATGGAGAGGGGGTTGAGCCAAAATAGCCTTTCTTCTTATCGGCGTGATCTCAAGCAATTTTCAGACTTTCTCGCACATAAAAAAGCCGGTTTGCTGCATGTTGAACAGGCAGATGTATTTGATTATTTAGCTAAAAACCGTGAACTGGGAAAGTCGGCGCGCACGACGGCTCGGCTGCTATCTTGCTTACGTGGTTTCTATCAATATCAATTACGTGAATCAGTTATTGCCCTTAACCCTACTTTAGATATTGATAGCCCCAAGCTAGGGCGTGGTTTGCCAAAGACTCTCTCTGAAGAAGATGTAGGTGATTTGCTGAATGAACCCAATGTGGAAGATGCTCTAGAGCTTAGAGATAAAGCGATGCTGGAGTTACTTTATGCCTCGGGCCTACGGGTTACCGAGTTGGTTTCGCTGACCCTGGGGCAATTTAGTGTTACTCAAGGGGTGGTGAGAGTGATGGGCAAGGGCAGTAAGGAGCGCTTGGTACCTACCGGTGAGGAGGCGTTGTACTGGGTGAAGGAATATGTGCAAAAGAGCCGCGCAGAACTTTTGGGTGCAAAAGTGAGCGATGTCCTGTTTCCGTCTCGGCGAGGTGATATGATGGCCCGTCAAACATTTTGGCATCGTATTAAGTTGTACGCGAAGCGGGCAGGTATCAAAAAATCCTTATCGCCGCACACGTTACGCCATGCTTTTGCCACTCATTTAATTAACCATGGTGCTGATTTGCGGGTGGTGCAATTGTTATTGGGGCATAGTGATTTAAGTACCACTCAAATTTATACCCATGTAGCTAGAGCTAGAATGAAAGACTTACACGCTGAACATCACCCCAGGGGGTGAAGACTGAACTAATAAGGTCAGATTGGTTCCAATAGCGTATTGATAAATATAACTAGGTTTTAAATAATGAGAAGATTATCGAAGCGTGTTTTTGTATTTGCTATTGCTGTCTGTTTTTTGAGCGTTGAGGCTTATGCTCAGATACAAAAAGCGTCTGCTGATGTAACAGCAAATATCACCAAAGCCTTCCAAAATGTACGCCCAGATTGGCAGTTGCAGTCGATTGATGTATCGCGCTTCAAGGGGGTGTATAAAGTTCAGGTGCAAAATGGTCCTACCGTTTATTCTTCGGCAGATGGCGAGTATTTTATTGTCGGTGATATATTCCAAATCACTCCTAAAGGTTTTGTTAACTTAGCTGAGCTTGAACGCGACGGTGAGCGAGCTGAGGCGATGGCAAAAATTCCTCGTAAAGAAATGATTGTGTTTTCACCCGCGCAAAAGGCGAAAGACTTTGTCACCATATTTACCGATATCGATTGTGGTTATTGCCGCAAATTACACAATGAGGTTGCCAAAATTAATGAGCTGGGTATAGAGGTGCGTTACTTGGCCTATCCGCGTGCGGGTATTGGTTCACAGTCATACAATAAAATCGTCACGGCTTGGTGTGCGGATGATCCTAATGAGGCGCTAACCGGCTTAAAACAAGGTAAGAAGGTGCCGCTTAATTTATGTGAAGGCAACCCCGTCGCCAAGCAGTATATGCTGGGGCAAAAGTTGGGGGTGAGTGGTACGCCTGCCATCATTACTTCCTCTGGTCAGTTGTTACCGGGATACATGCCGGCTGAAAAATTAGCCGCTGCTTTAGGCATATAATAATTAAAAGGTCGAACATGAAACAATTCGCAGCGTTCATCGGTTTATTCTTTGCGTCTTTGACATTTGCCGAGTCGCTAAGCTTTAGTGCTAACGCTGTAAAACAAAATGTTGAGACAATGGGTGTTGATGGGTCGCGTGTCGAGTCTCAAATTGCAGTGCAAGGTTTTGAAGGGCAAGGAATTGAAGCGCAGACGTTAATGGCAGCCATGCAGCTTAACTTCCCTCTTAAGCGGGTGGTGTCAATTAATGCTGTTGCTAATGGCTCATTGTTTCAGGTGCATTTTGCTAGTGGATTGATTCTTTATGCCTTGCCGGACGGCGAGTACTTTTTAGCTGGTAATTTGTTTCAGGCTTCTGCTGGGGCGGTGGTTGATCTGACTAAGCAGTTAAAGCAAAAGAGTAATGCGCAGCTATTGGCTACCTTGCAAGCTAATGAATATTTAACTTTGCCAGTGGTTGATGTGACTGTTAATGGCGCTACTGAGCCGAGTATTGAGGGGGCAGTAGTGAGTTTGTCGGCCGATTTACCGATAGACGAAATGCCTGTGGGTGAAATGGCGCAGGCCAAACATGTCATCTATGTGTTTGTCGATATTGATTGTTATTACTGTCAATTCCAGCATCAAGAGTCTGCGGTGTTAAATGCTGCCGGTGTTGAGGTGCGTTATCTTTCTTATAATCGACAAAAACCAGGCTCGGCGGCTTATCATAAAGTTCGCAGAACGTGGTGTAGTAAAGAGCCGCAGGCAGCATTGGATATGATGATGCAAGGGCGCTCGCTAGCGGAGCAAAGCTGCACTGAAGGCTTGATGGATAAACATATTGAGCTGGCTAAGGCTCTAGGCATTAAGCGGTTACCCGCCGTTGTGACGCCAGATGGCCGTTTGACTGAGGGTCTGTTAAGGGCTCTTCAAATCTTTAATTTATTGGGTATTGAGCCTCCGCAAGAGCCTGTTGAGGCCTCGGAACGTGACGTTACCGAATCACCCGTTTTACCCTAGAGCTGGGTGATCGTTCACTAGCGTCTAAAGTCGCTTTAAATCTACGTTTTACGCCCTAAAATAGGTGCATCCCTGAACCAGCTCTACTACAATTGCGCCTCTGATTTTTTGTCAACGAGGATAGTAGTTTGAGCCCGGTAAAAGTAGGTATTTGTGGATTAGGCACCGTGGGTGCTGGAACATTCAACGTGTTGGCGCGTAACGCTACCGAAATTTCAGCCAGAGCTGGCTGTGATATCGAAGTGACCCATATTGGTCAGCGTCGTGAAAATCCTGCAATTGATACGGGCTCTGTGACTATTAGCCGCGATATTTTTGATGTGGTAGCAGACCCATCCATCGATATTATTGTTGAGCTTATTGGTGGCACTACTGTTGCTAAAGATTTGATCTTTAAAGCGATTGAAAATGGCAAGCATGTGGTTACGGCTAATAAGGCCTTGATTGCCGAACATGGTAATGAAATTTTTGCTGCTGCTAGTGAAAAGGGCGTTAATGTCGCTTTCGAAGCAGCGGTTGCGGGTGGTATTCCCATCATCAAAGCCATCCGTGAAGGTTTATCTGCCAACAAGATTGAATGGTTGGCTGGTATTATTAACGGTACAGGCAACTTTATTCTTACTGAAATGCGCGACAAAGGTCGCGCCTTTGACGATGTATTGAAAGAAGCTCAAGCGTTAGGCTATGCCGAAGCTGATCCCACCTTCGATGTTGAAGGTATTGATGCGGCCCACAAACTAGTCATTATGGCTTCGTTAGCTTTTGGTGTTCCGTTACAGTTCGACAAAGCCTTTACTGAAGGTATTACCAAAATATCTACCGATGATGTTAACTATGCCGAAGAGCTGGGTTATCGCATTAAGCACTTAGGTGTGGCTCGTAAAACTAACAATGGTATTGAGTTGCGTGTGCATCCGACTTTAATTCCTGATAAGCGTTTAATCGCCAATGTTAATGGTGTAATGAATGCGGTGTTGGTGAAAGGCGACGCTGTTGGCCCAACATTATACTATGGTCCCGGTGCGGGAAGTGAGCCAACGGCTTCGTCGGTGATTGCCGATATAATTGATGTGGCTCGCACCTTGACGGTTGATGCTAAGTATCGCGTACCTTACTTGAGCTTTAACAAAGAAGCCTTAAGTGATACGCCCATCTTGCCCATTGATGAAATAGAAACGGCATACTATTTACGGATGACGGCGCAAGACAAGCCGGGTGTTATGTCTGAGGTTTCTCAGTGTCTGTCTGATGCGGGTATCAGTATCGAAGCTATCATTCAGAAAGAGCCTGCTGAAGGTGATAATACAGTCCCCATGATTTTAATTACCAATCGCGTTGTTGAGAAAATAATGAACAAGGCTATCACACAGATTGAATCATTAGAGAATATTAGTGGCAACGTCACGCGAATTCGTGTTGAATCATTAGCCGGTTAATCAATTTTTAAAGTTTTAGTTTTAAGTAGATGAAATTATGAAATATATCAGCACCCGTGGCGAATCTCCGGCTCTGAATTTTGAAGAAGTATTATTAACCGGTTTGGCACCAGACGGTGGTTTGTATGTGCCAGAGCAATTGCCAATATTCACTAAAGAAAAAATCGCGAGTTGGGCGACTTTAAGCTATACCGATTTGGCTTATAAAATTGTTCAGCCTTTTGTGGGCGGCTGTATTCCTGATGCTGATTTAAAAGCCATTGTTGATGACTCCTATGTGGATTTTCGTCACCCTGCCGTAGCGCCTTTAGTTCAGTTAGGGCAAAACGAGTGGGTATTGGAATTGTTCCAGGGCCCAACGCTGGCGTTTAAAGATTTTGCCTTACAAATGCTTGGCCGTTTTTTGGATTATTTTTTAGAACGTAAGCAGCAAAAGGTTGTGATCATGGGGGCGACCTCCGGTGATACCGGCTCTGCCGCTATTCAAGGCTGTAAACGCTGCGATAATATTGATATTTTTATTTTGCATCCGCATGGGCGCGTATCAGATGTGCAGCGTAAGCAAATGACCACGGTAACTGAAAAAAACATTCACAATATCGCGGTTGAAGGTAACTTCGATGATTGCCAAAGCATGGTTAAAGCCAGCTTCAATGATAAAAGCTTTTTACCCTCAGATCGCAGCTTAGTGGCCGTTAACTCGATCAACTGGGCTCGTATCATGGCGCAGATTGTTTACTATTTTTATGCCTCACTTGCCTTGGGTGGCCCGCACCGTAAAGTGGCTTTTTCAGTGCCGACCGGTAACTTTGGTGATATATACGCCGGTTACTTAGCGTCAAAAATGGGTTTGCCTATTGATCAACTTGTGGTGGCTACCAACAAAAACGATATCTTGCATCGTTGTATTTCTAATAATGATTTTTCTAAAAAGACGTTAGAGCATACCTTGTCACCTTCAATGGATATTGTTATTTCCAGTAATTTCGAACGTATGTTATTTGATTGCTACGATCGCGATGGCGCGGCGATTAAAGATCTGATGGAGCGCTTCCAAACTGAAGACGTACAAATCACCGATGCGGCTTTTGCAAAAGTACGTGATTTATTCGATAGCTATGCAGTTGATGATGAGAAAACCGTAGAAGTGATCTCTGAGGTGTATGAAGCGTCTGAATACTTGTTAGATCCACACTCAGCTATTGGTGTTGAGGCTGCAAGACAGACCCGTCGTAATGAGGACGTCCCCATGGTAACGTTGGCGACGGCGCATCCTGCTAAGTTCCCAGAAGCTGTGATGAAGGCGGGCTACCCGCACGAACCGGCTTTACCGCATCACATGGCTGACTTGTTTGAGTTAGAAGAGCGCTGTACGGTGTTGCCCAACGATATCAATAAAGTGCATGAGTTTGTGGTGGATAACATCACAGCTTAATGATTTAAAAGGCCGGTTTTAACCGGCCTTTTTTAATGGTGTTATGAGTATAATTGCTGAAATAAATTAGTGCCATGCCGGCGAAAATTGCTCCCCATTTGTAGCTATTATTTCGCCTTGCTGAGCGAGTTACTTTTCTTTGCTAGCCCAAAGAAAGTAACCAAAAAAA
>JBNMPS010000047.1:0-17222 GCA_051277005.1 Pseudohongiellaceae bacterium
ATGTTTTTTTAGCGAAGTCGCTAAATGGCTTTCAAAAGATTTTACCGAGATCAGAAGCACCAATAACACCGTCTTCTACCCCCTCTCCAACTGACCTTAGCCCGTTGAAGAGCGGCGCATTATAGAGATCTAATCCGCCTTGGCAAGTCATTTTAAAACAAATTGTGAAATTAATGTTTACTGCTTATTTGCCAACCAGGAAATGGTTAAAACCTAACCCAGCCAACCTCTAATGAAGACCTATCTCACCAAAAAGCAGCGCATCATAGGGATCAAGGCTCGGCAGCAAACAAGTAAATAATAAACCTTTCATAAATCAACTCAGCCTAAATCGTTTGATTTGAAGCCAAAGTCGTTCACCAAGCAGCGCAATCAACACAAAAGCAAACACCAGCACCTCACTATAGTCCGATCTCACCAGCCACCAAAAGTGAAGCATCACACACAGGGCAATGACATAAACCAACTGATGTAGTCGACGCCAGTATTTACCTAAACGCGTTATCATCCAACGATTCGATGTCACCCCCAAAGGCACCAACAAACACCAGGCTATAATCCCCAGCGCCATATAGGGGCGCTCACTAAATTCCTCTACAAATATTGCCGGACTCCATCCCAACAAAAAATGCGCAACCGACATTAAATGTAAAGATGCATAAAACCAACAATACAATCCAAGCATACGCCGATAACGCAACCACTCAGACTTACCCGTCAGTCTTTTTAAAGGGGATATCGCCAGGGTCAGCCATAAAAAGGTGATAGCCCAAAAACCCAGAGACAACACAAACTCTTTACCCGGATCTGGACCCAAGGTATTTGTAACCACGGCCTGCACCAAAAACAGTAATGGCAATAGGCTAACAATAAAGGTGATTCTTTTACGCCAAAGCATTAATAAAACTTTCTCAAATCCATATTTTTATAAAGATGCGCAACCTGTTCACCATAGCCATTAAACGGCTCTGTTGGAATTCGATTGGGGCTAAAGAAAGAAGAGGGCAGTCTTCGCTCGATCTTTTGACTCCAGCGCGGATGATCCACCTCAGGGTTCACATTGGCATAAAAGCCATATTCCGCAGGTGCCAAATCCTGCCATGTTGTCGTGGGCTGCTTTTCCAAAAATCGAATTTTGACGATTGATTTAATACTTTTAAAACCGTACTTCCATGGCACCACCAAACGCAGCGGCGCACCATTTTGATTCGGCAACTGCTTACCGTATAAACCCACCGCCAAAAAGGCCAATGGATTCATAGCCTCATCCATCCGTAAACCCTCACGGTAAGGCCAATCAATTGCTGCGGCAATCGATCGCTGCCCCCGCATTTCTGAGCGTCTTTCTAGCGTAACGAACTGTATATATTTTGCCTTCGAGGTAGGCTGCACCTTCTTTATTAAATCAGCCAACGGGAAACCCACCCACGGAATAACCATTGACCAGGCCTCAACACAGCGCAACCGATAGATGCGCTCCTGCAAATCCACAGCTTTTAAAAGATCCTCCAAATGATAGGTCGCAGGTTTTTCAACTTCACCCTCAATCTCTACCGACCAAGGTTCTGTGGTTAAAGCATGGGCATATTTTGCTGGGTCTGTCTTATCAGTGCCAAACTCATAAAAGTTGCAGTATTGCTTAATATCCTCATAAGGCGTCATTGACTCTTTGGTATAAAACCCCTGCTGACCGCTAGGACCTGCCCTCTGATAATCCAACGATGCGGGTGAGCCGCCGGCATACGCGTGATTCACCAAAGGGGAAAGACCCACAGCCGAGACAGCCGCAGCCTTCATAAACTCACGACGTTTTAAAAAGACAGCTTCAGGCGTGATTTCTGAGGGAGGGATATTATCGCGAAAAAACTTTGACACGGCCGATCTCCATATAGATGTGAAGACTTAGACTCAAGCCGCGCCAAAAATTCCCTAATACAAGGAATAATAAAAATTTAAGAACCACGAAGCTTACCAACGACAGACATAATTGGCCCCGATAACGTGTAGACAAGAAAGCCCAGCAGCAAAATCAACGCAGGATCCAGGGTAATTAAACCAAACAACAGAATCACAACTATCATCATTACAAAGGGCACACGCCCCTTAAGATCCAGGCCTTTAAAGCTGTGGTAAGGGACATTAGACACCATTAAAAAGCCCATTGCTGCCGTCAAGCAGCCTGCGAATACCGCCAATTCTTTAGGCATGTTGCCAGGAACATAACCCATTTCATAACAAACCCATACCAAGCCTGCCACTACGGCTGCTGCGGCAGGACTGGCCAAGCCAGAGAAATAGTTTTTATCAGCCGTATCAATTTGAGTATTAAATCTAGCCAAACGCAAAGCCGCACAAGCAACATAAATAAACGCCATCGCCCAGCCAAACTTACCCAGCCCACTAAGTGACCAACTAAACATAACAAGCGCAGGCGCAACACCAAAAGACACCATATCGGCTAGACTGTCATATTCAGCACCAAACTTACTTTGAGTATTGGTCATCCTCGCGACACGGCCATCTAAGCCATCAAGTACCATTGAAACAAATATCGCGATAGCTGCCGCCTCAAAGCGACCATTCATGCCTGAAACCACCGCATAAAAACCCGAAAATAGGGCCGCGGTAGTAAATAGGTTAGGCAGCAAGTAAATACCTTTGTGGCGTACTGACTTGCCGTCAACGTGCACCTCCTCTTCATGCTCATCAATTAAGTTAAGCGAGTCAGAAATCGCAGCACCTTCACCCTCGGCTTCAACGTGTTTTGGGGTATCGTTATCGGCAACGGTTTTTAAATCGACTGGTTCTTTGGTGTTATCGCTCATGGTTAGTCTTTGATAGTTATTGGAGGCTATATGATAAATTAAAAATCAATTTGATACGACGCTTTTGCGCATTGCCAAAAAGCGCGCAACTGCGGGCTATCCATACGCTGAGATAAGGCACAAATCCCTACCGCAAAAGGCGTCAGTGGCGGCTGCACATCCAACACCTGCACCTTATCGCGAAGCGGACTATTCAACAGCACCAGCTCAGGCACCAAACCCATACCAAAACCCAAGCCCACCATACTAACTATAGCCTCGTTACCACTAACCTGCGCATAGATATTAGGTTTTACCTCTTTCCGCTTAAACCACTTATCCAATCTCGACCTAGCTACACCATGCTCAGCAAAGATAAAAGGTAATTCATGCCACGGCAGCAGCAACTCACTCTCTATACAATGACGAATCTGCTCCTGCACAGCACAAGGTGTCGTGGGATAGATAAATAACAACGGGGAATGCAATAATGTTTGAAACTGCAACCGCGAAGACAGCTTATCTGGCCTCGCCGCTATGGCAACATCCTCATAACCTGACTGCACACGATTAATAGCCTGAGCCTGGTCACCCGTATGCAACTTAATCTCTATGCTAGGGTAGCGATGCCTAAAAGGCTCCAGCACATCCGCCAATACACTATGCACAGCGGTTACTGAGCAAAACACACTCACTTCACCACTAATATGTACCTCATCTTGAGCAACAGAAGCACTGAAGCGTTGCCACTGCGCGAGAGACTGCATAGCGTACTCTTGGAACTGCTTACCTGCCGATGTTAAGCGTACACTTCGATTATCTCGCTCCAGCAAACGCTGCCCTAGCTCCTCCTCCATTCTAACGATAGCCCGACTAACCGACGAAGCACTCATATGCATATGCTCTGCAGTGTGGGCGAAGTGCAGAGATTCGGCCAAATGCACAAAGAGCTGTAACTGTTTGGTATCCATATTATTTAACTAACCACGAACGATAGAAGGAGAAAAAATAGCGAAATTCTTTCTGAGCACAGCAAATCAATATTGCAATAAACGCAACACAGTATGCCAAACATATCATTTTACGCAACATGCATTTTTCTATATAGTGCGCCCCACTGAATTTTGAAAGGGGGACAGAGCGCTGCGCGATCTTGCCCCCAACTTTCTAGGAGAATTAACCATGGGTCAGAACTACTTCAACACTCTGCCACTACGTGTGCAGTTAGAAGAATTGGCAAAATGCCGTTTTATGGATCAAGCAGAATTTGCCGATGGTAGTGAATACATCAAAGACAAAAAGATTGTTATCGTTGGCTGTGGCGCTCAAGGCCTTAACCAAGGTTTGAACATGCGCGACAGCGGCTGTGACATTTCTTACGCCTTGCGCGCTGCAGCGATTACTGAAAAACGTCAGTCTTTCAAAAACGCTTCTGAAAACGGTTTTACGGTTGGCACTTACGAGGAATTAATCCCCACTGCCGACATCGTCATGAACCTGACTCCAGACAAACAACACACTGCCGTTGTTACCGCTATTATGCCGCTTATGAAAGAAGGCGCTTGCCTAGATTACGCTCACGGCTTCAACCTGGTTGAAGAAGGCATGCAAATCCGCAGCGACATCACTGTTGTTATGTGCTGCCCTAAATGCCCAGGCACAGAAGTCCGTGAAGAGTATAAACGTGGCTTTGGCGTTCCAACACTGATCGCTGTTCACCGCGAAAACGACCCTAAAGGCGACGGCCTTGAAATTGCCAAAGCATTAGCGTCTGCCACTGGCGGCGACCGCGCTGGCGTACTTGAGTCTTCTCCGGTTGCTGAAGTTAAGTCTGATTTGATGGGCGAGCAAACGATTCTTTGCGGCATGTTGCAAACCGGCTCTATTCTTTGCTTCGACAAGATGATTGAAGCAGGTATCGACGCTGGCTACGCTTCAAAATTCATCCAATTCGGTTGGGAAACCATTACTGAAGGCTTAAAACACGGCGGCATCACTAACATGATGGACCGTTTAAGTAACCCCGCCAAAGTGAAGTGTTTTGAAATTGCTGACGAACTAAAAGACATCATGCGTCCTCTTTATGAGAAGCACCAAGATGACATTATGTCAGGTCACTTTTCTGAAACCATGATGACTGATTGGGCTAACGATGACGTTAACCTTCTAGGCTGGCGCGCAGCGACTGCTGAAACCAATTTCGAGAAAGCCGCTAACGGCGACGTTGAAATCAGCGAACAAGAATTCTACGACAACGGCATCTTAATGGTTGCCATGGTTAAAGCCGGCGTTGAGCTAGCATTTGAAACGATGGTTGCTGCCGGTATCAAAGAAGAGTCTGCTTACTACGAGTCGCTACACGAGACCCCATTAATCGCCAACACGATTGCACGTAAGAAACTTTATGAAATGAACGTGGTTATATCTGACACCGCTGAGTACGGCTGCTACTTGTTCGACCATGCCTGCAAACCGCTATTAGCTGACTTCATGAAGAACGTATCAACTGACATTATCGGTAAAGGTCTAACCTTAGACGACAACGGCGTTGATAACGCTGCGTTAATCGCTATCAACGCTGAGATTCGCTACCACCCAGTAGAAGTGATCGGCGAAGAGCTACGCGATTACATGACGGCGATGAAGAAGATCGTTTAATATTTTCTAATCGTCATAAAAAAGCCGCACTTTTTAGTGCGGCTTTTTTGTTTCTATTGCATTAACATCCAATAAAACTATTTCACATCAATCGCTTCAGCTTCTATTTTTTGCGACCAGAAAGCCGGCCCCGTTTTATGAATTGATTCACCCACATAATCAACCGCAACGGTTACCGGCATATCTTCCAATTCAAACTCATAGATTGCCTCCATTCCTAACTCAGGGAAACCGACAACCTCAGCCCCCTTAATCGCTTGCGCCACCAAGTAAGCCGCGCCACCAACAGCCATTAAGTAAACCGACTCAAATTCTTTAATCGCCTCAATAGCAACTGGCCCACGCTCGGCCTTACCTATCATGCCCAGCAAACCCGTTTCGGCCAACATGGTGCGAGTAAATTTATCCATCCGTGTCGCCGTTGTGGGGCCTGCAGGGCCTACTACCTCTGTACCAATTGGATCTACTGGGCCTACGTAGTAAATAAAACGTCCCTGCATAGACACCGGCAATTCTTCACCGTTATTGATCATGTCGACCATTTTTTTATGCGCGGCATCACGACCTGTTAGCATTTTACCGCTTAGTAATAAGGTATCACCCGGCTTCCACGTTTTTACCTCTGCTTTAGTTATCGTATCTAAGTTAACGCGTTTAACGTTATCACCCGATTCACGAGTCACTTCAGGCCAATCTTCTAACTTAGGCGGCGTCAGCTTAGCCGAACCATTACCATCCAATGTGAAGTGCGTGTGACGAGTCGCGGCACAGTTTGGAATCATCGCAATCGCTTTGTTAGCCGCATGACTAGGAAAGTCTTTAACTTTAACATCCAACACCGTGGTTAAACCGCCGAGGCCTTGGGCACCAATACCAAGCTGATTAACTTTTTCGTGTAACTCCAAGCGCAATTCTTCGGCCCGGTTGCTTGCACCACGAGCTTGTAAGTCTTGAATATCAACCGGCTCTAATAATGCCTCTTTCGCCAACATCATGGCTTTTTCAGCGGTACCACCAATACCTATGCCCAACATGCCTGGTGGACACCAACCGGCACCCATTTGTGGAACCATATTTAACACCCAATCAACCACGGAGTCAGAAGGGTTTAGCATGGCAAACTTTGATTTTGCCTCACTACCTCCACCTTTAGCCGCCACATGCACGTCAACCGTATCGCCCTGCACAATTTCGTAATGCACAACACCCGGAGTGTTATCTTTGGTGTTGATACGCGCACCATCTGGGTCAGCCAAAATTGAGGCACGCAGAATATTGTCGGGGTTCATATAGGCGCGGCGAATACCTTCATTACACATATCGGTCACCGACATGGTGGCATCCCACTGCACATTCATCCCCACTTTTAAAAATACCGTCACAATACCCGTATCTTGGCAAATAGGGCGATGCCCCTCAGCACACATCCGCGAATTAATAAGAATTTGCGCCATGGCATCTTTGGCTGCCGGGTTTTGCTCGCGCTGGTAGGCCTTATCGACAGCCTGAATAAAATCTACCGGATGGTAGTAAGAAATGAACTGCAAAGCATCAGCAATGCTATCGATTAAATCGTCTTGGCGAATGATAGTCATAAACAATAGACTCCCTTGATCAAGCCATTTACATAGAAAAAGAGTTTATTAACCCTTACATAGTGCGAGGCATTGTACACCAGAGCCAACGTAGACACGAAAAAAATACAGGCAAAAAAAGCCCCACATAATCGAGGTTTTTAATATGAAAAAAGTCTACATTCAATAAGAAACCGTTTTCTATTGCATTACACCCATCTCCGAATAAACTTAGAACAAAAAACAACCATAACAAAATATTTTATGGATGCTGATTTTTCATAAATAACTCTTATAGCCGCTATCATTAACCAAGCTGACTAGCGGCCTTAAAAAGTAACAGGACGCAACCTTATGAGCAATGTACCCAGTGATATAGCAATAGCTCAACAAGCCCAGCCTCGCCCAATACAAGAGATTGCCCAAAAACTCAACTTGTCCTCCGAGGATTTTGATTGCTACGGCAAGTACATCGCCAAAATAAGCAGAGAATGCTCTCATTCGCTGATCAACAATGGCACTACCCCCAATGGCAAGCTCATTCTGGTAACCGCTATGAACCCCACCCCTGCTGGCGAGGGGAAAACTACCACCTCCGTAGGTCTATCAGATGCGCTAAGGCAAATCGGTAAAAAAACCATGCTCTGCTTAAGAGAGCCTTCACTTGGCCCCTGCTTTGGTATGAAAGGCGGCGCGGCTGGCGGTGGCTATGCCCAAGTACTCCCCATGGAAGAGATCAACTTACACTTTACCGGCGACTTTCATGCCATTGGCCTAGCCAATAACCTGCTAGCCGCCACTATCGACAACCATATCCACCAGGGCAACACACTCAATATCGATCCACGACGAATCACCTGGACAAGAGTTGTCGACATGAATGACCGTGCATTGCGTGACATCGTGGTGGGTTTAGGCGGCGTGGGTAATTCCATACCCCATGAAAGCAGCTTTGAAATCACTGCTGCCTCAGAGGTCATGGCCTGCTTCTGCCTAGCCAATGATTTGATGGATCTAAAACGCCGCCTCGGCAACATACAAATTGGCCACACCTATAACAAAAAAGCCGTTCACTGCCGCGACTTAAACGTCGACGGCGCCATGGCTGCGCTACTTAAAGACGCTATCCGGCCCAATCTCGTACAAACCTTAGAAGGTACCCCCGCCTTTATTCACGGCGGGCCTTTCGCCAATATCGCACACGGAGCCAATTCCATCATAGCCACCAAAACAGCGCTAAAAATTGCTGATTACGTTGTCACAGAAGCCGGCTTTGGTTCTGACTTAGGCGGGGAGAAGTTCATGAATATTGTCTGCCGCAAAGCAGGATTCAACCCCGATGCCGTGGTGATTGTGGCGACCATACGCTCACTCAAAATGAACGGAGGGGTCCCTAAAGACAAACTGACAAAAGAAAACATCGAGGCTCTAGACAAAGGTATTGAGAACCTCAAGCGCCATATTAATAACATGCAAAGTTTTGGCTTGCCCGTGGTTGTCGCTCTCAATCAATTTTCAGCCGACACCGACGTTGAAATCGCCGAGGTGATCAAAAAATGTGCTCACCTAGGAGTAGAGGTTATCGAGTCAACGGTATGGGAAAACGGCGGCGAAGGCGGGATCACACTGGCTGAAGCCGTCATCAAGATGATCGACGAAAAACCCACTGATTTCCAATATTCCTACGATGACAAACTACCGCTATGGAAAAAAGTAGAAGCGATTGCTAACAACATCTATCACGCCGATGAAGTCGAAGCTGATAAAAAAGTAAGAGACAAATTTCGCGAAATTGAAGCAGCAGGCTACGGCCACCTACCTATTTGTATGGCCAAAACTCAGTATTCCTTTTCATCCGACCCCGACCTGCTAGGCGCCCCAAAAAACTTCAACCTACAGGTACGAGACATTAAGCTATCTGCAGGTGCTGAGTTTGTAGTAGTGTACTGCGGCAATGTCATGACACTACCCGGTCTACCTAAAACACCTGCAGCAGAAATGATTGATGTGGATAAACACGGAATAATTAGCGGCTTATTTTAAACGGTGCGACGATCACCCCTGCCAATACAGTAAACCAAACCAAAACCGCTAGTAAGTTAAGCGGTGCACTTAAAACAAAAGCCACACACATAAAAAAACCGAGCAATGCTCGGTTTTTTATGTTCAATATTTGAGCTTATACAAGCTGTAATAAAGCTAAACAAACAACAGCCAAAGCGATAGAAGAGTGAATTACACCCTTAACTGAAGCCATAGGGCCTACCTTACCGAAGATTCCGTTAAGCTGTAACAGCACTACTAAGGCTAACACAATCATTAACCCAGTCGTCATGCCGCCTATACCAGCCGTTTCTAAAGCGGTATTCAGAGCTGCGTTTGAAGAAACAACGGAGTTACCAGCCTGAGAGCCGCCGTGAGATGAACCCAACATACCTAATAACATCATTCCTGAAAAAAGCGTATTAGTACGAGATGCGAGTAAGGCTTTAGGGCCGGCTACTGATGCCTCCCCTTCGACGATACCACAAACGATTTTTTGATTTGGCCAAATGATTAACCACACATTTAAAAACATGAAGGTACCCATCAACGCCGCAACAAGAATATAGCTATCCAAACCAGCTGATGCAATAGAATGCAGTAGATATGCGCCCGTGATAAAAGTAAACATTGCACCCCAGCGGAACCACCACAACGCACGAGGCGCTAATTTTTGAGTTGCATCAGCTTTGGCGCTGGCCTCAGCTTCTTTAAAATATTCACCTTGAATAAAGTTGAAGTAGTACAGTAAACCGATCCACGTGATGCCAAACAGCACGTGAGCCCAACGAAATAATAGATCTATGCTAATGATATTTTCCATGAAACACCCCTAGTTGATTATGGAAGGATTATTGTTATTGAGAGGTTGTGCCACCCCTTAATAGCTGAGTGCTCTTATAGGCTATTTAGAGGTAAATTTAAACCTCTTTCTCATTTTTAGCCCTAGAATCAATGGTTTTGCTGAATTATTATGCGAATTGATAGAGTATTAAGCATGACTTTAAGCAAGTCTAAAGCCGTGCAATAATACGCACAGTGACCAACCACCCAATTGCACGCAGATTAGATGAACGATTATGGCTACTAACGACAAGCGCACACCCAACGATACGTTTTCAATCACACCCGCTAAAGATGAAATAGCCTCCTATCAAAAAAATCAGGGTAAGCACTCCCTTGCCCGCAGTTTGGGCGAAGTACCCGATGTAGCCAGCAGCTCATCAAGCACCTCCATAAAGCTCACTTTAACGGCTGTTACCCTCATATTAATCCTCACTGTAGCACTGGCGGGGTTTCTTCAACAACGCCTTAAAATGGCAGAACAAACCCTGCAACTTACCGAAGCTCGAGTAGCCGAGTTAGAGAGCCGCCTATCGGTCACCGACGAAAGCATGGGGGAATCAGCTGCCTCCATGAAAGTAAAAATCCGTGATATGGATGGAGAGATTCGCAAGCTTTGGGACAACGTTTGGAAAAAAAGCAAACAACGCTTTAGCGCCCTGGAAGCCAAACAACAGAACCACAACAAAAGCCTCAACAATGTAAAAAGCTTTATTGACAGCACAGAGCAGCAATTGACCAAAAATGCTAAAACCACCCGCCAGCTTAGCCAAAAACTAACCACGCTAGACAAACTCAACAACAAGCAAGTAAAAAACGAGAAAAAACTCCAGTCACTAGAAAGTTCACTCGAAAACGCCAATGACAAAGTAAATCGATTTAACACCCGGATGATAAAAAATGAACGCCTAGGCAAAGACAATAAAGAACGCTTAGACGCCGTTGATAACTTCCGTCGAAAAGTCAACGTCGACTTGATGAAGCTCAACCGTTCAACACCTTAATTACCCGCAAAGCCGTCTGCCTAGCACAGGCCGGCGCTAACCAAGAAAAGGGTAACTACTCAGCTCACTCTTCTATAGACTGCCTTTCATGAGCAGCGACCAACCTTCAAACCAACATAAGATTTGGCTTACTGTGCAGCAAATTCCCACCGGTAAAGTCGCCTCCTATGGCCAAGTAGCTGAACTTTCTGGGCTGCCAGGTGCCGCTCGATTAGTCGGCACTACCATGAGTAAACTGCCCGAAGGCACCCTACTCCCATGGCACAGGGTCATTAATTCACAAGGTAAACTCTCACGCCCTCACGACAGCACCGCCTACCAAGAACAACGCCTACGTTTAGAAGCAGAAGGCATTGTATTTAATGGCCTAGGTATTAAACTAACGACTTATCGTTGGCAGCCCTAACTGTGGTAAAATCCAGGCCATTTACTCAACCAGACCTTAATAACCAGTACTTACCTGAAACAAAAAAGCACCATGAGCCAAACAGATTCCATCTACGCCGCCGACCTAGGCAAAATTGCCGACTTTGCCTTTGATGAAAAAGTCGCCGCCGTATTCCCCGATATGATTCAACGCTCGGTACCCGGTTATAGCACCATCATCGCCATGACAGGCGTGATGGCAGAGCGCTATGCACAAGCCGGCAGTTATTGTTATGACCTAGGTTGCTCTTTAGGAGCCTCAACACTAGCGATGGCCAAGCAAATTGAAGGCCGCAACTGCAACATCATTGGCGTCGATAATTCTGCCGCCATGTTAGAACGCTGCAAAAGTAATATTGCCGACAGCGGCACTCACACCCCCGTACAATTATTGTGCGACGATTTAAACAACATCGACATGAGCAATGCCTCCGTCGTTGTTTTAAATTTCACCCTGCAGTTCATTGCTATCGAAGAGCGGGAAACGTTATTAACACGCATTGCAGACAGTATGAATCCCGGCGGCATTCTCATTTTGTCAGAAAAAATTCTCTTTGAAGACTCGCACCTACAAGCGCTTAATACCGACTTACATCACGCTTTTAAACGCGCCAACGGCTACAGTGACTTAGAAATCAGCCAAAAGCGGAGTTCGATTGAAAACGTATTGATACCCGAAACCCTTAACACGCATCAGCAACGCTTAAAAAAGGCGGGATTTCAATCGATAGACGTATGGTTTCAATGTTTTAATTTTGCATCGCTTGTCGCCATCAAATAACCCTCCTTCAACCATCATTCATCACGTAATTATGTAAACTCATGACTGCTTCACGAATTAACTATCAACCTTTTTTTGAACAACTCGCGCAAACCGATATTGCCGGCTGGCTAGAAACGCTGCCCCAACAAATCGAAAAAGGTTTAGATGAGAAGCGCTATGGCGACCTGCCACGCTGGAAAAAAGTACTCGAACAACTGCCCAACTGCCCGGTCGATGACGTTGTTTTAAACCAATCAGCCATTGCCGTATTAGGTCATACAAAGCCAGAGCAAGAAGCCGAGCTGACAGAATTATTAAAAGGCTTACACCCATGGCGCAAAGGCCCCTTCCATTTATTGGGTGTCGACATCAATACCGAATGGCGCTCCGACTGGAAGTGGGACCGTTTAAAAAACCACATCACACCCTTGCAAGGTCGAAACGTTTTAGACATAGGCTGCGGTAGTGGCTATCACTGTTGGCGGATGCGCGGAGACGGCGCCAAATTAGTTATCGGTATAGACCCGACTCCCTTATTTATCGTGCAATTTTTTACCCTACAGCATTATATTCAAGATCATGCGGTAACGGTTCTGCCCATGGGCATCGAACACCTGCCAAAAAAACAGCGTTTCTTTGACACCGTTTTTTCTATGGGCGTGCTCTACCATCGCCGCTCTCCCTTTGACCACCTCATAGAGTTACGTGACTGCTTGCGACCCGGTGGTGAGTTAGTGCTTGAGACCCTAGTTATTGACGGTAAAGAAGGTGAGGTCCTCGTTCCCGACGATCGTTACGCACGCATGGGTAACGTCTGGTTTTTACCCAGCTCAGCCACGCTGATGCAGTGGCTCAAAAAATCAGGTTTTGTGGACATTGAATTAATCGATGAATCGCTAACGTCACTAGAAGAGCAGCGCCGTACCGATTGGATGACTTTCTATTCATTAGCGCAATTTTTAGACCCAGACGACCACAGCAAAACCATTGAAGGCTACCCGGCCCCTAAGCGCGCCATTATTAAGGCCAGCAGCAATTCTTAGCACCCATTATCTGGATTCAACATGCCGAACGATATTGAAAATGAACACGATGTAGAGCAACTTATCAAGCACTTTTACGTCAAAGTACTTAATGACCCGCTCATTAGCTTTATTTTTACCGATATTGCAAAAATTGACTTAGAGGCTCACTTACCTAAAATTGCGAGTTTCTGGAAGCAACTTATTTTGCCCCAGCTTCCTCACGGGCAGCGTTATTATCGCGGGCGAACGTTTGAAATCCACCAAGGATTAAATCGACAATGCACCTTAAACGAGCATCACTTTCAACGCTGGGTTTTACTCTTCAGCCAAACCGTTGACGACTATTTTTCAGGCCCTAGAGCCAGCTTAATCAAACAAAAAGCTAGCGCCATTGCTGCTTCAATGCATAAAGGCCTAAATCACAAACAAGCTACGGAGCATTTTTTAAGGCATCAGCAAACTGACGTGCAGTTTTTTGACCCTCAGCACCCGCCCCCCCTTTAACTTAAGTAAATATACCTAATCACTACTCGGTAATTACCGATTCCGTCGGTACTCATTGAAGGGTAATATTAAAACCATGAACTAAATACTACTCAGAGGTAAGCACAGCACTACTGCTAGTCACCGTCATTCTAGCGCCCCATCTAGGTCTCATACTTTTTTTCAGCACTCTTCGGAGTGCTTTTTTATGCCCGTCTATTTTAGCCAACCTATTTTATCCAACATCCGCATCGATAGACCCAGTAACAAACTTATCCTTTTCATCAACTCATCAGCTGCTATTATGCCGTCCATTATTGATGTTCCCATTATTGAAGTTCAGTGAGCAATCCCATGTCTGATTCTATTGAAACCCAAATCGACACCATGCAAACCATGGCAAAGTCTGGAAGCAAGATTTCTGAAATATTAAGCTATTTAGCCAAAGAGCAAGGTATAGAAGAACAATTAGTCTTGATGGAGCGATGCAGAGACGCATTTGGTTGCGGTTTAGGTAGCATTACCGCTATCGGCGCTTGGTGGCATGATGGTAGCTGCGAACTCCACAATGACGCTATCGACGACTACATTGGCTACGTTGTGACAGATTATGTTGAAGGAAGCTAATACTCACTATATGTTCCATTATCCCCTACCATTTCGCTGGTTAAAAACAGTCTTCATCTTTGGTCAACAACTAAGACAAACAGCTCCCTTCCAATCCAACGAGCCGATGCACCTTGATAATACATGTTATAGTCCGCCCTCAATAATGAAGACCGACTATGACAACCGCTGTACACCCAACACCGCGCCACTACCGCCATGAAGCAGGTAAAATCATTCGCCTTGGCACCCCTATTTTTATTGGCCAACTCGCCATTACCGGCATGGGTGTCACCGATACCATTATGGCGGGCAACTATAATTCCACCGACCTAGCAGCCATCGCCATCGGCCAGAGTTTTTGGCTACCCACACTATTATTTTTTGCCGGATTCTTTACGGCATCCACCACCTTGATCGCCCACGCTTTTGGCGCCAATCATTTAGAAAAGATTCGCCACCTTGTGCTGCAATCACTACTTTGGGCCTGTTTACTACTACCGATAGGGATAGTTTTTCTCAACAACACTAGCCCCCTAATTGGACTTCTCAGCCTCGAACCAGCACTAGCCACCTTATCCAGTGATTACCTAAAAGCACTATCCTTTGGTTTGCCGGGTGCTGGGGGGTTCTTAATTGTGCGCAGCTTGAGTGAAGGTTTGGGTAAAACCCGACCCGCTATGATCATTCAAATTGCCACTTTTGCCGTCAATATTCCGCTGAACTATATCTTTATTTTTGGCCACTGGGGGGCACCTGAATTAGGCAGCCTTGGCTGCGGTGTAGCTACCGCAATCACCCTATGGTTGCAGTGTATCTGCGGTTTACTTTTGGTTAACCGCCACCCCCTACTAAGATCCATCCATGTTTTTAAGCAGCGGCTGCAGCTAATACCTGAAGACTTTAAAAAAATCGCCATAATAGGTATTCCCATTGCCGTTACCTTTCTAGCGGAAGTGTTATTGTTTTCGGCAATTGCCTTGATCATCGCCCCGCTAGGCACAGAGGTGCTGGCCGGCCACCAAATCGCCCTCAGTATTTCAGCGCTCACTTTTATGTTGCCCCTCAGTGTGGGCATGGCAATAACGATTAGAGCAGGACAGCAATTAGGTGCCAAACAACAAGCCGGCGCTAATTTTAGCTGCAAGGTTGGCCTCATGATTCTTCTAATGACATCAACCACCATGATGACGCTCATATTATTGCTCAAGGGCTATGTAGCAGGGCTGTATAGCAATAACGAATCCGTTGTGATGATGGCCAGCTCATTGCTGTTTTTCGCCGCGATCTATCAGATTCCCGATGCTATTCAAATTTGCATGGCCAGTGCTCTGAGAGCTTATCAAGATACCCGCATTCCCTTAATCATGGTCTTAGTGGCTTATTGGTTAATTAGTGTGCCTGTAGGCTATGCCATTACGTATGGGCATTTGGGTAGCGAAGCCTGGGGCGCGAAGGGAATGTGGATGGGGCTGGTGTGCGGGCTTTCAATTGCCTCCATCCTGTTAGGCTGGCGGTTTTATCAACTGCAACGCAAACCCATTGAGTACCTTATTACTCACCCTGTCGCGTAGCTCAGTCATCAAAGGTAAACACTCTGGCAAAGAGTGTCCAAGCCCATGGGCCCGCCTGAGCCTGTGGCTGATCAGGCGAAGGGCTAGCAAACTGCCAGTTCAAGACACCGCAGTATCCGCAGGGCGGTATGTCGATACCGGGAATTCTAAAAAAGTGGCGCGATAAATCCTCCGGGTCATAGTAAAGATCTTTCAACTCCGCATTATATAAATACTGTCCCTGACAAGCAGAACAAGCCTCAATGGAAAGTTTATCCTCACCGCAAAGATTACCGCCTCTTTCGATGATAATGTCATTATTAAATTGCAAAAGGTTTCTCCGGTTTACTGACGAAGGCTCTGTAGGCTTCTGATCTATAAAGTCAATATTGACTCATCATATCCTATTAACGAGAGAGTCTACCCTGCCGCCTATTCAATCTATCGATAATCTATCTGATTTGACCCCATAAAAATAATATTGGCACAGAATCAATAGGCGCTAATACCCACTCAATCAATCTTTTATTTTGATGTTTTTAACTCGCTTATTTATCGATAAAGATCCATTGATCCACATCAACACAAGATTATCCGTAGTCGATACACTCTCTGCCAACATTAGCCAACTTACGACTACCATTGCATTTTGAGCAACCCAGCCCATTTAACAATCGTTTCCGACAACATGAGTCAAAAGCCACTTCCCAGTATATACAGGGGCGTTCCAACAGGAGCCCAGTAGTAGGCTAATAGCTCAATGAATAAGGCCTTATAGGTGCGCCATAAGCTGTCATTGTTATTCTTGAACAATCAAGGCCCTGAATTTTCCTCCCCGATAACAAGCCTTAAGAGCGCCGAAAACAAATAGAATTAATCACAAAAAACACTTGCATTTGCCAGTGAAAATTTCTTATTTAACATCTCTGCTTAAATGGGTTAATTGCACATGAATGAAATGATGACGATGAAAGAATACCTCACCGACCACTGTAACCTAAGCATGGAGAAAGCGCTTGCCGCTGAACGCTTTCCTTTATGGAAAAGGTCATGCGATACCATAGATGATGTGACTTTTTTGCGCCATGGCTTACTTCGCTGCATGAGTCCGGCACACAGTGGCCGTCACTACCTTCAGATTACAGATGAAATAGTTGACGAGGCCATTTGTCATTCAAGTTATTTCAACGCCTTAAAGTCTCTAAGACGAATGAAGATGGTGGAAGCCACGGAAAAGCAAAGCTATCAGCTACAGAGTCAGGCATTGTCTTCTTTAGGCATTAATTATCTACAGCAATTTCCAGAACTTGATAAGTATAAAGTCGAAGCAGCTGATGGGCACTTTATACAGCATGCCTGCCATACGGAAAAAAACAGTCAGGGAAAAGTCTTCGCTGCAGGCTTTATTTATGCTTTAAACCTCAAAAATGGACTCTTAAG
>JBNMPS010000048.1:0-17212 GCA_051277005.1 Pseudohongiellaceae bacterium
CAACTTTAATTCCTTGATTCTGTTTTCGCTATCTTCACCTCTCTGGTTGTACCAATGAATGATTTCACTATCGTTCCATTCATTTTGGTT
The DNA here is from genome assembly GCA_051277005.1 of Pseudohongiellaceae bacterium. Classification (GTDB taxonomy): domain Bacteria; phylum Pseudomonadota; class Gammaproteobacteria; order Pseudomonadales; family Dasaniaceae; genus Dasania. Next base: position 91 of record JBNMPS010000048.1, read on the forward strand.
GGTTGCTATAGCTCTATAAATTTTTCTTCTGCGGCGTTATCATGGCGGTAGGCGGCTTAGGCTTTATTGGCTACCTGAGTATGGCGTCAGGCCTCATATACGGTGAACTGGGCCCAACTAACGCCAACATATTAGTTGGGGTTCTGCCAGCCATTATCGATAATATTCCGGTTATGTTTGCGGTGCTCACTATGTAGCCCGACATGTCTCACACTCAGTGGTTGCTGGTAACCTTAACAGCCGGTGTGGGAGGTAGTTTATTATCGATTGGCTCTGCTGCTGGCGTAGCATTAATGGGGCAAGCACGCGGCTATTACACCTTTTTTGCACACCTAAAATGGACCCCCGTTATTGCGCTGGGTTATGCCGCGAGTATATGGGTTCATTTTCTTATTAACGGCTAATCCGGTATGTACGATCATTTGTAAAACCAGTGAAGGCAAGGAAGCCGCTCATCCACTACAACGTGTAATCTTAATTGAGTAAGTATTCGGCTTAGGGTCATCCTCCCGCAAGAGCCATACCGGTTTCCCGACATGCGCTAAACAAACAGTTCTCACCAAGAGATTAATCACCCATACCAAAAAGTCTATCCTTACCGGTATACTCTTTATGGCATGACTAAAGCTATAATCCAATTAGTCGTGCAGACTAATTATCATTACACTTGAACAAAATACTAGAACCTCAAGTTACCAATTAAGCGCTTCTTTAACAAAGGGGATGGTGAGTTTACGGCGCTCTTTTAAAGAAGCGCTGTCTAACTGCGCTAAGGTTGTTAGTAAGGTATCCATATCACGCTGGCATCGTTTATAAATAAACTGTGCTACCTCTTCATTAAGCTCTAAGCCACGCACCTCGGCTCTCAATTTTAATACCGCAATACGCTGTTCGTCGTCTAACGACTTCAGTTGATAAAATGCCCCCCAGCCCAAACGAGACGACAAATCAGCCATATTAATCGACAAATTCGCCACCGGTTGATCAGCAGCGACCAACAGGCAGTGACCCGCTTCACGCGTTTGATTAAAGAGGTGAAACAACGCCTCTTCCCACCGAGCATTACCCAAAACGGCTATTACGTTATCTAAGCACACCAAGGGCAATGCCGATAAGCCGGCAAATAGCTCTTCAGGGTTATAATGATTTAATTCATTTAAGGGCAAGTAAACAGAAGGGTGGCCTAACTGATCAGCTTGATGGCAAGCCGCCTGTAACAAATGGCTACGACCGCTACCCGCGGGACCACATAGATAAATATATTGCTCGCCATGCTGCAGCTGTCGACTAATTTCATTAACGGCCAAGCCATTATCAGCCACATAAAAATTTTTAAACGTGGCGTCATCCCTAAGCTGAACCGCCAGGGGTAATTGTTCGTATAAAAAACTCATTCACTAACTCAAAATACGTTTTAACTTTTACGATGAGATTTGGCGTTGACTATGGCTGCTCTGACGCCTGATACAAATCGCTATCTTTGTAATGTGAATGTACATGTCGCATCCACACCATGATCACTGCCGCCACAGGCAAAGCCAGTAAAATACCGACAAAACCCGCTAACTGGCCACCAGCCATGATGGCAAAAATAACCGCGACCGGATGCAAGCCAATGCGATCCCCGACTAACAGCGGCGTTAACAACATGCTTTCTAACATTTGACCTATACCAAACACGACCGCCACCCAAACTAAGGGCAGCCATTCATGAAACTGGAAATACGCCGCTAAACTGGCGGCAAAAATCCCAACGATAAAACCTAAGTACGGCACAATACTAGCAAGGCCTGCCAGCAAACCTAACAACAAAGCTAAATCTAAGCCGACAAAACCTAAACCTATACTGTAAATAATGCTTAGAGCCAACATCACCATGAGCTGGCCGCGCATAAACGCGCCTAATATTTCATGACACTCCAAGCTGACCTCTACCGCTTTAGGCTCCCACGCTCGGGGTAATGACTCACGAATTTTTGTTATTAAAATATCCCAATCACGCAACAGATAAAACGTAACGACGGGGATGAGCACCACGTTAGCCACGGCAGCTATAATCACCATGCTTGAGCCCGCCACTCGCTGCCAAACAATCGCCACTATATTACCCGCACCTTTTAAGTTGCCACGAATACTCTCTTTTAGCTGATCAATGGCCAACGCCCCTTCGGGTAAATCAAAGTTTTTTTGCAACAGGGGTACTAACCACTGCTGAATGGTGTGCAGCCACTCGGGAATTCGATTAATCAAAATATCTAATTGCTTGCCGATGACGGGCACAGCCACTAATAAAACAATGACCACCATAACGGTAAACACGGCAAAAACAATGCACACCGACACTGTACGGTTTAACTTCATGGTCTGCAGCTTATCAGTGATAGGGTCGCCCATATAAGCCAGCAAAGCGCCCACCAAAAAAGGCGTCAAAATGGGATGCAGTAAATAAACCAACACCGCCATTACGAGAATAACTGCCGCTAACATTGCACGCTGAAAATCCGTCATAACGTCACCTTATTATTATTTTATTGGGTCTAATGCAACTGCGGCCAACGATAGTGAAGCTGTATTGCCGGGTATTGCTCAGCCTCAGCCAATGCTAAAGGGAGTATTTTTTCTAGGGTTTTACCCAACACCAATGACTGCTCTAATTGATGCAATTGGCCATCGGCAACGAGGCGAACCAATATTTGCTGCTTCTCTACCTGTATGGTGTTGGCATGGCGAACGGCCGCCAACTGCTGTAAATAATTGATGGCTCGCGCATAGTCAGTAAAGGTATTGATGCCCGTTAAGCGCATCACAATACCTCCCGCTGACATTTTGACCGGTTCAATAGCATATTGCGCAGCCAATTGATCAGCCACCACATCCATGGCCTCACCGACATATTTCGATAATTGTGGCGACTGGCCTTCTAATTTGCTGCGGTCACCATTATTGCTAAACACCCAATTGCCTATCCACTCACCTGTACTGAGCTGGGTCATTCTGCCAATTAATAAACTCTCTACTTGATAGCGAGCAGCGGCGCGCTCAGCTGACCACAGGTTTAGCTGCCAAAGCTCTTGCGGTGAAATGGCAATGGTATCTTCTAAATCTAAGGAGGGCAGTTTTACCGACAAACCACGGCGCGTAGCCTCCAACTGAATACTCTCATACACCTCTACATCAGATGGGCTAACAAAACGCCTGCCCTGAGCATCATCCATCACCAACCACACTAAGGTGGAGGGCCGGTTCTGCGACCACATGGGCAAGCCCTGCTCTCGCAGCAGTAACTCGACTAAAGCAGGGTCAAACTCTAGCTTAATCATTAATTGTTTGGCGCCTGGTTGCTCACCTTCGCGCTCAACATAGCTGAATTGTTTGAGATAGCGCTCGGCTTTGCGAGCAGCCTTGTGCACGGCGGTGCGGTCCAACACGGATTGGTTACCCGAAATACGGACAAATACGGTTTTCAGCGCAGCAGATGTTGCTCTCAAGCGATCGCGGCGGGATTGGGAATTAACCGCCGACTCAACATCATATAGTCCCTGAACGTGTTCAGCTCCCTGCCCTAGCTGGGCCAACAGACACAGGAGGAAAACGGCAGATAGCGGGCCCGCTAACCTTGCAATCGTAAAACCTAGGTTTTTGATTATCATTGAGTTTCCACAAAACACTGGCGACTAGGCCTTAGTAAACCTTAACAAGACCCTAAAAAACCTCTAAGGACTTAATTTATAAGCAATTATTGTATCAAGGGTAACACTATTTAAAGCGCTTATTAATGCGCGAAGCTTCTCAGAATCATAAATATCTACAATTGCCTGCCCCAGGGACAAAATTCCAGCTAATTTAGTAGTGCGCAGCGGCAACATCCGCTAGAATAGCGCCGCCCAAAAAACCATTGTGAGCCTATCTTCATGACCGATCAAAAAACCTCTCTCAGCTACAAAGACGCCGGTGTTGACATCGATGCAGGTAACGCCCTAGTCGAACGAATCAAGCACGTGGCTAAACGCACCCGTCGACCCGAGGTGATGGCTGGTTTAGGGGGGTTTGGCGCTCTATGTGAAATACCGACCGGTTACAAAGAGCCGGTATTGGTATCAGGCACCGACGGTGTTGGCACCAAGCTGAAATTGGCAATGGATTTAAATATTCACGACACCATAGGCATCGACTTAGTTGCCATGTGCGTTAACGACCTTATTGTTGCAGGCGCAGAGCCTCTGTTCTTCTTAGACTACTACGCAACTGGCAAACTCAACGTAGACATGGCTGCCGCCGTGGTTGAAGGTATTGGTAAAGGCTGTGAGCTATCAGGCTGTTCATTAGTGGGCGGTGAAACCGCTGAAATGCCCGGTATGTACGATGGTGATGACTACGACCTAGCAGGATTTTGCGTCGGCGTGGCTGAAAAATCAAAATTGATTGATGGCAGTAATGTTAAAGCGGGCGATACCTTAATAGGCCTGGCCTCTTCTGGCGCCCACTCAAACGGCTACTCATTGATTCGTAAAATTATTGAGGTTAGCGGTGCTGATCTATCAATGCCTCTAGGTGACCAAACCCTAGGCAAAGCGTTAATGGCCCCTACCCGTATTTACGTTAAGTCGATTCTTGAACTAATGAAGAACTGCAGTGTGCACGCGCTTTCGCATATCACTGGCGGCGGCTTATTAGAGAATATTCCTCGCGTACTACCCGAAAACTGTAAAGCTGTTATCGACACTCAAAGCTGGCAGCAATCTGACGTTTTCAAATGGCTGCAAACTAACGGTAATGTTGACTCTATTGAGATGTATCGCACCTTTAACTGCGGCGTTGGCATGATTATCAGTGTTGATAACGCCGATGCTGAGCAAGCGTTGAACTGCCTGAAAGAACAAGGTGAAGAAGCGTGGATTATAGGCCACGTCGCCGAAGCCAATACCGATGAAGAGCAAGTAGATTTGCTGGGTTTGTGAGCTCATAAAATAGACTCACTAAAAGCTCATTAGAGATCAAGCATCAAGGCAAGAACTTAATACTATGCCCGCAACACCAAAAACAGTCGTTATATTAATATCTGGCAGCGGATCCAATATGCAGTCGTTTGTCGACGCCGCCAACCAAGGCTTGCTCGACGCCAATATTGCGGCTGTCATCTGCAACCGCCCTAAGGCCTTTGGTCTTGAACGTGCAGCGAATGCAGGTATTCCTGCCGAGCTGATCGACCACACCGAGTTTGACGACAGAGAAAGCTTTGACGCCGCACTCATCGAACGCATTGATCACTACCAACCCGACTTAGTCATACTCGCAGGGTTTATGCGCATACTGACCCCTAGTTTTGTAAAGCACTACCTTGGCAGGATGTTCAACATCCACCCCTCTTTACTCCCTAAATACCCAGGGCTTAACACCCACCAACGAGCTATTGATGCCGGAGACAGCCAAGCGGGGGCTACCGTTCATTTTGTTACTGAAGAGCTCGATGGCGGCCCAGCCATTATTCAAGCGAGGCTGGCCATCCAAGAAGGTGATAACGCCAGCACCTTAGCCAAGCGCACCCTCAGCTATGAGCACAAGATTTACCCCCGAGCCGCACAGTGGTTTATCGAAAACCGTTTAAAACTTGTGAACAACTGCGCTATGCTTGATGGCAAATCATTAAGCAGTAGCGGCCATGTATTCGAAGACAGTATGTAACTCAAACCTTATAACGTTAATTCTTAGCCTTCTTGTTTTTTGGGGTATTAGCACTTTCGCTATCGCCTCAGTCACTGATAGCGACACAGAAATATCTCCCGACGCTACCCATAAACACTCAAACACGCCAGAACCCCATTCAGATCAAAATCCAGAACCACACTCAGTACCCACCCTAGGGCCCAACTTCACCGACATAAACTTGCGCCCCTACAAAGCCATCTATAAAGCCGATATCAAGGGCCTTAGCGCAACACTAACGAGGAGTTTAGACCATAGAGGCGATGGTTTGTGGCAGCTACAAAATGATGCCAGTGTGTTTTTTTCCACTATTAAGGAACGCTGCCTTCTACAAATTACCCCTCAAGGTATAGAATCATTGAACTACCACTACAAAAACCCATTAAGCAGCAAGCGCAATTCTTCTTTAAAATTTGATTGGGCTAACAACAATGTTCAAGACAGCCACAATAAAGGCACAATATTAAACCTAAAAAACAACAGCTACGACAAGCTTAGCTTTCAATTGCAATTACGAATGGATTTAATACAGCAAGGGCAGCATTTTAAAAGCAAACAATATCATGTAGTGGATAAAGATCGCTTTAAAACTTATCGCGTCGAGAGGGTTAGTGAAGAACTAATTGTAACGCCTGCCGGCACGTTTAAAGCGATAAAACTTAAACAATACCGCCCAGGCAAAAACAAACATACTTTCATATGGATGGCCAAAGACTGGCAATATATCATTTTACGTTTAGAACGGTTTAAGAAAGGTAACCGTGAACATAGCCTTGAATTGTTAGAAATGAAGATTAATGGCAAGGCTATTAATACAACTAAACAATAATTAACTAAAGGGCTTACGCTTAACCCTCTTTTGATTCGCCCCGGTGTTGGGTGGTATCTTCGTTGATATGGCGATAAGCAAAGCACCCCATAGACACAAAAATACCGAGCGTTAAAACAACAATAATTAAGCCCGCGACTACCGCATCATCGAAAAACATGGTTTAGCTCCCCTTTATGAATGTACCCACTTAACATAAAGAAGCTAGCCCTTAAGTACCTTGATACGTATCAAACAAAACACCCACTAAGCAAAAAATACGACATTAATGAATACGATGCGGCTGTAGCTCAATGCTCTCAATAACCAATCCTAGCATTACCACTCTGCCTTGATAACGCTCATCGCCTGTTGAGCTAAATTCAAACTGATATGAGCGCCACATTTTAAGCTGGCCTTGGCCATTGCGCTTAAACCAAAAAGCCTTAAGAACGACGCCTTCATCTAAAAGCTGCAACTCCATTTCTTTACAATGTTTTTTCACGGCATGATAGGCCTGCTGCTTAATACCCTGAGCCTTCCACCAGTACATTAGCAATGCAAAAAAACCCATCAGTAACAGCAGGTCACCAAGACTAAAATACACAAACACTCCTCAACTGAATCATTATTGTTATCATTCTCACGAATTAACGGCCGCAGCGTTTTCTAAACTACGAATATGCCAAAGCACTAACACAAACCCCAACATACCAAACACCGCAGCCCCTGCCACCTCACCACCAATCACACCCTTGGCACCAAACTGCTGACTAAGCATATAAACCAAAGGAATAGTCCCCAGTAAGACCCTACCAAAATTTAATAATGTGGCGTAATAAGCTCGGTGCAAATTATTAAAGCAGGCATTAGCAATAAATAACATGCCCGCAAATGCAAAACCACCCGCCAACCAATGGGTATAAAAATGAATCAACTGCTCAGCAGCACCATCGACAGCAAAAAAGTATATCACCCAATCGCAGGCCAGATATAACAACAACCAAATCACCGCCACGTACACGCAGTTACTCAACATGGCGTTCCATACCACTTGCCTCACTCTATCATAGCGACCCGCCCCCGCATTTTGCCCAATGATAGGGCCTATCGCGCCAGAGAGTGCAAACAACGCGACAAAAGCAACCGGGGCTAAGCGACCCAATATAGCAGCACCCGCAACAGCGCTATCGCCAAACTGTGACATTATTTTAAGCACATAACTACCGCCAATCGGCGTTGCAACATTCGTTAACACCGCAGGGCCAGCAATCATAAAAATTGAACGCAGATCTTGCTTAAAAGATTTAAGACTAATGACTTGAGGTAAATGATGCACCTTCACAATGGCACTCAACGCGATAACAAACACACCCAATCTAGCTGCAAAAGATGCCGCTGCGGCACCCTCAATACCCCAGTCAAAGCCAAAGATAAAGAGGGGGTCTAACACCGCATTTAATAGCGCGCCCCCCACAGTGGCATACATTGCTCGCCTAGCATCGCCAACCGCTCTTAGTGACGCTGCCGCACACATGCCCACGGCAAGTAGCGGCGTTGCCGGTAGTAGTATCCGGCAATAAGACAACGCCAACGACAAGGTTTCACCTCTAGCCCCTAGAAATACCAGCAGCTGTTCAGAAAAAAACCAGGCCGGTATCGAAACAACAACCGCTACCGAGCCACTAAATAACATCACATTACTGCAATATCTGCCTGCCAGCGGTCGATCATGAGAGCCTTCAGCTCTTGAAACTAACGCGCCCATCGCTATCTGTAAGCCAATACTTAGCGACGTCATAAAAAACAACAGGGTGCCCGCAAACCCCACGGCAGCGGCCATCTCCACCTGCCCCAAGAGGCTGAGAAAGTAGATATCCACTAAGTCCACGGTAAATAATGCGATTAATCCAACGGTGTTTGCACCCGTCATCACCAATATGTGCTTCAGGGTAGAGCCCTGAGTAAATACAGCCTGTTTCATTAAATAATCAATAATAGTACCCGCAGAGGGGTTTTCTTCATCAATAAGACGTCTATACTAACAGAGGTTTCTGTGTTTGAGTGGTGAAACCTAGGTCTAAGTGAGGGCTTAACCCCCCTCACTAATAAGACAATAACAATAACCAAACTGATAACGACACGCATGGTAACCCGTGCTCTCGATTCTCAAGGTAAAGATCCCATGGCAAATATATTAATTGTTGATGACTCACCCATTGATCAAAAAGAGCTTTCCAATATCCTGGAAAGAAATGGGCATTCAGTCATCCATGCCAACAACGGTGAAAGCGGTGTTGCTATAGCCAAGAGTGAGAAACCTGACCTTATCCTAATGGATGTCGTTATGCCTGGCTTAAATGGCTTTCAGGCTACCCGCCAAATCAGTAAAGGCTCCGACACCTCCCATATACCCATTATTTTGATTTCTAGTAAAGATCAAGAAACTGATCGCCATTGGGGCCTTCGTCAAGGTGCCCGCAGCTACATGGTAAAACCGGTAAAAGATAAAGAACTCATAAAAGAAATTGCAGAATTACTGTAACCACGATCCTATTATTTTAAAAAAGAGGCCACGGCCTCTTTTTATTACCTCTTCAGACACGGCAGAAACCCCTTACAAAATTAAAGCAACCGAATTATTGGGCAAAGGGCTTTATTGCGAAGCTGTTATTCAAACCCAGCAAGACTTAAATATGCCCGACGCCCTTAGTGACCCACGATGGAATAAAAAATCCTGACATAAAATTAGGAATGTCCTCCTATTTTGGTGCGCCCGTAAACTGGCCGAATGGCTCTGCCTTTGGCACATTGTGCGGATTAAAACCCCAAGCCGTTCAATTTACCGAACATAAAATTAGCCTCATTAAACAATTTGCCAGCGTCGATGAAATTTTATTACTGCAAGTCACCAACCACAACGAGTTGCACATGCTGGTTGAATACGACAACCTAACCGACACCCCCAGCAGGCGAGCACTGTTAAAAAAGGTACAGCATGAATTTGACCGCTACCAACGCTATCACCCCCCCTTCACCGTTATTTATTTAGACGTAGACCATTTCAAATTAATCAATAATAGCTTTGGCCATAATACCGGCGACCAAGTATTAGCAGAACTTAGCGGCAACATCATCAACAGCCAAAGGCAAACAGACTTTGGTGGTATCGGCAAAGAATACGCCGTTGATAAAACCCTACAGTTACTCACCCAAATAGCCAACATCCCTCTACTGGTAAACTATGGCGGCGACATCAACTGCAACACATACGCTAAAGACTACCCCTGGCGAATAGGTGTAGAGAAATCCCCGCTCTCGTCACAAACTCCAGACCTGATAGCGCTCAAACAAGGCGGGCTCGCAACCAGTGGCAGCACTCACCGCTATATCGTGCACCAAGGTAAACGCTACAGCCACGTGCTCAACCCAAAAACCGGTTGGCCGGTAGAAAACCCACCACTCTCCATCACTGTCGCTGCGGCCAATTGCACCCAAGTGGGTATGCTGGCAACGTTTGCCATGCTGCAAGGCAAAGGGGCGGAAGATTTTTTAAAGTAACAGGATGCTACTTATTGGGTTTGTTGGGATTAAAAAAACGCTCCCTATATCGCTTAGTCGTTAGTGCCGCTATAAGCGGTTTGGCAACAACATGCGGCAATTAGTTCACAGCCAATTAAATTATTCGTAATGATGAATGGATGAGCACAGAAAGCAGCCCTATGATCACCGACGAGGTGTGGGCTGCATCTAAAAAATAAAGCGCCGAAGACTTTCGGTGCTAAACTAAGGCTTACTCTTCTATATCCGACAAATTCTCACCACCAAAGGCATTAAATACATCTTTAATAAAACGTGAAAACTCCATGCTCATAATACTAAAGTCGACATCAAACTGTGCTGCGTCATCTGCATCTTGTTTGTCAGCCTGCTCTTGGATTAAATCGCCAAAACTAATGCGCTTAATCGCCAGCTGATCATCCACCACAAAATCGATACCGCCCTGCCAGCTCATGGCGAGCTTGTTGACAAACATCCCCGTTACTAAATGGCTATTAATTTCTTTTGACCCTAGATCTTGGTTTTTACAGCGTATCACGCTGGTCTCATCAGCCTTGTCACGTAACTCGCACTCACCGCCTAATTCAAAGGTGGCAGGCGGTTTATTATCGGTTACCCATTCAGTCATGCTGTGTTGAGGTAGGTTTTTAGCGATAGCAGGAATAACCGGTAATGAGCCAATCGTTTCGCGCAAGTAACTCATAAACTCTTCTGCCTTTTTAGCAGAACCGGCGTTGATAACTAACAAACCTTCGCGCGGATCTATATACGCGTAAAGTCTAGATGATTTCACAAAAGCTCGGGGTAGCAAATCAAACAATATTTCATCTTTTAAGTCTACGCGCTCTTTGCGACTTACACCCCGACCTTCTTCGGCCTCAATCATTGAGGCTTTTTCAGCTAAGGCTTCATTAACCACCGCTGCAGGTAATACCTTATCTTGCCTTTGTGCGCACAACATAATGTAGCCGTTAGTACTGTGGGTAAACATGTCACCATGCTTGCCTAAGGGGGCTGCCCAACCATAGCTGCTAAGCTCTTGGCTGCTGCAGGGTGTAAACGCTTTTTCGGCTAAAGCGGTTTCTAGGCTTTCAACGGTTTCGGTGAACGGTTTGGTAAAACGGTAAATCAGGATATTTTTAAACCACATAAATTTTTACCTCTTTCTCGGTTTTAATTTTTTATTAAATTTTTTAATGTCCTATTTCCTACTCCCCATTCCCTACATCCCATTTCCCATTTCCCATTTCCCATTAACACTGACGGTCTACATTCACGGAGCAAAAACTCAATTCGTAAAAACCAAGGGTTCATCACTCTGCTGCCACTGCTTGAATTTGGGCATCACTTGGGTAAATAAATCGCTGGTTAAAAAATTGGCCAGCCACTGCTGTAACTTGGAATAAGGCGCGGCATCAAAACCCTCTTTATCAACAAAAGCGAACTGGCGAATAAATGGCAGTACGGCCATATCCACTAAACTTAGATGCTCAGCAATTAAAAAAGGTTGTTGCTGCAGGCGACGTTCTAATTGCTGTAAAAAAATATCTGCCTCAGCTTTAGCCGTTTGCTCTATTTGCTGTTCAGTTTTCTCTGGATAATCGGCAATATAGCGATTGGGGTATTTGTATCTATCTAAGGCCGATTTAAAATTTTGATCACTCTGCGTAATTAACGCCAACTGCTGTGCTTTATCAACGGCCAGCCATCCTTGCGGATCACTCGTGGCTAATGCCCACAACATAATGTCTAAGCTCTCATCTATTACGGTACCGCCATCTAATTGCAACACCGGTACAGTGGCTTTGGCTGAGCAGGTAATTAACTGGGGGGGTTTATCTCGTAGCACCACTTCGCGCAGCTCAACCTGCTGGCCAGCATAGACCAAGGCTAAACGAGCACGCATCGCATAAGGACAGCGTCTAAAGGAGTATAAAACCGGAAGTGACATCAGTAGCATTGCCCGAGTGATGATAGCACCAGCTCGGGCATACCTCTAAAGCGAATTAAGCAACAAGTTCTAACAATTCAACTTCAAAAACAAGTGTCGAGTAGGGGCCAATTGCACCACCGGCTCCACTCTCACCGTAAGCTAGGCTATGCGGTACAGATAACTTCCACTTTGAGCCAACAGGCATCATTTGTAGCGCTTCAGTCCAGCCAGCGATAACGCCGTTGACTGGAAATTCAGCTGGCTCGCCACGGTCAACAGAGCTATCAAATACGGTGCCGTTAATTAAGGTGCCGTGGTAGTGAGTACGAACGGTTGAAGAAGCACTTGGCTTGTCGCCACTGCCTTCTACCATCACTTCATACTGTAAACCTGAATCGGTTACGGTGACTTCGTCACGCTTAGCATTTTCAGCCAAGTAAGCATCGCCTTCGGCCGTAAATTCTTTAGCTTTTTCAGCATCTTGCTCTTGCATACGCTGGGTTATCACTTGAAAGGCGGCACTTAGATCTTCCTGTGATACGGCGCTTGGTTTACCGCCTAATGCATCGATTAAGCCGGCAGCTACCGCTTCGGCATCCACACCCTCAAAAGGGTTAGAGGCTAATTGATCGCCCATTTGGCGACCCACACCGTAGCTGGCTTGTAATTCTACTGTGCTGTATGTATCAGACATAAGGTATAACTCGATTGAAATTAAAAGAGCTGACGATTCTATCACAAATTGCACAGCAGTTTGGTACCCAAAGCACTTCGCGGGGCATGCTAACGCCTGTTTTCAAAAGGCGCCCGAAGGGTGAAGAAATTCCTCAGCATTTTTGAATCATAACAATTCTGTAATCGCTGCCCGAACGATGACAATACATCATCCGACTAAACCGCTAGAATAATGACCTTTGATAACCCAACAACAGAGCCGTGAATGCGCCATCTTGATAGAGACTCCACCGCAGATTTCAAAGGCTTTAATTGGCATATCCTCGCCACTATATGGCCCTATCTCAGTGACCATAAGTGGCGTATCGCCCTTGCCATAGCCTGCCTGATTGCCGCTAAAGGGGCCAACGTATTGAGCCCCTTCATCCTTAAAGACATTGTGGACCACTTAGATATACAGCGCGGCAGCGCCTTGGAGATGGCCAGTATGCCACTAGCCCTAGTGCTAGCCTTTGGCATGGCTAAGTTCTCTAATGTGCTGTTCAGTGAATTGCGTGACACCGTCTTTGGCCGTGTCACCGAGCGCGCCATGCGCCGCATTGGCTTGAAGGTTTTTCAGCACCTACATCAGCTGGATTTAGAATTTCACCTTAATCGCCGTACTGGCGGCCTGTCTCGAGATATTGAGCGCGGCACCACTGGCATTAGCTTTTTAATGCGATTTTTTGTGTTCAATATATTCCCTACGCTAATTGAAATTTTAATGATTGCTGCGCTACTGTTTATCAATTATGGCTTTCTATTCTCATTGATTACGCTGGGTTCAGTGGCGATTTATATCATCTATTCAATTATGGCTACCGAGTGGCGTACCCGCTTTGTCCGCGAAGCCAACCAAGCCGACTCGGTCAGCAATACCCGCGCAGTCGATAGCCTGCTCAACTATGAGACGGTGAAGTACTTTAATAATGAAGAATATGAGGCTGAGCGCTACGACCAAGCGCTAGAAAAATGGGAAAGCGCCCGCCGCAAAAACCGGCTATCACTATTCACGTTAAACGGTGGTCAGGCTCTTATTATTGCTGTGGCGCAAACCTTAATGATTGGACTAGCCGCCAAGGAGGTCTCTGAGGGAACCATGACTCTGGGTGACTTCACGTTAATCAATGCCTTTATGCTGCAGTTGTTTTTGCCTCTGAATTTTTTAGGTTTTGTGTATCGCGAAATAAAAAGTTCTATGGCCAATATTGAGCAGATGTTTGAACTGATTTTAAAAAAGCCCAACGTTCAAGACATCGACAATGCTCCTGAGTTAATCGTTAGCCAAGGCCGCATTCAATTCGATGATGTTCACTTTGCCTATCACCCCAATCGCCCAATATTGCAAGGGATTAACTTTAGTGTTGAACCCGGCGAAAAAATTGCCGTAGTGGGCGCCAGCGGCTCAGGTAAATCGACCTTGGTTAAGCTGCTGTTTCGCTTTTACGATATTAACTTAGGCAGCATCCATATCGACAACCAAGATATTAGCCGAGTCAGCCAGCAGTCTTTGCGTCAAGCCGTTGGCGTAGTACCACAAGACACCGTATTATTTAACGACAGCATTATAGAAAATGTGCGTTATGGCCGCCCCAACGCCAGCCCTGCCGATATAGAGCGGGCCTGTGAGATGGCTCACCTTGGTGAGTTTATTAACAGCCTGCCCGATGGTTATAACACCGCCGTGGGCGAGCGCGGATTAAAACTCTCTGGTGGCGAAAAACAGCGCGTTGCCATTGCCCGTACTATTCTCAAAAATCCACCCATTTTGGCTTTTGACGAGGCCACCTCATCGCTAGACAGCCGCTCTGAGCAAGCCATACTTAATGCCTTACAAGAGGTGGCCAAGGGCCATAGCAGCCTGGTGATTGCCCACAGGCTTTCAACCATTGTCGATGCCGACCGCATACTGGTGCTTGATCATGGCAAAATCATTGAGCAAGGTAACCATCAAACACTACTAGAGAAACAAGGTCATTACGCCAAGCTCTGGCAGCTACAGCAGAGCGAACAGAGTAATTAGCACTGTACCTGCTAGCCTGTGGCCTTTAGACTGTGTGACTGACTCAAAATCAGGGCTAACAACCCATCACGACGGGTTAGCCTTGCAGCAACAAACAGCAGTAAGTAATAGCACCGTTTAATAGCTTAGTAGTAACAACCCACTATCTTCGGTAAACAGCTTGAAAAAAATCATAAGCAAAGCCCAAATCCGCAATGAAATGAGCAAGCAACTCAATGACTTCTTGAAAGAAGGCGGTGCGGTATCGGAAATTCAATCCGGTATCAGCGGCCGCCCAAACAGCCATGGGGCGCTCAAATCCGATACTGCCGCCTTTCAAGAACCTAAGTCAGAGCGAACCTATGTGCCTGAAGCCGTCGCAGCACTAGAGGAAAGAAAAAAAGCTAAAACCCCTGCCAGTAAGCCCAAACCGCTCAGGAACCCTCGCAAAAAGATGATCTATGATGATTTTGGCGAACCCCTGCGCTGGGAATGGACTGAGTGATCATTAATCACCCAAACAATCAAAAGGTTGACCGTCCGTTTTTTTAAAACCTTTTCTCATAAAATTAATATTGTTGTTTTCTTTTCAAACAAAGTGCGTAGAATCGCGGCCCTCACCACTAAGGCTCAGTTAAATAGCCTTTCCTATAATAAAAACGCAGTATTTATGGATGAAACAACAGCACCCTTTAGTTTATCCCGTAATCTAATCTGCATCACTCCGTGAGTGACCAACACCATGACTCGTTTAGAACAACTTAAAAGTTCAATAGAACAAGGCCTAATCGATGAGATCGAGTGGTTAATTGAATGTACCAATGCCCCCATAGGCTGGGAACATGTACAATTAGCTATCGACAGTAAGCAACTCGCTATAGCCGAACAATTAAAAAATTATATAACGACAAGCAGCCATTAATATTTTTAAGCCCTTAGCGCTATAAAATAAATTTTATGGCGGTTAAGTGCAGCAGCTATGTTAAAAATATCTAATAATATCAGTATCCCGCTACACCATATTGAGCTCAACGCCATCCGCGCCCAAGGTGCGGGCGGGCAAAACGTCAATAAAGTTTCAAGCGCTATTCACCTTCGCTTTAATTTACACAGTGGCACCCTACCCGACTATTACGTGCAGCGGCTACTGGCCTTAAATGATCAACGCATTAATAAAGAAGGCATCATTATTATTAAGGCGCAGCGTTTTCGCAGCCAAGAAAAAAATAGGGCCGATGCCTTACTGCGCTTACAGGAATTAATTCAACAGGTAAAAGTACCGCCTAAAGCTAGGCGAGTCACTAAGCCCAGTAGGAACTCACAAAGAAAACGAATGGATAAAAAAAATAAACATGGCCAGAAAAAGACCATGCGGGGTAAGGTAAGTTTTGATCGTTAAGACTTACACTTAAAATTAAGACTTTTTCTTTTTAAGCTTAGATTTTAGAAACTTTTTACTGCATTGCTTCCAATCATAAGATTTCAACGCCAGCTTCCAGCGATTAGGTAGCGGCTCATCTAAATAACGATTATAGGCTTCAATAAATAATTCTCTATCGTCCCAATCTAGCTTATAGCAAATACGCTTTAAATCCATAAAGCGATGCTTAGGTTGTATGACTTTAGCTTTATCGATAGCCGCTCTACCAATATCAATAGCATAAAACTGTAATTCAGTACCTGTTAACGTCATCATCAGGTTACCGGACGATAAATCTTTATGGATAATATTGTGATTGTGCATATTAGAGATGAAGGCCGCCATCAAATCAAACATGTCGTCTTTGGTAATACCGCGATAGGTGAGTTCGCCTGAGTTAAAGGCGACAAACACATCTCTGGCAGAAAATGCCTCAGGGATAAACTGGCAAACATAATAGTTATCGGTAATTCCGCTGTTTTCTGGCTGCTCAAAATACGCCAGCGGCTGTGGAGTACTCACGCCACGGCTCAACATTTCAGTGGCGTTGTCCCAGTGGCGCTTACCTTTACTATCTAAAAAGCGGTAGGTGAACTTTTTAATCCCTTTTGCGCGATTTAACTTAACCGTTTGAAGGTTGCTTGCATCACCGAACAAACTCACGTTCCAAAGCCGGTTGCGTGTATCACGTAGCACTTGTAACTCTTCTGCTGCCGCCAATGATGCAGGCATAAATTGAGTCACCACACTTTCCGTATCGGCCTCTTTATGCACCGCAACCATGCCGCGCCAGGAGCGATTATCCACTTTGATTTGCTGAAGATCAGAGGGTTTATTTTCTAATACAGTACTGCTCATTATATTCTCAAATTGAGAAAGCGCTTTAACCGGCATAAAGTCTGGTTCACTATCCCATTCTAATATCAAGGGCTGCTCTGTTATTTTTATCGGTGGCTCCGAATACAATTCACCATAAACAGA
>JBNMPS010000049.1:0-17151 GCA_051277005.1 Pseudohongiellaceae bacterium
GGATGGCCTTCGCCGCGCCACTCTACCAGCAGCGGGCCGCCGGGTAGCTCAATGTTGACATGTTGATCGAGTAGCCCTTGCGCCTGTCCAATAACCATCGCGGCACATGCTCCTGTGCCACAGGCTAGCGTTTCGCCAACGCCGCGCTCAAATACACGTAACTTAACATTACGCCTGTCGATGATTTCCATAAAGCCTACGTTCACTTTTTGTGGAAAGCGTGGGTGCGCCTCTAGTAAAGCCCCTAAGGTTTCTACCGGTGCCTCATCGACACTGTCGACGATTAAGGTGCAGTGGGGGTTGCCCATGGAGGCTGAGCCTAGTGAAATCGTTTGGCCATCAACGTTTATGTCGTAGCTGTTAGCTTTTGCTTGGGCGTCAAAGGGGATGAGCTGGGGTTCAAACTCTGGCTTGCCCATGTTAACTCGTACCTGCTGGTCGTTGGTGATACCTAGTTCAATGATGCCGCTATTCGTTTCGACTTTAATTTTTTGTTTGCCGGTAAGCTTTTTATCTAGCACAAAGCGGGCAAAGCAGCGGGCGCCATTACCACATTGCTCAACTTCATTGCCGTCGCAGTTAAAGATGCGATAGCGAAAGTCGACTTCAGGATTTTGCGGATGCTCAACCACCAAGACTTGATCGCAGCCTATACCAAAGTGGCGATCGGCGATATGTAGGATATCTTTTTGACGTAGACGGTAGCGTTGGGTTATCAAATCGAGAACCACAAAGTCGTTGCCTAGACCGTGCATTTTGGTAAAACGTAGTAGCATGGCTGTATCCAGAGCGGCGAGGTGCATTAAAACACCCAGCGACTCGTTATGGCACCTTGCCTAAGGTGCGTTTGGCGCAAAATTTGCGCGTAAAAGCATTATTGGGGTAACAGAGCCTCGCCTTGCATCAGGTCGGCGATGGTTTCTCGGGCGCGAATTAGGTGGGCAGTATCGCCATCCACCATAATTTCTGCGGCACGTCCTCGGCTATTGTAATTGGAACTCATGGTAAAGCCATAGGCACCCGAGCTGGCAACCGACAATAAATCGCCCTGTTCGAGGGTTAGCTCACGGTCTTTACCTAAGAAGTCACCGGTTTCACAGACAGGGCCAACAATGTCGTAGCGGCGGCTGTCGCCTTCAGTGCGGGGGTTAACCGGCTCTATGTTTAACCAAGCTTGATATAGCGCGGGGCGAATCATATCGTTCATCGCCGCATCGATAATAGCGAAGTTTTTATGGGGGTTACACTTAAGATATTCCACCTTGGTGAGTAAAACTCCGGCATTGGCAACAATAGAACGGCCGGGCTCGAAGGCTAGAGTGAGTTCGCGATCTCCTAGGCGTTCTAATACGGCGGCCACATACTCTCCTGGCTCTGGTGGTTGCTCATCTTGATAACGCACCCCTAAGCCGCCACCCAAATCTAAATGTTTAATGATGATGCCGTCGGCAACGAGGCTGTCGATAAGGCTTAGTAATATATCGAGTGCGTCGAGAAAAGGGCTGATATCGGTGAGCTGAGAGCCGATATGGCAATCGACCCCTAAAATGTCGATATGGTTTAGTTCACTCGCGCGTTGGTAAACGATGGGCGCACGCTCGATGTCGATACCAAACTTGTTGTCTTTGAGGCCGGTTGATATATAGGGGTGGGTCTTGGCGTCCACGTTAGGGTTCAGACGCAAAGAGATGCGGGCGGTTTGGTTCAGCTCGCTAGCCACCTGATTGATCACTTCAAGCTCTGCCTCAGACTCCACATTAAAGCAGTAGATGCCCGCTTTTAAAGCATGGGCGATATCGGCGGCGGTTTTGGCGACGCCTGAATAGACGATTTTGCTAGCTTCACCACCGGCGGCTAATACGCGCTCTAATTCACCGACAGAGACAATATCAAAGCCCGAGCCCAAACGAGCTAACACGTTTAATACCGCTATATTCGAGTTGGCCTTGACCGCATAACAGATCAGGTGATCGCGGCCTTTTAGGGCATTTTGATACGACAAAAAGCGCTCTTCGATGTGGCCTCGTGAATATACATAGGTTGGCGTGCCATATTGATTGGCAATATCGTTAAGGGCAACTTGCTCTGCACAGAGCTGGCCGTTTTGGTATTGGAATGAATCCATGAGGGTTATAACCTGTTAGGTAAATAAGTAGTTAGGGTTGTTCGGCTGATTTTTTGGTTTCAGCTTTGGGCTCTGAGGTGCTGGTTGTGCTCAATGGTGGCGGCAGCTCAGGTTCTGGTAGATACAAAAGCCCTTTTTGACCGCAACCGGTTAGCACGCTGGCTAAAGTCATTATCGTCATCAAGATTATCAGGCGCATAGTCATCTTCCATTCAAAGAGGCTGGGATTATAACGGCGTAGACTGTTTCAGCAAAGAGGGCTTAACAAAAGGATAGGTAGAAAAAGGGCGTTAGAAGAACTATCCCTATAAAACTGACGCGTTAAGTTTGTTAGACTGTCCCAAGTTGGCTTTTATTGAGTCATAAAAGCGTCAATATCAGTAACAAAGACAATAAAAAGTGAGGTACGGGTGACTAAAGCAGCAAGGAATGTGTGGGTATTGAGTTTATTGGCGTTGGCAGGGGCCGAGATTGCCGCTGCCAGTGAAATAGATGAGCCATTTCGCAGTGCTAACCGTAATCCATTGGTGCAAATATATGGTCTTCCCGCCGCCCAGAGCGCCTATGTGACTGGCGCGGGTAACTTTAATGCGGCGTTAAATCTGGAGGCGAGTAATAACTTCGCGATAGAAAACCGAGGCAACGAGGCCATTTTTATGGATGGTGAAACGTACCGAGCTGAATTAAATTGGCGTTATGGTCTGAGTGATCGTATCGAATTGGGTTTGACCGTGCCTTTTATTAGCCACCAGAACGGTGGCATGGATGGCTTTATTGAAGATTGGCACGACACTTTTGGCCTGCCCGATGGTGATAGAATCGATTACCCAAAAGGTCAGCTGCGCTATCAATACCAGCAAGGCGATGAGATTTTGTTAGATATGCAGCAAAATGGCGAAGGCATAGGAGATGTCACTTTGGCCGCCGCCATCCAGCTAGCCGAGAGTGATAGTCGTCGATGGGCTTTAAGGGTCGGAGTTAAGTTTGCTACCGGTGATGAGCAGCGGCTGCGTGGTTCGGATGCGAACGATCAGTTTGTTAGTTTACATTTGAGCGACAACAGTTTGGCTGCCGACTATGGGGTTAATTTTCACTTGAGTGCAGGTTCTTTGTGGTTGGGAGATGGTGAGATATTGTCGGAGTTACAAGAAGAGCAGGTATGGTTTGGCTCATCAACATTGAGTTGGGCCTATAGTGATACCGTTACCTTAAAAACCCAAATCGATATGCACAGTGCATTTTACGATAGCCAGTTAAAACAAATTGGCGATAACTCCACGCAGTTGATGTTAGGGGCTAGCATTAAAGTAACCCCTAAGTTGATTGTGGATTTATCGGTTAGTGAAGACATTGCGGTAGAAACCGCACCGGATGTAGTTTTTCAAGTCGGTTTAAGAATGGGCGAGTGGTAGGGAGCGATTACTATGTGGAAATATTTTCGAATATTATTACCCTTGTTTGTCATCGCCTTTGCTGTGCCCATGATTATGCCGGGGCCTGATGGCAAACCGGTTATGTCGGTTAAAGATTGGGTGCCTGATCAAACTACCTTCAGCAAGATAAAAAACAAAGTAAAAGATGTGATTAACCAGGCCGCTGATCAAACCGCCAAGCTATCAAACAGTACAGCGGATTCCGTGACTGCTAAAAGCGATCACTTTCTTGATAGAAAAAATCAACTCTATAAATGGAAAGATAAACACGGCCGCTGGCAGTTTACTGATAGATTTGATCAGGTTCCGGAATACGCACTAGCGCAATTGCAAGTAGATAAAATGCCAAAGGCGGTCAATACTATGGTGGCTCCGCCCATCGTTGAAGCGCAAGCCGAGGTAAACAATCAACAGCCTTTTGGCGATGGTAAAATAGGTATTGATAAGTTACCGCAATTAGTTGATGAGGCAAAAAAAGTGAAAGCCATGATGGAGGAGCGCAATAAAAAATTAGAACAGTTTTAGTTTTTACCAAGCTGGAAAGAAAGATCAAACCTAGACTTGGAGTAGCGCCGAATTTAAAGCCTGCTCTAATCGCTTCTTATAAAAGAAGTAACGGCAGCTGGGGGTATTGTTGCCCACGGTTTCATTACAGCGGCTTAAGTCTAAGTCGGTGATATAACAAGGGTAACGTTCTTGTGATTTTCGTTGCTTAATAATATAAGTGGCGACCTGATTATATAAGTCATCACCAAGCTCATGCTCACTAAATTCTTGTTGGTCGCAATAGATACTAAAAAGCAGGCGGCCATTATCATCCCTGTTACCAATGGCCTGCACATTAAAAAAGTTTGGGCAGCCATCATGGCATATGGGGTTGCCAATATGGATGTTATGGTTATTTCCTTTTCTATTAATTTCAAAATAATCAATCGATTTGATATTCTCTTGCAGCGATTCTGCTGAGTCTTGGTTGATATCAATAACTTCGCTGTTTTGTCGAAATTGCATCGATTGAATAAATAAATCTAAAGGCGTCAAAAAGCTATTTTTATCGATGCAGGGTGATGTGAAATGGCTGATGGAGCCACGTTCATCAACAATATAAACATCGGCTTTTTTTTTATGGCATTGATAAAAAACCTGGATATTATTGGCTTTTATATACTTGCTAAATGCTGCAATGGCGCTGTTAGGCAAGCAGTAGGGGTCAAATACAACGGGGCTAAATTCAGTTTGACTTTGGCCGAGATATTCTAACATGTCAGCTTCATCGCCCATGTTTTCTATGCTGGGCTGCTGGTTATTAAATTGTAATAAATAAAAGTCGTGACGAATACTCACTACATAGCGTGTATTCGCGGGTCGTGTTCCCGTGTAATAGCAGGCAGCAATATCACGAAATAATTCTTCAACCCGCATTGTGATAGCAGAGGCTCGGCTGGCGCAAAAGCAACGTATGTCTAATTTGGGCAGTGACTTATCGCTACTCGGAGGAACCATCTGTAAATAATCACGCAAGCAGCGCAATAAAGCACTTTCACCATCATAGTTTTGGGTGATGAGCTCCCCCCAGCTATTAACCATAACTTGCTCAATACTAACCACTAAGTTTTCACGCATACCGCTATATCCCAAGCTATCGGTTTGATCGCTTAAGCGTTCGATACCTTGGCTGCGAATATGGGCAAATGGGTCTATGCCGATATTAATAAAGAGTTGTAATTGAGTGGTGCGCATTGGGCGAGCAAAGTTGGCATCGCTTTGTTCGGTATGATCGATGTATTGGCTAGCGGTGGGTAGTACTTGACGTAACGAACGGACTAAGTTGAGTAGTTCAAAATCGGTGACGGCATGCTCACCGTTGACGACATTGCATCGAGTGCTGTTATCTAACAATCCGTTAAAATGGCACCAGGTAAGTAAGCCAATCAGGTGATTGCTACGTTTCAGAGGCGAATAGTCGCTGGTATCTTTGGGTAATAATAATTCTGTACTAACTCCCCAAAAACTATTATTTTGGTTGGCGGTTTCAACATAGTAAAAACAAAGTTGCTCTTCCGCCAGGCTGGCAGAAATACCGGGATTAATCCATTCAGTTTTGCCTGCTTTACGCTCAAAGGCAGCATAAAGTTTGCGGCCTAAAATAGTCATATCCGCAGAATTGATGAGAGCGGTGGCTTGCGTTCTTCGTGCAAAATCGAGTAGAAAACGGTAGCTGTTGGTGAGTTCCCTAACGATTTCTTTTTGCTCATCAATAACGCGGGAAACTTTCCATTGGTTTTTTGTGTCTAGGCTAAAGAGTTGTTCTTTTGGCCATTTCCATTCTTGCGTAAGGCGCTCTAGTAATTGCCGTTGCCAAGACTTAACGCCGCGCGCACTGGGTTTGGTAAGAGGTTTACCTACTTTAAAATAAAAACACCGTCGAATAAGTTCTAGTCGTTGTTGCTCGCCTCGATTTATTAAGTAATCTTCCAGTTTACGAAACACCATCACATAAGGGTCAAGCTCATCAACATTAACGCGGTTTTCGTAGATGGCTTTTTTAAACCCTGTGCTCAATGGCTCGATGTTGGGGTATTGGTCGGCATAAACTTCTGATAATAAAATTTTAAGCGTCGACTTATAAGGGGAATCGATGCCTTTATAGAGCTGCCATATTCCTGCGCCAACAAATTCACCGGCGGGAATTTGGCCAACATCGCCAAAGTCTAGAGTGTCTTCTGCTCGCACAAAGCGTTTGTCACGTAGTGTGTTCACAAAATAGTCGTATTGGTGTTCTTCTTCGGGTGGGCATAGCCACCATATAGGGATGCGGCCAGCAATGAGTAAACCCGTACGATAAAATTCATCCAGTAATAAATAATGTTGGCTGCTGCCACAGTCTTCGCCAGAGAGGTTTTCGCGCTCACCTTGGCGAAACTTCTCGCTGTTCATCAAAAAGCAGTGTGCTTCTACCCCAACGGTGAGAGCCCAGGCGCTAATTTTGTCGGCTTTTTGCCTCAGCTGCATTAGCCCTTCTTGATCAATGTCGTGGTTATGGCATACCCATATATCGATATCTGAGCGGTCAGATTGGGCGACGGTGCCACAAGAACCCATCAAAAAAAGACCTAATATTTGTTGATCGATAGGGGGCTGAAAGCGATAGGTAAAGCTGCGAGCGAGCTTTTGAGCAATTTGTTGCTCGGTTTTGCTGGGGGTGTAGTTACTGATGCCAAAGGGCGTTTTATGGGAGATGTAGCCCGGTAGCATGGGATGGTTAACATGAAACAGTAGGGGTAGCAGCTGTAAAAATATACGTTGTCTATCACTGAGCGCCGAGTGTGCTCGCTCTAATCGGGTGGCGTTAACCGCTAAAAATCGCTCTTTGACTAAGGCTAGTGTTTTTCTATCAACGCCATAATCGATGGAGGACTTTGTGGGTTCGCTTGATGTTTCGTTTTCAGCCGGCATCGTCAACCAGGTCACTCAATGGTTATTGTCATTTTATAGGGTCAATTCAGTATAGAAGATGTAAATGAAAAATCTTCTACTAATTTCAAGAATACCTACAGCGCCCAACGTTAGGGCAGCATCTAATGTCTTGGCCATACTTCACTCCGGAATCAGCGACCATTGGATGTACCAATACCAATGAACCATGACGTGCATGGCGGTACTTGCCCAAAATACATTGTGCGTGTAGGATGCCGCCAAGTTTTTGGTCTTGCTTTAAATAAAGCGTTTTGAAGCAAGTTAAATGGGAAGATTGGTGAATAGAGCATGCCTCTATAATGCCATCGCTGCCCCCGCAACGGTAAATGCATCAGTTGTTATGCAAAGCCCGATACCTGCCACAAACTGCATTAACTCGATGAAGCGGAGGGCTTTATCAGTGGATTTTTATCGCACCTCGCGTGTCATAGTACTTCACTTACCCTCCCTCGATCGCAACCCTATTTTTTGCATTGAGGATCCACCATGAAAAACCTTTTATCACTGGCTATATCTGCCGTTATTTCCGGCGGCGTTGTTGCCAATGAAACGGCCAGTCAACACAACAAATCAGTAGCAAGTAATAAAAAAGCGAAAGAAATTATTGTTACCGCAACCCGCATTCCACAAACTTATGCTGAAACCCTGGCGTCAGTTACCGTATTTAGTCGTGAAGATATCGACAGGTTACAAGCCAAAAGCTTGGCCGAGTTATTATCTAGAGCACCGGGCATGAGTTTTACCAGTAATGGCGGTAAAGGCTCAGCAACGGGCATCAGCTTACGGGGTAATCAAACGGATCACACTTTATTTTTAATTGATGGTGTGCGGGTGGGTAGCTCTACTTTAGGCAGTACTTCGGTTCAATATATCGACCCTGCTTTAATAGAGCGTATCGAAATTGTTCGTGGGCCAAAGTCTAGCCTTTATGGATCAGATGCCTTGGGTGGGGTGGTCAATATTATTAGCCGTCGTGGCAATAGTAGTATCCCCGTTATGCTTAAAGCTAGCGTGGGTAACGACAATACCAATGATGCGTCAATTAGCATGGGTACTAAAGGTGAAACTTATCAGCTTAATTTAACCGCTTCCTATCAATACACGGGTGGTTATGATAATTCCACCAGTAAAGCGATTCCCAGTGATGATGACGATGCATTCCGTCAACAATCAATTGGTTTTAATAGCTCGGTCGACGTTAATAAAGATGTCACCCTCGGCTTAAGCTATCAGTTAAACGAATCTGAATCTGAGTATGATAATAGCTGTGTACATAATATACCTTCAGATAATGAGTCTTATGAGCCTTATGAGCCTGTGCAATGCTCACCGTATACCGATAGTAAAGTCGAGGCGTTGAATGTTACTGCTAATTGGCAGGTATTGGCGCAGTGGACGACTTCGCTAAGTGTGGGTAGGTCAACGGACGAGACTGAAACTTTAGCCGATGACATCGATATGCTAACAACCACCTCCGGCGGTGAATTTAATACCGAAAAAACCGATATTACCTGGCAAAATAATATTAAGCTAAACGATGCTGTGTTGTTAACAGTAGGCTACGACTACTTAAAGGAAGAAGTCAGTGGCACAACGCAATATGATGTTAGCGAGCGCGATAATAAGGCGGCGTTTATACAGGCTCAATGGATTGAGGGTGTGCTCTCTGTCAATGTGGGTGCCAGGAATGACGACAATGAACAGTTTGGCAATCATGATACGTATAACGCGTCAGCAGGTTATGATGTCTCTGAAGATATCAAAGTTGTTGTTAGTTACGGTGAAGCGTTTAAGGCACCCACCTTTAATGATCTTTACTTTCCTGATTTTGGTGACCCCGATATGGTGCCAGAAGAAAGTGAAACGTATGAGCTTGCAGTAAAGGGCTTTGGTAGCGATTATGATTGGTCGGTTAGCGCCTATCAAAACGAGATTACCAATTTGATTCAATACAACAGTGATATTTTTGCTAATGATCAAATTTCTTCGGCGACGATTAAGGGTATCGAAGCCAACTTTGAAAAGGACATTGCGGGCTGGCTGATTAATACCTCGGTAACCTTATTGGAGAGCCAAGATGATGCAACCGGTAATGAACTGGCAAGGCGGCCTGAAAAAGTCATCAACATTGATATTGATCGTAGCTTTGATCAGTGGTCGGTGGGGGCTACTTTATATGCGGCAGATAGTCGTTTTAATGATGCGTCTAACGCCTCGGAATTGAGCGGCTATGGCACGGTTGCATTGCGTGGTGGCTATATTTTAGATGATCAATGGAAGCTGCAACTTAAAGTGGATAATCTTTTTGAAAAAGATTATGTCATTAGCCAGGCGTCTTCATTCACGGGTTTAGGTGATTATGTACCTACACCAGGTTTAGAAGTCTTATTCTCGGTGGTGTATACCCCAGAGTTTTAACGCTGTAACAGCCAGGGTCCAACGGTATTTAGACGTTGGCTGTTCATTTATTGTAAGAGTTTATGAAAAGGTTTAAGCCTAAAAAACTATTAGCGTTAACATTATTACTGTTGCCTTTATCGCTGCTGGTAGCGTTGGCGCTCGGCCCTGAGTTTATTAATCCTTTAGAGCTTGTTATTGGAAGCGACGCCAATCAGATGATCCTAGAAAAAATTCGTTTGCCCCGCGCATTAATGGCCATGATCATTGGTGCAACCTTGGCCGTTGCCGGAGTGATGATGCAGGGGCTGTTTCGCAACCCTTTGGCTGACCCTTCCCTAATTGGTGTAACCAGTGGTGCTTCAGCAGGTGCCAGTGTGGTGATTGTTTTAGGGGCGGGCAGCGCCTTAGGTGGCGTTTCATTAATTGCTTTGGGTGCCTTTGTTGGGGCGGTTTTAGCAACCGCTTTGGTTTATCGTTTAGCCTCAGGCAGTAGCGGCACGTCGGTCGCTACAATGTTGCTAGCAGGCATTGCCATAAGCGCCTTAGCAGGCTCGATCAATAGCTTTTTTCAGTATGTAGCCGATAACCATATGCTCAGGCAAATTAGCTTGTGGCAAATGGGCTCACTTAATGGCAGTAGTTGGGAGCGATTGTGGCTCGCTTATGGGGTTTTAGGCGGCATATTGATTTGGCTGCCTCGTTACGGCCAAGCATTAAATGCTATGTTGTTGGGCGAATCGGAAGCCAGGCACCTAGGTATCCATGTCGATTCTGTTAAACGCCACATTATTGTTTTAGTCGCTTTAGCCGTAGGTGTAGCGGTAGCACTTAGTGGCACCATCGCCTTTGTTGGTTTAATAATGCCCCATATCGTGCGCCTATTAATTGGCCCTGATCATCGTTACTTAATCCCCTGCTCGGCATTGGCGGGCGCCATTTTGTTAGTGTTGGCGGATGCCATGTCTAGAGTTTTATTAGCGCCCAGTGAGTTACCGATAGGTGTGGTGACGGCATTGCTGGGTGCGCCGTTCTTTTTATCGTTATTACACCAACAGCGTAATGCTGTTTTGATTCCACGGTAGGGGGGCGATAATGCTTAATTTAAATCAGCTTAGCTTATCACTATCGGATAAAACGATTTTAAAAAATATTAGTGTCGAGGTTAATGACGGCGAGTTGGTGGTTATTTTGGGGCCCAATGGCGCGGGTAAATCATCGCTGTTAAAAGTGGTAAGTGGCGAACTAAAGTACGATAGCGGGGAGATTAACTTTAGATCTCAGCCATTAGATGCTTGGCCGCTGCAAGAAAAATCACGTCAGTGCGCAGTATTAGCGCAGCAGTCTTTATTGAACTTTCCGTTCACTGTCTTTGAAGTGGTCTCATTAGGCAGAACACCCCATAGTACGGGTGCGGCCGCCGACAAAAAAATTGTCGATGAGGCACTAAGCCTTATGGATATTCAGCACTTACGTTTTCAATTGTATACCCAGTTATCGGGTGGTGAAAAACAGCGCGTGCAATTGGCTCGGGTATTGGCTCAAGTCTGGCAAGGGGACAGTCTATTGTTATTAGACGAACCTACCTCGGCATTAGATTTTTCTCACCAGCAGCAAATCATGAATGTGTTGAAGAAAAAAACCATGGCGGGATCTGCCGTGTTGATGGTTTTACATGATTTAAACCTTGCCGCTAGCTATGCGGATAAAATTATTTTGGTTGATGACGGGCGAATATGTGCCATGGGGCCACCGGAAGAGGTGTTAAAAACAGATTTGTTGCAAGAGGTGTTCAACATCAAGTTTCATCAAGTCACTCATCCCACGACAGGGAAAACGCAGTTCATTAGCTAGCTATGTGGTTATTAACGTCAATACTTGGCGCATTAATGATTGATCGTGTTTTGGGTGAGCCCAAAAAGTTTCATCCGTTGATTGGTTGGGGCCGTTATGTGATTTTATTAGAGCGGCTAATGAATAATGATAAACGCTGGCAAGGTTTTTGGGCTTGGTTGTTCGCCGTATTACCGCCGTTATTCATTGTGTTGAGTGTATTTATTTATTTGCATCATCATCAATATGACATTGTACAATGGCTGTTGACGACATTGTGTTTATATGTGGCTCTTGGCTGGCAAAGTTTAAGAGAGCATGCCGTAGACGTAGAGCAGGCTTTAAATATCGATTTAGTCAGTGGGCGACAGGCGGTGGCGAGAATCGTCAGCCGTGACACCGACAGTATGGATGAAAATGCCGTAGCAAGATCAACCATCGAATCTGTTTTAGAAAATGGCTGTGACGCTATTTTTGCGGTCTTATTTTGGTTTTCTTTTGCCGTGATATTGTTAGGGCCTGTTGCCGGTACTGTGGTAGTGGTTGCTTATCGAATGGTGAATACCTTGGATGCCATGTGGGGTTATCGAACGCCACGATTTAATCACTTTGGTTGGTTTAGTGCCAAAGCGGATGATGTGCTTAATTATATTCCAGCCAAACTTACCGCAATGACTTATGCCGTAATGGGTGAATTTACTAAGGCATTACGATGTTGGTTTCAGCAGGCAAAATACTGTGTCAGCCCCAATGGTGGGCCGGTAATGTGTGCCGGTGCAGGCAGCTTGGGCTTGTTATTGGGTGGGCCTAATCAGTATCACGGTGAATGGATTAATAAGCCAGTGATGGGTGTTGGTCACCCACCGACGAGGCAAGATATTGGTCGAGCCATCGCCTTGGTTGATCGCAGTGTTTATTGCTGGTTGCTGCTACTGGTTATTGTGGTGATGTTAGTGTCTGAGGGTTATCGCTTTGCTTAATCACGGTGGTAATTTACAAAAAGCTCAGCAGCTTTACCCTGATGTATCGTGCCCTTGGTTAGATTTATCGACTGGTATTAGCCCTTGGATATGGCCTGTTCCAGCGATCCCAGACGCTATTTGGCAGGGCTTGCCAGAGCAAAACACCGGCTTTCAACAAGCGGTGATTAATTATTATGGCTGCGCTCTGCAACCCTTGGTAGGCTCTCAGCAGGGCATAGAAATAATTCCAGGCCTGCTAAGCGCCACAAAAGTAGCGGTACCCAAATGGGGCTACGGTGAGCATGAGTCTGCTTGGCAAAAAGCCGGCCATGAGCTGCACTATTATGAAACCTTTGATGAGTTAAATGTGCTGCTGAGTTTGGTTGAGCATGCCGTGGTCATTAATCCCAATAACCCTACGGGTGATTATTGGCCGTTAGAGCAGCTACAATTCATTCAAAATAAAATACCAGGCTATTTATTGGTTGATGAGGCATTTCTCGATGCCGTTGGTGAGCCGAGTA
This sequence comes from Pseudohongiellaceae bacterium, assembly GCA_051277005.1. Lineage (GTDB taxonomy): Bacteria > Pseudomonadota > Gammaproteobacteria > Pseudomonadales > Dasaniaceae > Dasania. The sequence goes on from JBNMPS010000049.1 coordinate 12,752, forward strand.
TGCTCGCATCTATGAGTAACGGTTCGCTTATTGTATTACGGTCATTGGGTAAGTTTTTTGGTTTGGCAGGTATCCGTATGGGGTTTGTTGCCTTGCCGGAGGTGCTACAACAGCCGTTTAAACAGCAGCTTCGGTTATGGCAAATTACAGCGCCTACGTTATTTATTACACAGCATGCATTGCAGGATAAAAAATGGCAAAAGCTGCAGGCAGAACGAATAAAAAAAATGAGAGAAGAGCTACATCAATTACTGATGCAGTATTTCTCAAATGAAGTCATTGCGCCGGGACCTTTGTTTATCTCTATTTATTTAGAGGAAGTGAAAGCCAAAGAAATTTTTGAGTGTTTCGCCAGTCATGGAATATGGCTTAGATTGTTTGAAGCAAAGACGGACGAAACTAAAACCTATTTACGATTTGGTCTGGCCGCTGACTTACAGGCCTATAAAAAAGTATTAACGAGGTTATAAACCATTATCCGATTGATTTATTTAATCACTTTATTCCTTTCAGCGTATTCAGTTTGTGCCATAGAGCTAATAGATGATAGAGGGCATGTTATTAAACTGGATAAACCCGCGCAAAGAGTGATTGCCTTAGCGCCACATATCGTTGAGATGGTTTATGCCGTAGGGGGTGGCGACGCTTTAGTGGGGGCGGTGAGTTATAGCGATTACCCCAAAGCCGCAATCGATGTGCCTCGGGTGGGTAGTTATAAAAATTTCAGCAATGAATCAATATTGCGCTTGAGGCCTGATTTGGTTTTGGCCTGGCATTCAGGTAATGGCGAAGCCAACGTCAAAAAAATTAAAGAGCTGGGTTTAACGGTTTACTGGACAGAGCCTCGTACCTTAAAAGGGGTGGGTAAATCTTTAAGGGATATCGGTATTTTATTGGGTGAAAGCCAGCAAGGCCAAGCGGCAGATGATTTTGAAAAAAGTTTGCAAAACTTACAAGAAAAATATAGTCATAAAAAGCCAGTGTCAGTATTTTATGAGGTTTGGAACCAGCCCTTACAAACGCTTAACGGTAAACATTTAATTAGCGATGTGATTAGCTTGTGTGGTGGAATAAATGTCTTCGCTAATGAAGCCGCACTTGCGCCAAAGCTTAGTGTTGAGTCGGTTTTACATGCCGATCCGCAAGTGATTGTGGCGAGCGGTATGGCGATAGAGCGCCCTGAATGGTTGGACGAATGGCTGGTTTGGCCCCAGTTACAATCGGTTAAAAATAAGCAGTTGTATTTTATTCCCCCCGATTTAATACAGCGGCATACGCCTAGAGTGCTACAAGGTGCAAGGCTTCTTTGTGAGCAATTAGACAAGGCCAGAGAGGTCTATTATTCACATGAATAACAACAACGCTTTTTCAAAAGAGATGCAAGAGGGCGTTTACAAGGCGATTTTTGAGCGCCGAGATATGCGCCATTTTAATGGTAAACCCGTAGAAGACGCATTCATGCAACGCTTATTTCAAGCTGCCCATGCCGCACCCAGTGTGGGTTTTATGCAGCCCTGGCGTTTTATTCGTATTGCTAAACAAGAGCAGCGCCAGCGTTTGCATGTGATCGTTGAAAAAGAAACAAAAATAACCGCAGAAAAGATGGGCGAAAAAAAAGACGCTTTTTTAAAGTTGAAAGTGTATGGCATTCTTGACTGTTCGGAGTTGGTGGTGGTGAGCTTAATGGCGCAGCGCGATAAACATATATTTGGCCGCCGCACATTGCCTGAAATGGATTTAGCCTCGGCAGCGTGTGCCATACAAAATATGTGGCTGGCCGCAAGAGCCGAAGGGGTCGGCTTAGGCTGGGTGTCATTGTTTGAGCCCGCTGCGTTACGTGATGTCTTAAATATGCCAGAAGAGGCAATGCCCATTGCTATTTTATGTATAGGTCATGTTGATAAATTTTATGATGAGCCCATATTGATAGAGGAGCATTGGGCGCAGCGCGGCAACCTTGAGCATTATGTGATGACAGACACTTGGGACGAAAAAAAAGCCGGCCTTGCTCAGCAGCAATGGCAGGATTCAAAAAAATAACATGAATCAAATAACAAAAATACCAAAGGCTAAAACCTTGATGTCGCAAGGCGCTAAAACATTAATGGTGCAGGGCACTACATCAGACGCCGGTAAAAGTGTGATGGTGGCGGCGTTGTGTAGAATATTGGCTCGCCAAGGTCATCAAGTCGCGCCGTTTAAACCACAAAATATGGCCTTGAATAGTGCCGTTACCCGCGATGGTGGTGAGATAGGTCGGGCACAAGCTGTGCAAGCGCAAGCCGCCGGTATAGAACCGCATACCGATATGAACCCGGTGCTGTTAAAACCTTGTACCGATATAGGCGCCCAAGTCATTATTCACGGCAAAGCCATTTCGCAAATGGAAGCGCAGCAATATCATCAATACAAAACGACCGCCATGGCGGCCGTGTTAGCGTCGCATCAGCGGTTATCCGAGCAATATGATTATGTGATGGTAGAGGGCGCAGGTAGTCCCGCAGAAATCAATTTACGCGATAAAGATATTGCTAACATGGGTTTTGCCGAAGCGGTTGATTGCCCGGTGATTATTGTTGCCGATATTGATAGGGGGGGTGTATTTGCCCATCTTGTTGGCACGTTGGCCTTGCTTAGCGAGTCGGAACAACGTCGCGTTAAGGGATTTATCATAAATCGCTTTCGCGGCGACATTGCACTATTGCAGTCCGGTAATGATTGGCTAGAAGAAAAAACCGGTAAACCGGTGTTGGCCGTTGTGCCGTATTTACAGGGTTTTCACTTAGAGGCCGAAGATGCTTTAACCGGCAATACCCACGCCGAGGTAGACCACAGTATAAAAGTTATTGTGCCGGCAGTACCGCGTATTAGTAACCATACCGATTTTGATGCACTGCGTTTACATCCGCAGGTGGAATTTGAATTTATTGGCCCCAATCAAGTTATACCTACCGCAGATTTAATCGTATTGCCGGGATCAAAAAATGTTTGTGCGGATTTACAGTGGCTAAAAGATAATGGCTGGCAGCGGGCCATACAAAAGCATTTACGTTATGGCGGCAAAGTCATTGGTATTTGTGGTGGGTTTCAAATGCTAGGTAAACGTATCCATGACCCCGAAGCGATAGAGGGTGGTATAAAATCGATCGCGGGTTTTGATTGGCTACCCGTTGAAACAACACTGTTCCCCGAAAAACAATTGGTGAATACTCAAGGTACACTCTGGACCGGCGCCCAAGTTAAAGGTTACGAAATTCATGCCGGTATTACTGAGCTGTCGGGTGAGCCCATGTTAATGGTTGACGGTAAGCCAGAGGGCTCGCGAACAGATAATGTGATGGGTACATACTTGCATGGTTTATTTGATAATGAAGAAGCATTGTATGATTTACTGCAGTGGGTGGGGTTAATCGACGTTGAAGATTTTGATTACAATGCCTTAAAAGAGCGAGAAATTAATCGTTTGGCCGATGCCGTTGAAGGCGCAATGGATTGGGATAAATTTGAAAATGCGCTGGGCTTTTCGTTGGTCGTTGAGCAATAAATACTCAAAAAAGAGTTAAGTGGAGAAATAAGATGAGTGATGAAAGAAAAAACGAAAAACATAAAGCAGCTATGGAAAAACAAAAAGAAAATGTCGATACACGAATAGAAGAGGCTTCGATAGAGCGTGGTGTTGCCATTTTGCTAACCGGTAATGGCAAGGGTAAGTCTAGTTCATCCTTTGGGATGATTATGCGTGCATTAGGCTATGGCCATAAAATTGGTGTGGTGCAATTTATTAAAGGCCAGCAGTTATCGGGCGAGGAGATATATTTAAAAGAGCATTGTCCGCAGGTCGACTTTTATCAAATGGGTACAGGCTTTACTTGGAATACTCAAGATCGTTCCGGTGATATTGAAGCGGCAGAAAAAACCTGGGCGGTTGTAGAACCCATGTTAAAAGATCCCAGCTATGACTTGGTCGTGCTAGATGAACTCACCTATATGATCGGCTATAAATACCTCGATGAAGATATGATTGTTAACGCAATTAAACATCGCCCAGTCGAGCAAAGTGTTGTTGTGAGTGGTCGCGGCGGCGGTTCTAAATTACAAGAGGTGATGGATACGGTGTCAGAGGTTAAAGAAATAAAACATGCTTTTAAGGCAGGAATAAAAGCTAGACAAGGTGTTGATTATTGAAGGCCTAAACATGGAGCCATAGGGATTAAAAAATTCTTGTCATTGCGGAAAGCGTTGTTTACTTATCCGCAAACTAGTAATTTTAGGCAGTGGTTGTATGCGGGGTCAAACTCGGCAGAATCTACCCCGTGAGCATAGAGATTAATAGGATTTTACGCGCGCTATGATTGTTTGTGATCAGGTCTGTTTCAAATAGCGGATAAGGCAATCAAAAC
>JBNMPS010000050.1:0-17061 GCA_051277005.1 Pseudohongiellaceae bacterium
CCAATCTAGAAGTTTCAATATCTACCACCCGCCTGAACTATTCCATGCCAGCCAGCAACTCCATTAACCCCTCCAGGCGAGTGAGCGAGTCCGACGTAAGTAGTGAATATTTAACGGCCTCATCGATAGGGAGCAGCTGCACCAAAATACAACCCAAACTATCGACATCTTCAATATGGCTTTCGATGCCTAAACCAGCCACATGAGGATGCTCTACTAATTGCTGCAGCAAACTGTGTAAATTAATGGCTTGATCCGACAAGGGAATAACAGGCTCAGGCGTAATCCATTCAACCTCCCCAACCCACTGCAGATTATTTTGTTGATACGAGTGGTGAATGCGGAATTTTTTTTGCCCTTCAATCACAACCTCCAACAAACCATTATCTTTTGAGTACCAATCAACAATAGTGGCGTAGGTTCCTACATCCGCAATTTTTACTGAATGCTGAGGCAGCCCATCACTCACTTCATTGCCTTGCCTCAGCCACACCACACCAAAGCCCTTATTATTTTTAAGGCAATCTTTTACTAACTCTAAATAGCGAGGTTCAAAAATTTGTAAGGGCATACGCCCAGTAGGGAATAAAACGGATTTGAGTGGGAAAAGTGGAATGGTCTCCATAAATAACATCTACATCTTTTAGTCCAACAGAAAAAACTTAGGGCTGAGTAGAAACCTCTAATACTGATATTAAGTGTAATGCCTGATCGCGATTATCTCCACAAACGGAGTAATGCGCTTTAAATTGATCACACAAGTCGGGGCGCTCGGGCAAACCAAATAATTTACACAGGTTATCTTCATCCAATTGAATACATATTACTCCTGCGGGCTTACCTTTTGGCATTCCTGGGATGAAGGAATTAATTGAAGGGGCGACACAGCAAGCACCACACCCAAAACGACAGTCCATTAAGACCCCACAATTACGCTAGCTTACCTTCAGGCCCTAGCGGCTTAAAAGTAATCAGTAATTGCGGCAACAGCAGTAATGCCCCCATTAGCGCTGCAAACATAGCTGATGCCGTTAGCAAACCAAAATAAACACTAGGGTTAAAGTTAGACAACGCCAAAATAGAAAACCCCAATACAATAGTAATTGACGTGTAGTACATAGCTTGTCCGGTTGAGCCATGGCACCGATACATGGTTGCGATATAATCTCTATCTTTTAAAAACTCATCTTTAAAACGATGCACATAATGAATCGTATCATCCACACCAATACCGATTGTGATAGCGGCAATAGTGACGGTCATAATATCCAGCGGAATACCTACCAGCCCCATACTACCCAACACCAATGATGCCGCCAATAGATTTGGCGCAATGGCCAACACAGCAATTTTTAGCGACTGGAACAACAACACAAACATTAACATGATGCCAAAAAATACCGCACCCAAGGTTAAAATTTGTGATTTGAAAAGGCTTTGTAGCATATTGTTATACAACACTAACATTCCGCTCAAACGGACTTTATCTTCTTGGAAACCTAGCTCTTCCACCAAATGGATTTTAACTTGACGCAGCAACTCATCACGCTGCAAGCTTCGGCTGGTTTCTTTAACGCGGATACTGATTCTTGCTTGATCAATCCCCTCATCTAAATAAGGATGAACCAAGATAGCTTTTACCTCATCGGGTAATTTTTTCTGAATTAAAGCCAACTGAATATCGTCATAACCTGGTGCCAAAATATCTAACATTTGACCCAACGTTGACAATGACAATACTTTGCCGGTTTCATCTAGCGAATCGATATAATGATGTACCTCTCCTAATCTCGCTAAACCAGAACGCGTAAACCAAGTACTCACTGTTGCATCTTCGCCATTACTAAAATCAGCTTCTTCTGCAAAAAAATCAGCTTCGAACTCGTCTGAGAAATCATCTAAAAAGGCATCATCTTCTGCTGACTCATCTACCACCTGAGAACCAGGTGCAAAAACAGGCCCAGAATCTTCGGCATCTAAAATAATCTCTAGCGATATAGTGCCTCCCAACTGCTCATCGATTAACTCCATACCCTGATAAATCTCGGTGGTATCTTTAAAATAATCAATAAAACGGTTTTCAACTTTTAACTGGCTAATACCCCATGCACTCAATAGAGCCAATATCAAAGCACCCGTCAAGACTGACTTTTGATGATGATGAGTAATCTTAGCAAACCATAATGTCATCGCAGCATCATGTGTATCTTCATCACTACGCGCAGCCGTCATCACTGGTTTTTTCATTAACAACATAATCGCCGGTAACAGCACAAACGATAAAACCAAAGCAACACTCACTCCTACCGTCATCATCCAACCAAAATCAATAACAGGTCGGATACCACTCACAACGAGTGAAGCAAAAGCAACATTGGTCGTTAAGGTCGTGTAAAAACAAGGTTTAATCATAAATAGGGTTGTTTTAGCGACTAACTGCTGTTGAGTATCTTCAGGAAATACATGCAATAGCTCCCTATATCGAACAATGAGATGAATAGTTATTGACAGGGTAATAATGAGCAGCAGTGCCACAAAGTTGGACGAGATGACCGTCATACGCCAATCCAGCCAGGTAATAAGACCCATCATAAAGACAACCGTCGCCAGACAGGTTGCCAAGGGTATAATCACCCAGCTGGGTCGACGAAAAATAACAGCCATAACAAATATAATAAACAGCGCAATACCGCCACCAAAAACCACCAAATCACTTTTTACAAAATTGATCATATCAACCGCTATCATCGGCGCACCGCCTAAAAATAGCTGAGCATCACTACGGTATTTATCTATCGTCGACCGCACACGATTGATCATTTCAGCCTGAGCGTCGTTATACTCGACCGAGTAATTTCTAAACTTTAGTTCAGCAGCCTCCAGCTCTTGACGCCCCTCTTTAGCAAAACCCTCTTTATAAGACTGCACACGTAAATCATCTCTTGCGTTTAGCAAAGTGAAGAAGGTTTCATCACGCTCAATATTAACTTGTAGCGCCGTGGTTTTGCTGTCCAAACTGGTTAGTAGATTTTTATAAATGGGGCTGGAACTGAGTTCCTTACGCACCATCTCTCTATCTATCCCTTCCATGCGTAACGACATTATACCGTCGCTGTTGGCAACCTGCTCAAGACTAACCGGCGGGCTTTGCAATAGAGGAACATCAAGAATACTAACCACAGAGCTAACCGTAGGTATTTGTAGTAACTCCGCTCTTAATGCATCAATTTGCTCAAGGGAATGATCAGAAAATAAATCTTGCTCTGGCGTATACGTAACCACTAAAAAGTCATCTGAACCAAAACGCTTATTGGTTTCACGAAAAAACTCTAAATCGGTATCGCCCTCCAAGACTAATGAATCAGCCGAGGCATCCAACTTAAAATTGGGGATGTGAATAGCTAAGCCAGACAACACTAGCAAAGTAACCATTAAGGTTATTAAGGGGCGTTGCAAAATTAACTTTTCATAGAACGAAAATAATCGTTGTTGCATGCTACAAAGACTTCCTTATAGGTGAACTGAATACTTAGACTGCAAGGCGCTGATCAGTTGTTGATGAATACCACCAAAACCGCCATTACTCATGATAACTATTTGTTCATTGGGTTCCGCCCTTGTGACTAACTCGTCAACAATGGCATCAATAGAATCATTAACCGTTGCCCTACCCTGACTACCAGCTATAACTTGCTCTAATGACCAATCTAGCCCCTGAGGTTGATACCACATAACCCTATCGGCCAACCGAGTTGCTTCAGCCAAGCGTGATAAATGTGCCCCCATACGCATGGTATTTGAACGCGGTTCTATCACAGCAGTGATTTTTTGCTGCCCCACTTTTGCGCGCAGGCCCGCCAATGTTGTCGCAATGGCCGTAGGGTGATGAGCAAAGTCATCATAAACTTCGACGCCGCCAATTTTACCCAACAGCTCCATACGGCGCTTAACGCCTTGAAACTGACTTAAAGCTTCGGCCGCTATGGCTGCGGTAACACCAACGTGTCGTGCAGCCGCTATGGCCGATAAGGCATTACTTACATTGTGTATTCCCGTATGGCTCCAGCTCACCGTACCAACATGGCTGCCATCGAGATAAATTTTAAATTCACTACCATCGTCCGATTGTAATTGAGCCGACCAACCTTTAGATAAAACTTCATCGACGGCGGTATACTCTTTTTCTGACCACAATCCTTTACTTAAAACTTGCTCCAGGTTTTTACAACCTGCCGGCAGAATCACGCGACCATTGGCAGGAATCGTTTTTACCAGGTGGTGAAATTGTTTTTGTATTGCGGCTAAATCCTCAAAAATATCGGCGTGATCAAACTCTAAATTATTCAATACCGCTGTACGCGGGCGATAGTGAACAAACTTTGAACGTTTATCAAAAAAAGCACTATCGTACTCATCGGCTTCGATGACAAAGAACGAGGATTCGCCTAACCTTGCCGATACTCCAAAATCACCAGGGACACCTCCGATCAAATATCCTGGCGCCATATTGGCATACTCTAAAATCCACGCTAGCATACTCGACGTTGTCGTTTTACCATGAGTACCCGCACACGCCAGCACCCACTTGTCTTGCAGTAAATGCTCCGAAAGCCATTGCGGCCCTGAGGTATAGCGTAAGCCTTTTTCCAAAACATATTCTACTGCAGGGTTCCCTCTAGACATGGCATTACCCACCACGACTAGATCAGGAGCAGGCACCAACTGAGAAGGATCATAACCCTCTATTAAGGTAATACCCTGCTCTTCTAGCTGAGTGCTCATGGGGGGATAAACATTGGCATCAGAGCCTGAAACGGTATGGCCTAACTGGCGAGCTAAAATGGCCAAGCCCCCCATAAACGTACCGCAGATACCCAAGATGTGGATATGCATTATTGCCCTTAACGTATTTTATTGGCTAGAGTATGTAACGACTCAGCACTGTCCGTAACTGCTCAGAGTGCAGTCAAAATTGTGCTGAGCAAGACGAAAAATATAAGTTTACAGGTGTAAATGATCATTTTTTAACGCCGTTCAGCGTGATTTTGGCTGTGAGCTGAGTTGCCACGAGGATATTAACATTGCCGCATAACTAAACACAGGGCGTTACTACTCGTTTCGAGAATTAGTTAACGTAATGGATGGCTGTTATCTAGAAAGGGGATTACTAGGTATTTTTTTAGTCGTCCTCGTTGACGTTCTCCAGGCCGATGCCATCCTTATCACTGCGAGTGATGCGCATTTTAACAACCGGCGCCTCGCCATCACCAATTCCCTGAACTTGCACCTGCACAACCTCGCCCAAACCAGGCATTGGATTACCTTCCGAAAGAATAAAAGCGCCACCATCTGAGATATCGCTGGTATGCACGTCCACATCACCCACAGTGGGGTGTGAAACCCTCACATCAGCTCTAAATTTTGTTCTCAGATCGCGTCTTTTGTCATCATCTGCCATTCATTGACCTATTATTGTTATTCCACCGATAATTAATGACTAAGGTTAGCATATGGATGGCATTCAAGCATTGGTATTCCATGCTGCTCAGTTTATAATCGCGCCTCACATTTTAAGGCTGGCGCGCTCGAGTGCCACCCTTAAAAAGCGTGCTAATAGCGCAATACACGATTTTATAACTAGATCTGGAACGAGCAACCATGAGTTACAACCAAATCCCAGCAGGTAAAGACTTACCTAACGATATCTACGTCGCTATTGAAATTCCCGCCAATCACGACCCTATCAAATATGAAATTGACAAAGATATGGATTGCTTATTGGTAGACCGTTTTATGGCTACTCCTATGTTTTATCCTGCTAACTACGGTTACATTCCTCAAACGCTATCTGACGATGGCGACGCCTTAGATGTGCTAGTAGTAACCCCATACCCAGTAGCACCCGGTGCGGTGATTCGCTCACGCCCAATTGGTATTTTGAACATGAGTGATGAAGCCGGTCAAGATGCTAAGTTAGTTGCAGTGCCTCACGACAAACTTTCTACTCTCTATAAAAATGTACAAGAAATCTCCGACCTTCCGCCGCTATTACTCAAGCAAATCGTGCACTTTTTCGAAAACTACAAAGATTTAGAAGAAGGTAAGTGGGTTAAAGTTGAAGGCTGGGCCGACGCAGAAGCTGCGCGCGCTGAAATCATCAAATCTAAAGAAGCCTACGATAACGCTTAATTATGATTTTGACGACCATAAAAAACCAGGCTATGCCTGGTTTTTTTATGTTCAAGATAAACGAGATTCATGGACAGAGTCCGTCATAATCAAGTCAAGCGATTTTGGGTTTACTGCACAGTAATTTTTTATACAACTTAGAGTTTTTTCGAATCTCCTTATGCTTTGCATAAGTTTCTATCGCTTTTTTCCAAGCAGCCTCTTCACCATGTGCATTGACCGAAAAACTGGTACAAACAATCTTCTGCTTAACCTCAGAAGATATACCCACTTGAAATATAGGCGTTATCGTACCGCTTTTTTCCGTTTTCAACAGATAGCTAATCCCTTTAATCGTGCCGTCAGCATTAAAACATCGCTCAGCTTTTAGCTGCACTTTTACTTTTTGTTGCTCCTCAGCCAGCTCAGCATCTCTGACATAAGCCTTAGACTCTACCAGTTTCAGCGTTCTACCCAGCAAACGCTTACCGCCATGTTTTAGAGAAAAATATTCTTGGTACAGTTTACCGTTTATCGTTCGTCGTACTCGATAGCCATAAAAAGCATCGTTATCGATTAGCTTTACACTCACAATACCTCTTTACCCCGTAAGTATGGGGATAGTTTGCCGCTTCCGTGACGTATTTATTATTTAAACCAAGCTTATTGCCCAGCATTTTTTAGCGTGGCTAATGTATAAAAAAATCACCCTGTTGATCAAGCGACCCAGTTCACATAATGAAACTATATCTCGATGTCAGTGAAATAATGCATGGAATTGTTTTGGGTAATAGTCTATAGGAACGTTGACATAGCGCTTATACAGCCTTTCTATATTGGCCAAAACCGTCTCCTTGAGCAAAATATCCGAGCAACCACAGCACCGCTTAATCACTTCCACATCACACGCTTGTTGATACCTGGCAGCCAACGGCGCATAACTTAAGTGCCAACGTTCGGGCGCTATGCCACCTCTGTCCTTAGCATAGGGACGGAAAAAACCTAATTCAGGCCGCTCAACAAGCACTTGATCCAACCAGTCATGCATGGAAGCAAATGGCCCAGAATGGGTGGCCTCTTCTGTGGTTAGCTGCACCGCGTAATCCTCTGCTACAGCCCCTCTATCATAAACATCAATATCACTGCCCCAGTGATGCCGAGACGCTCCGGGCAACGCCGACCAGCGTAAAACTGCCTCAATTTGCTGCAAGGGACTTAATGTTACGAGAGAAATACGCTCACTGTAGCTATCGAATACCGGCCTAACACCGCTCAACTTGCCATTCCAGATTGCAGCCTGCCTATCGTAGTCCCGGTAACTACTGGCTATAGCGAGATCAAAACCTGCAGCTTTAGCCATTTCTTGCAGCATAAGAAAAGGCCCGACCACCTCCTCATGCAAAGGAGCCTCCGCACTGTCAAAATCGATGTACCGGCAATCTTTACCCGTCAAAACCTCAATATCTGTCATAGCTGCTACTAATTATCACTCTATTTGTCAGTGTTTATTGATATATAGGAATATCTGTATTATAAAAATAGGACATAATAACAAACATCATCGAGCAGTCCCCATGCCCAAAGAATTACTAGACCTTAAAAATCTAGGCAACACCTCTATAAACTGGCTTAAAGCTATTGGTATCAATAGCTACGAAGACCTTAAAAACATGGGGCCCGTTGAAGCCTACACCCAAATCAAGCAACGTGAAATAAAAGTCTCTAAGGTATTCTTATATGCCTTACACGGAGCATTGACCGATACCCACTGGAACGACTTAGACCCCAACCTCAAACAAAAACTTGTAGCCGAAGCTGAGCTACGTTTATCTGTAAGCACATAAATGATAACCCTATGCCATATTGACGATATCCCTGAAGGTAGCTCCAAAGGCTTTGACGGCGAGAAGCACAACATCTTTGTCGTAAAAAAAGACGGCCAGGCCTTTGTCTATAATAATAGCTGCCCCCATCTTGGAGTAGAGCTCAACTGGCAAGAAGATAAATTTCTAGATCAGGATGACGCCTTAATTCAATGTAGCACTCATGGCGCTTTATTTATTATTGAAAGTGGCCAATGTGTGGCGGGGCCCTGTATGGGAGAACAGCTAAAACCGATTCCCTTTGAGCTTGTTGATGGGCAGATTATTATTAGCCCCCAATAAGACATATACCGTTATCCCACTAAAAACACTAAGTAAAAAAAGGAGCCTATTGGCTCCTTTTTTAATACTGAAAAAACTACATCGTCTAAAGTTTAACCTTCAGAAGTCTCAGTTTCGGCCTTAGCTTCAATCAACTCTTTAATAGAAAGTTTGATACGACCGCGCTGGTCTACATCCAGTACTTTAACTTGAATTTCCTGACCTTCGCTTAAGTAGTCAGTTACATTCTCAACACGCTCATTAGAGATTTGAGAGATATGAACTAAGCCGTCTTTACCAGGCAGAATGTTAACAAACGCACCAAAATCTACGATGCGTGCAACAGTCCCGGTGTAAACCGCACCCACTTCAGCTTCAGCAGTAATTTCTTGAACTTTAGCCACTGCAGCATCACGTGAAGCAGCATCAGAGCCATAGATACGAACGGTGCCGTCATCATCAAGATCAACAGTAGCGCCAGTTTCTTCAGTAATAGAGCGGATAGTTGCACCACCTTTACCGATCACATCGCGAATTTTATCAGTGTCGATTTTTAAGGTCGCCATTGAAGGGGCATTCTCAGACACGTCAGTCCGCGGAGAGCTAATCACTTGGTTCATTTGACCCAAGATGTGCAAACGAGCATCCATGGCTTGCTGTAAAGCAATCTCCATGATTTGTTCGTTAATGCCTTCAATCTTAATGTCCATTTGTAGTGCAGTAATACCATCGGCAGTACCGGCTACTTTAAAGTCCATGTCGCCAAGGTGATCTTCGTCACCCAATATATCGGTCAATATAGCGAAACGCTCGCCTTCTTTAACCAAGCCCATCGCGATACCCGCAACAGGTGCCTTAAGTGGCACACCGGCTTCCATCATCGACAAACTAGCAACACAAGCAGATGCCATAGAGCTAGAACCGTTAGATTCAGTAATCTCTGAAACAACGCGGATGGTGTATGGGAAATCTTCAGGCTTGGGTAATACCGCAGCAACACCTCGACGCGCTAAACGGCCATGGCCAATTTCACGACGGCTAGTGAAGCCTGCACGACCACACTCACCTACTGAGTAAGGAGGGAAGTTATAGTGCAACATGAAGTGATCTTCACGCTTGCCTTCTAACGCATCGATTAACTGTGCGTCACGGGTAGTACCCAACGTGGTCACACCAATTGCTTGGGTCTCACCGCGAGTGAATAAAGCAGAACCATGAGTTTTCGGTAATACGCCGATTTCAACGTTAATACCACGAACCGTGCTGTTATCACGGCCATCGATACGAGCTTCACCATTTAGGATGCGCTGACGTACCGTCGACTTTTCAAGCTTCTTGAAAACATCCATGACTTCTTCAGACCCATACTGAGCGTCGTCACCAGAAGCCAATTGCGCAAGCAACTGAGCTTTTAAAGCACCCAAGCTTGAGTAACGGTCAGCTTTATCAGTGATGCGGTATGCATCGCCAATACCTTGTTTGAAACCATTAGCAACAGCAGCTAATAGCTCAGTGTTTTCGGGTTCGGCTTGATCTTCCCAGCGAGGCTTGCCAACTTCAGCCGCTAGCTCAGCAATCACCTTAATAACGGTCTGCATCTCTTGGTGAGCGAATAAAACGCCACCTAGCATTTGATCTTCAGTCAGCTCTTGTGCTTCTGACTCAACCATTAATACAGCTTCAGAGGTCCCTGCTACAACCATGTCGAGCGCACTTTCTGCTAACTTGTCATAGCCCGGGTTTAAGATATAACCATCTTCAGCGGTAAAACCAACACGTGCCGCACCTACTGGGCCATTAAACGGCACACCAGAAATAGCTAAAGCAGCCGAGGTGCCTATCAAGGCAATAATATCTGGATCGGTATTTTTATCCGCAGACATTACCGTACACATAACCTGTACTTCGTTTTTGAAGCCTTCAGGGAATAATGGACGAATAGGACGGTCGATTAAACGTGAGGTTAATGTTTCTTTTTCAGAGGGGCGAGCTTCGCGTTTGAAAAATCCACCAGGAATTTTACCTACCGAATACGCTTTTTCAGTGTAATGCACACCTAATGGGAAAAAGTCTTGCCCTGGTTTTGCCTTCTTAGCAGCAACAACGGTACAAAGTACTTTTACGTCACCCATAGTCGCTAATACTGCACCTGTCGCTTGACGGGCAATACGGCCTGTTTCTAAAGTTACGGAATGTTCACCGAATTGAAATGTCTTTGTTACTGGATTCACCAATTGAAATCCTCCCTTCTGGGGCCAATGTTATGTTCAACTTTAACTATCTTAAAATGCAAAAACCCCAACTTAATAGCTGGGGTTTTTATTAGATCTTAACGACGCAGACCTAAACGCTTAATCAAGCTTGTGTAACGCTCAGCGTTTTTACCTTTTAAGTAATCCAACAACTTACGACGTTGGTTTACCATGCGAATCAAACCACGACGTGAGTGGTGATCTTGTTTGTGGTCACCAAAGTGGCTTTGTAACTTTTGAATGTTTGCAGTTAACAACGCAACTTGTACTTCAGGTGAACCCGTATCGCTTTCAGCTGTTTGGTATTCAGCTACAACAGCCGATTTTTCGTTAGCAGATAATGCCATTTTTTTAAATCCTCAATTACTATCGATATGCCCCGTAGCTGTCCTATTGAGACAGCCACCTCTGAAATTTAGCCTAACCACGCATATCCACAGTTAGGTTAATACCGCCACCACTAGCCTATATAAGCCGGCACTGGCTGATAAGCGCGAGATTGTACCTATTTAAGTTCAATTTGTCGCTACTAATCGACGAGGTTTAACCAAACCATCATCATTTATTTCGCCAATTCCAAGGAAATCCCCGCTTTCGGCATAAATCTTAAACTCCGAGCCCTGTGGCGCTTTGGGCACCATTACCGCCTGGCCCTGCTTAATGTACGCAACCATCTCATTATCCAGTACTACCGAGGGCAGATGTTTTAACGCAGTATCAACCGGTAATAACAGCGTATCAAGCTCATCAAAAGCCTCTCGATCACGCAGTATCTGCAGCTGTTCCAGTGTTATTAACTGCGATTCATCAAAGGGACCAGCCCCCACGCGACGCAACTTTGACACATGAGCGCCACAGCCCAAAGCTTTACCCAGATCCTCAGCAATAGAGCGAATATAAGTCCCTTTACTACAAGACACATACACATCAACTTGCGGCTGATCACCCGGCCTGAAGCCGTCTAACCGTAAATCAAAAACCGTGATGGTACGGGGCTTACGCTCCACCTCTATACCCTGCCTAGCGAGTTTATATAAAGGCTGACCCTGGTGCTTTAAAGCAGAAAACATGGAGGGAACTTGTGATATCTCACCCCGGAATTGCGGTAGCGCATCAAGAACTTGCTGCTCAGTAATATGAGCGGCGCATTGAGTCTCTAATATCTCACCATCGGAGTCACCGGACGCTGTCGTAACACCCAAGGTAAACGTACTAGAATAGACTTTATCGGAGTCTAATAAATACTGGGAAAATTTGGTCGCCTCGCCAAAACATACCGGTAGCACACCCGTAGCCAAGGGATCCAAACTGCCGGTATGCCCCGCCTTTGAGGCATTGTAAATAGCCCTAGCCACTTGCAGCGCCCAATTTGAACTTTTCTTACCGGGCTTCTCTAATATTAAAATGCCGCTGACCGGCCTACCACGTCTACGTCTAGCCAAAATTACGCCTCGCTATCGTCTTCGTAGCCTTCATGCTGTTTATCTTCAGCAACTGCTTTTTCAATTAGGCTCGACAAGTGCTGCCCCGTCACCACACTACTATCAAAAAAGAAGCGCATTTTGGGGGTAGTACGGGCGTTATTAGCTTTCGCAATTTGGCTACGTAAAAAACCCGCAGCCTTATTCAAAGCCTCTAAAGACTCCTCAGCTTCTTGCTCGGTATCTTTACCTAACACAGTGCAATAAACCTTGGCATGACTCATATCACGACTGACTTCTACATCAGTCACACTGACCATGCCCACACGAGGATCACGCACTTCCCGTTGAATAATATTGGAAAGCTCGCGTTTAATAAAATCGCCTACCCGCTGGGTACGGCTATATTCTTTGGCCATAACAGCCACCACCTACATTTAATTGTGAGAGATGATAAAAACATCCCTTAAAAATAAAAATTGCCACACCCGGTTAACAGGCATGACAATTATGAATGCTTTACACCCGCCTGCGCAGGCTTAGCCTATAGTCGCTACAAGGTACGCGCGTACTCTTTAATTTCGTACACTTCGATTTTGTCGCCCGGCTTAACATCAGTGTAGTTCTTAACACCAATACCGCACTCTGTGCCATTGCGCACTTCGTTGACGTCGTCTTTAAAGCGACGTAGAGACTCTAGCTCACCCTCGTAAATAACCACATCCTCGCGCAATACTCGAATCGGGTTACTGCGAATAAGCGTACCTTCAACAACCATACAGCCGGCAATTTGACCAAATTTAGGCGAATTAAACACGTCACGCACTTCGGCAGTACCGTTAATTTCTTCGCGCATTTCTGGGCTTAACATACCTGACAAGGCCTGTTTAACATCATCAATCAAATCGTAAATGATGCTGTAGTAGCGAAGATCAACACCTTCGTTGTCTACCACTTGACGAGCTTTGTTATCGGCACGCACATTGAAACCAAACACCACAGCACCTGAGGTTAGCGCCAACGTTGCATCAGTTTCAGTAATACCTCCGACACCACCGGTGATGATATTCACCTTAACTTCGTCGTTACCCAAATCAAGTAATGACGCCTGAATAGCCTCAAGAGAACCACGCACATCCGCCTTGATAACAATATTAAGGGTGCGAACTTCATCAGCCCCCATATCGGCAAACATGTTTTCTAGCTTCGCCGCTTGCTGGCGCTTCAACTTATCTTGACGATCTTTTGTCTGACGGAACAAGGTCACTTCGCGCGCTTTCTTCTCGCTTTCGAGAACCATGAAGCTATCACCCGCATCAGGCGTACCATCAAGACCTAAAATCTCAACAGGGATAGAGGGACCAGCCTCTTTAATCGGCTTGCCATTCTCATCATTCATCGCACGAATACGACCATAATAATGACCCGCTATGACCATATCACCATGACGTACAGAGCCTGATTGAACCAAAACTGAGGCAATTGAACCTCGACCCTTATCCAAACGTGACTCAATCACAATGCCACTACCGGGAATATCAGCAGCTGCCTGCAACTCTAATAATTCAGATTGCAACAAAATAGCTTCAAGTAAAGTATCAACACCTTCACCCGAATGAGCAGATACCGGTACAAACTGTACATCACCACCCCAATCTTCTGGGATAACATCTTTAGCCGCTAATTCGTTTTTAACCCGATCAAGATCTGCGCCCTCTTTATCCATTTTGTTGATCGCAACAATAATGGGCACGTCAGCAGCTCTAGCGTGTTTAATCGCCTCTTCTGTTTGCGGCATCACACCATCATCAGCAGCCACCACCAATATAACGATATCGGTACTCTTAGCGCCACGTGCGCGCATTGCAGTAAACGCAGCATGCCCTGGAGTATCCAAGAATGAAATCATACCGTGGTCAGTTTCTACGTGATAAGCACCAATGTGCTGAGTAATACCACCAGCTTCGCCATCGGCCACAACCGTTTTGCGAATATAATCTAGCAACGACGTTTTACCGTGGTCAACATGACCCATAACGGTTACAACAGGCGCCCTGGGGGCCAAAGTACCTTCCTGTCGATCTAAAACATCTTCCAACGCCTCTTCAACTTCGTCACCGCTGACTAACTTAACGGCATGGCCTAATTCTTCAACCACCAATTGGGCAGACTCTTGATCAAGGCTTTGATTAATAGTGGCCATAACACCCATACCCATTAACACCTTGATCACTGCTGACGCCTTGACATTCATTTTCTGAGCTAACTCAGAGACCAAAATCGCTTCTGGTATAGCAATTTCCATAGATTTCTTTTCGGTTGGGGCTGAAAAGCCGTGCTGTTTAGCGCCTGCAGGTAACTTCAATACTTTTTGTCTGCGCTTACCGCCACGGCCATCAAAATCACCACCATCATCAATATTTCGAATATTGTGACCACGATTTTTACCGCGCTTCTTAACCGCTAATTCTTTTGCCTTAGGACCTTTCTTTTTAGCCTGCCTAGCTTCTTGCTCAGGCTCAGCATGCAAACGAGCCGGCTTAGCTTTCTTAGCGTCTTCCTGCTCCTTTGTCTGACGACCTTCATCTGCCTTTTTAGCCGCTAAGGCTGCCTGTTGAAGCTCTTTATCTTTAACTTCTTTTTCTTGGCGTTTAGTCGCAGCAATTTGACGCAATACTTCAGGGTCCATTTTGGACTTATCAAGCGTCTCTTGCGCTGATTTTACAGGGGCCGTAAGTTCTTCAGATTCTGCAGCCACCTCTTCCTGAACAGCCTCTGCAACAACGTTAACGTCTTCTGTTGTAGCGCTAACAGATAGAGTGCTTTCTTCCGCACCCAACTCTATTTGAACAGACGTAGATTCTTCACCCTCAGCCTCTATATTAGCCTGCTCATCTGCCGCCAACTCTTGCGGATCACGCTTCACATAAGTACGTTTTTTACGCACTTCAACGCTGACCGTTTTCTTACCTTGGCTCGACGAGGTCTTTAGAGTACTTAAGGTTTTACGCTTTAAGGTGATTTTTTTCGGCTCTGCAGTAGATTCACCATGGCTGCTCTTTAAAAAAGCCAATAGTGTTTGCTTGTCATCATCCGATACAATTTCATCAGCTTGCGTGTGGGTCAGCCCCGCCTGCTTCATTTGACCTAACAAACGGTCAGCGGGCGCGCCGACTACATCGGCCAATTGGCTTACAGTCACTTCAGCCATTCAGTATTCTCCTGTGTATTTCTACTTTTTAGTTACTGATCACGCTTTATTGATCGTCAGACTCAGCAAACCACGGTGCGCGGGCAGTCATAATTAATTCACCTGCACGCTTCTCATCTAGTTCTTCGATATCTAAAATATCGTCCACACCTTGCTCAGCAAGATCTTCCATTGTCACAATGCCTTTGCTCGCAAGAACAAATGCTAAATGGCGATCCATACCATCCATTGTAAGTAAGTCTTCAGCAGGCTCAACTTCACCCAACTGCTCTTCACTCGCGATAGCTTGTGTTAACAAGGCATCTTTTGCACGAGCACGGAGCTCTTCAGCTATGTCTTCATCAAAGCCGTCAATAGCTGTCATTTCTTCTAGAGGAACGTAGGCAACCTCCTCTAAAGTTGTAAAGCCTTCATCAACCAAGACCTCAGCAACATCATCCTCTACCTCTAACGCTTTCATGAAATGCTCAATGACGGCGCCGGATTCTTTCTGATGTTTTTCTGCAGCGTCTTCAACGCTCATCACATTGATAGTCCAACCCGTTAACTCACTCGCCAAGCGAACATTTTGACCGCTACGACCAATCGCCATGGCTAGATTTTCTTCATTAACAGCAACATCCATCGTGCCCGAATCTTCGTCAACAACGATAGATTCAACTTCAGCTGGGGCCATTGCGTTAATGACTAATTGTGCCGGATTGTCATCCCACAAAATAATATCGACACGCTCATTACTTAGCTCACCCGATACGGCCTGCACACGTGAACCACGCATACCAACACAAGCACCAACGGGGTCAATACGGCCATCGTTTGTTTTAACGGTGATTTTTGCACGAGAACCTGCATCACGAGCAGCCGATCGAATCTCGATAACTTCTTCTGCGATTTCAGGCACTTCGATTTTAAATAATTCGATTAGCATTTCTGAACAAGCACGGCTCAAGAACAATTGAGGGCCACGGACCTCTGGGCGAACTTCTTGCAAAATAGCACGAGCCCTGTCGCCCATACGAAATACTTCGCGTCCAACCAACTCTTCTCGTGGCAACAAACCCTCTGCGTTATTGCCCAAGTCAACGATGATATTATCGCGCGTTACTTTTTTAACCGTACCGCTCACTAACTCGCCCACGCGACCTTGGTACTCTTCAACAACTTGAGCACGTTCAGCTTCACGAACTTTTTGCACGATAACTTGCTTGGCAGTTTGCGCAGCAATACGACCAAAGCCAATATTATCGACAACCTCTGCGTGAACATCACCCACTTGCAATGAGCCATCCACTTCATGAGCTTCTTCCACGGTAAACTGAGTGCCTAAAAGCGCTAGAATATCGTCGCTCATAACTTCCCAGCGACGAGTTGAAATATAGTCACCCGTGGTTCTATCGATTACAACTTGGATATCTGCATCCTCGTCGTAACGTTTTTTGGTTGCCATCGCCAACGCTTCTTCAATCGCCTGGAAAATAACTTCCTGGTCGACACCTTTCTCATTTGAAACCGCTTCAGCTACTAAAAGTATTTCTTTACTCATTGCTCGCCTCGTAAAATCCCATTCACAGTATTTTTAATTCACCCGTGAAAATCTTATTCGCACCTCAGCTCATGCTTAAAACTGAGGAACAATATTCCCTTTATCAATGGTATCAAAGGGTAATAAATATTCGTGATCATCCACAATCACAATCACATCGTCATCTTCAACACCAGCCAATTGACCCGTGAAATTTCTGCGCCCTTCAAAGGCAACTCGTAACTTGACCTTAACCCTCTCACCTTTATGATCAGCGTATTGCTGTAAAGTGAACAACGGTCTTGCCATGCCCGGTGACGATACCTCTAAGGTGTATTCACCG
>JBNMPS010000051.1:0-16729 GCA_051277005.1 Pseudohongiellaceae bacterium
AGCCACTTACACGCCAGCAAAGCCTGTGCCGATGGCGCTTCATCTGGACAATGGCGATCATATTAATTTTATGCTGAATGTGGTGCCCAGGTCGGCGCAGCCATTGGAGGTCGGGAAGGCTTCCGAGCACTCAGCGCACATGCATCATGGCTCGTAAACGCACCATGCATTATGGGTTGATGCTGGGATTATTTTTTTTAATGGCAGAGTTACAGGCGGGAATGATTGATAAAGAGGGCATGGCACCTTGGGAAATTTGTGGTTTATGCCACAGCCTTAATGGCATTAGTGCGATGTCTAAATTCCCAAAGCTGGCAGGACAGAAGTCTGTTTACCTGAAATCGCAGTTATTGGATTTTAGGCAGGGGCAGCGCTTAAATGATGGCGGCCAGATGGCGGCAATTGTGACCGAGATTGACCCTTTAGCGATCGATGAAATCGTCGATTATTTTGCTAACTTACCAAGGCCGTTAACAAATCTGGTAGTCGAGTCAGATACAGATCGAGAGGAGTATCAAGCCGGTAAATTGTTGTTTGAACTGGGTCGTGCTGGAGTTCCTGGCTGTGGTTCGTGCCATAACGAGGAGCACCTAACAGCACCGCTGTTACAGGCGCAGCATGCGGCCTATATCCGTAAGCAGTTGAATGATTTTAAGTCCGGTCGCCGTGCCAATAAGGGGGCGGCCGCGATGATCGCAATTGCCAAAAATCTGAGTGAGGATGAGATCAGCGCACTGGCGATTTATTTACATGCAAGTGGTCACTACGCAGCAGATATCGCGCATTAAAAAGGGGCGTGAATATTGATTTTTCTGCACATCCGCACCTTTCTAGGGCCTTTTATCTGCACTGCAGTGGTGCTAATAAAGTCTTTATAAACATATAGTTAGCTCTATAAAAAATTGATATTTTAGCGAACTATTACTTGATATAACATGACATAACAAGTACTCTACTTGAAACAAATAGGCAGATAATTATGACCTTACTTAGAAGCGGAGATATGTCACATCAGCCGCTGTATTTACAAATTAAGGATGCCTTAAAAAAGCAGATTATGGATGGTGATTACGCCCCTTATGAGCGTATGCCATCGGAAAGTGAGTTGATGAAAACCTTCGGTGTTAGCCGAATTACAGTGCGCCAATCACTGCGTGATTTGCATTCGGAGGGTTTGATTTTCACCTCTCAGGGTAAGGGAACCTTTGCCAGTAAACCCAAGGCTATGCAGGACGTCCAACATCTAGAGGGATTGTCTGAAGCGATGACGCCAAAGGGCTATGAGACGTCGGCACGGCTGATTAGTATCCGCGAGGTGAGGCCGAATAAAGATGTACAGGACAATCTCAATATCAGCGTTAAAGATGGGGCTATAGAAGTCGTGCGTGTGAGGTATTTGAACCGTGAGGCGGTATCAGTAGATACCTCCTATTTCCCCACCGCTATTGGCCAGAAACTTTTTGCCAGAGATCTTGGTGGTGACATTTTCCCGATATTGGAGAATGAATTTCGTATTCCTTTAGGGCGTGCAGATATTAGTTTAGAGGCGCGCGCAGCGGATGGAGACACGGCGAAATTGTTAGATATAGAAGTGGGTAGCCCGATCATGTGGGTGCAGCGGCTTACTCGTGATGCCGATGATAACCCGGTGGACTATGAGTACTTGGCATTCCGTGGTGATGCCTATAAATATAGGTTCCAGGTTGATAGGGACCCTTCCAGACATTCAGATTTTAATGAGGAAATAAAATGACACTTCCCGACGATATTACAGTTAAAGATGTTGACGTTTTGATAATCGGTGGTGGCACCGCCGGGCCTATGGCAGCAGTAGCTGCTAAAGAAAAAAACCCGAAAGCATCGGTTATGCTGCTCGAAAAAGCCAATGTAAAGCGCTCCGGTGCTATTAGTATGGGCATGGACGGGCTGAATAATGCGGTGGTACCTGGTCACTCCACCCCAGAAGATTATGTCAAAGAAATTACCATTGCCAACGATGGCGTGTTGCTACAAAAAGGCGTAATGACCTACGCCGAAAACTCATTCAAGATGATACAAAAACTTGATGCTTGGGGAGTTTATTTCCAGAAAGATGAGACCGGTGAATACGATATGAAAAAGGTCCACCATTTGGGGACCTATGTATTACCCATGCCTGAAGGGCATAATATTAAAAAGATTCTTTACCGACGCCTTCGTCGTCACCGTGTCACTGTTGAGAACCGCTTTCAGGCGATTCGACTGCTGAAAGATGATGAAGGCAATGCCTGCGGTTGTATTTCATTAAATACACGCACCGCTGAGATTGTGGTCATCCGTGCGAAATCCGTGGTCATGTGTACGGGTGCTGCGGGCAGAATTGGCTTGCCATCATCTGGCTACCTTTATGGTACCTACGAAAATCCGTCCAACTGTGGTGATGGTCATTCAATGGCTTACCAGGCGGGTGCGGAACTTACTGGCCTTGAGTGTTACCAGATTAACCCACTATTAAAAGACTATAACGGTCCGGCGTGTGCCTATGTAACAGGTCCGTTGGGTGGTTATACAGCTAACTCCAAGGGTGATCGCTTCATTGAGTGCGATTATTGGAGTGGACAGATGATGATGGAGTTCTATAACGAGCTTCAGGGCGGTAATGGCCCGGTATTTCTAAAGCTAGATCACTTGGCAGAAGAGATTATCCAGGAGGTGGAGCATGTTCTCCATACTAATGAGCGCCCCAGTCGTGGTCGTTTTCATGATGGTCGAGGAACAGATTACCGCACCAAGATGGTTGAAATGCATATTTCAGAAATCGGTTTTTGTGCCGGGCATTCAGCCTCGGGTGTATGGACAGATGAAAAAGGTCAGACCACCATTCCAGGGCTCTATGGTGCTGGCGATATGGCATCTATCCCTCACAGCTATATGTTAGGTGCTTTTGTGTTTGGTGAGATTTGTGGCACCAATGCAGCAGAGTTTGCTGAGGGGCGTGAATTTGCCGAACTGGATGTTGAATATATCACTGCTGAGAGAGATCGTATTTTGGCACCAATGAAGCGCACTGACGGTATTCCGCCAAGCCAATTTGAGTACAAAGTACGCCGATTAGTGAATGACTATTTACAGCCACCGAAAGTCACTAAAAAAATGGATATAGGTCTAGAACGCTTAATCGCTATGGAAGACGATATTCAGTATCTCTATGCCCGTGATCCTCACGAGTTACTGCGCGCGAATGAAGCGCAGCACATTTTTGACTGTGCGCAGATGGCGGCAGTGGCTTCTATGTATCGTCAAGAAAGTCGTTGGGGTCTTTACCATCACTATGTAGATTACCCTGAGACCAACAATGATGATTGGTTCTGTCATGTACAACTTTACAAAAATGAAGCAGGTGAAATGGTGTGTAAAAAGAAACCTATTGCCCCTTATGTTGTTGAGTTAGATGACAATGAAAAGAATGCCTATGCCCAGATGCGTGTTCAGCAGGCCGGTTAAACGAAATTAATTAAAGGGGCACTACCATGCCAATAGCATCACAAATATCAATGGTTCCAGTCGTTGTTGATGACGAAAAATGTATTGCGGAAAAAGGTTGCCGCACCTGTATTGACGTTTGTCCACTAGATGTTTTATGGATTAACGAAGAAACCGGAAAAGCCCACATGAAATACGACGAATGTTGGTACTGCATGCCCTGTGAGACAGATTGTCCCACAGATGCTGTTACCGTCAACATTCCTTACTTACTGCGCTGAGGTCGAAAATGCCAAATTTTACAGATCCGTTGTTAAGTTCAATCGAGACGCGTTTAAAAGACACTGATGTGGGTATTCGACGCGTCGCGGTGATGGACCTAGTTGATAGTCCTGAGCCAGAAGCGGTCGAACTATTGATAAAAGCCCTGAGTGATGAAGACGCAACCGTGCGGATGGAAGCCGCCAAAGTGATCGATGAGTTTGAGCCTGTCGATATGATGGATGCTCTGGTTGATGCCCTGACCTCAAGTGATGAAAACGTGCGTAATGCTGCGGCCAATGCACTGGCTGACTTAAAAGATCAAACCGTAGCGCCGGCACTGTTAGCGGCCTTAGCTAAGGACGATAGCATTGTACTCACCGCCATACTGCGGGCATTGAAACCGATGCGTATCAAAGAAGCGAGAGTTTATGCCATTGAGTTACTTCAGCATGCAGATGCTAGCGTACGTAGAGAAGCGGTGGGCGTTCTCGGTTACTTGCAAGAAGTTGAAAACTTGCCGCAGTTAATGGCTGTTGCAGCAAACGATAAAGATGCTGAAGTTCGCCGTACTGCTGTTGGTTCATTAGTTTATGCAACGCCTAGTCAGGTAGCTGATCCTTTAATATCTGCATTAGGTGATGACAACTGGCAAGTATTGATTGAAGCGATCAAAGGTATAGGTCGCTTAAAAATAACCGATGCGATCCAGCAGCTGATTGCAAAAACTACTGGCGAACGCTGGGAAGTCATGGAAAAAGCGGCTGAGGCGATCGGTAAATTGGGCATGACAGAAGGTATCCCTGCATTGGGAGCTTGTATCACAAACCCCATCAGCAATTTACGCAAAGCTGCTATTGCAGCCCTAGGAGAAATTTCTCACCCAGATGGCTTACAGTTTGTAGCTATTGCATTGGATGATAACGACCCCGATGTGCGTAAGTTAGCGCGTTGGTCAAAAGAAAAAATTGAAACCGCAGGCCTTACCGCCAGCGCAGAATAAATGTTGGAGTTTTTTGATTATGACTTTTGTAGTGACAGAGCAGTGCATTAAATGCAAGTTCACCGACTGTGTTGACGTTTGTCCCGTTGATTGCTTTCACGAAGGCCCAAACTTTCTTGTTATTAATCCTGATGGCTGTATCGATTGCGCTCTTTGTATTCCAGAGTGTCCCGTTGATGCAATTTATGAGGAGAGTGATTTGCCGGAGAAGTTTCAGGAGTACATTGAAATCAATGCCGATCTTGCGACTAAATGGCCGGAAATACTAGCCACTCAGGCTCCATTAGAAGATGCAGAAGATTGGGCTGACAAACCAGGTAAGCGCGATGCGCTGATTTTAGAGGCTGAAGCTGTTTAATTTAACGTGACTTGTCATAACAAGTCGAGCTAATTTTTGTGCTGAAAAAGGTGAGTGATTATTAATAAGCAACAGTTAACTCCGGTGGAAGTTCGACTTAAAAAACTTACCAGTAGTTTGGATATAACCTGGGCTGATGGCGAAATGAGTAAAATCCCCGGAGGTAGTCTGCGGCGCCATTGTGCTTGCTCCGGGTGTCGTTCACGTCAAATGATAGGAACTGAGCTAATTACAGATAGTGGAAAAATAAAAAAAATTAGTTTAATGGGCAGTACAGGCCTGCAAATAATCTTCGCTGATGGTCATGATCGGGGAGTGTTTCCTTGGGCATACTTGCATGCTATTGCCAATGGCAGTGCACTTGAGTTTTTGGATCAGTAGGCAGAGAGATGTTTTTTAAAGTTTTTTAGTTATGAAAAAAGAGGATAGTTTATCATGGCAAAATTGATGACTGAAAAAGTCACAGAAGTTCATCATTGGAACGACACGCTATTTAGCTTCAAAACCACTAGAGACATGGGTTTTCGGTTTAAGAGCGGTCATTTTACGATGATTGGCATTGAAGATAAAGGGCGTCCTTTGTTGCGAGCTTACAGTATTGTTAGCGCTAATTATGAAGAAGAGCTGGAGTTTTTTAGTATCAAAGTTCCTGATGGTCCATTAACATCAAAATTACAAAATGTAAAAATTGGCGATGAAGTGTATGTTAATGATAAGCCGACGGGAACACTAACACTGGACAACTTACTTCCAGGTAGAAACTTATATTTGTTTAGTACCGGTACTGGTCTGGCTCCTTTTATTAGTATTATTAAAGATCCCGAAGTGTATGAAAAATTCGATAAAATCATCCTGACACACGGCGTGCGTAAGGTTAATGAGTTGGCTTATCGTGATTTAGTTACCGATTCACTGCCGAGCAATGAGTACTTCGGAGAAGAGGTGCGTGATAAATTAATATATTACCCAATGGTTACCCGCGAAGATTATATTAATCAGGGTCGGGTTACCGATTTGATTGAGTCGGGGAAAATATTCAGTGACCTGGGTCTGCCTCCACTTAATCCAGAGCATGACCGTGCCATGATTTGTGGTAGTCCATCAATGCTAAAGGATATATGTACAATTCTCGATGGTTTGGGTTTTACCGAATCCCATCATGGGAATGTTGGTAATTATGTTATTGAGCGTGCTTTTGTGGAGTAGTTATGGTGAATAAACAGCAAGTCTTATCAGTACTTGAGTCCATTAATGATCCGTTAATGCAGAAAAATTATATTGCGCTAAATGCCGTAGATTCTGTCGAGATTGAAAATGGACTTACCACTGTCGCAATTAAATTAGGTGCTAGGGCCGCATCATTGGAAAATAAAACCAGCATGGTGTTGAAGGCACAGCTCGAAGCCGCTGGGATAAAACCGGTTGAAGTGACTGTTTGTTCCGATGTATTGGCTTTTTCTGAAGTCAATACTCAGAAGCATTTATCGGGTGTAAAAAATATCGTGATGGTGGCTTCGGGTAAGGGCGGTGTAGGCAAGTCAACCACCGCTGTCAATCTTAGTCTGGCGCTACATGCGGAAGGCGCTAAGGTTGGCTTGTTAGACGCCGATATCTATGGTCCAAGCCAGTGTGCCATGCTGGGGGCCGACGAAGACGTAAAGCCGGAAGTTGTAGATGATAAATTTATTAAACCCGTCGAGCGCTTCGGGATTAAATCAATGTCCGTGGGTTATTTAGCCAAGGAAAAAGCCCCGATGATCTGGCGCGGTTCTATGGCGGTGCGCGCCTTACAGCAGTTGATGGAACAAACGATATGGGGTGATATAGATTATTTGATTATCGATATGCCTCCAGGTACGGGTGATATTCAAATATCATTGGCGCAAACTTTTCATGTAGCAGGTGCTGTTATTGTCACTACGCCACAGGAAATAGCATTGCTGGATGCCCGCAAGGGCATTGATATGTTTAAAAAAGTAGGCATCCCTGTGCTGGGCATATGTGAAAATATGTCAACGCATATCTGTTCAAATTGTGGGCACGAAGAATCAATTTTTGGCGCTGGGGGCGCAGCAACAATGGCCCAAGATTATAGCGTCCCACTGTTAGGTTCACTGCCTTTGGATGCACGTATTCGAGAAGATGTTGATCAGGGCCTGCCGACCGTCGTCAGTGATCCCATGGGCGCGCTCGCTAATTCTTATACGGCATTAGCTCATCAAGTTGCCGCACAATTATGGAAGAGTAACCTGGCAGCAGCGCAATCACCGATGGTGGTTATTTCTGAAGATTAACCATTCTGCTTATTAGCTTTATCCTAGAAACTGCAGTTGGATCAACTAAGCATGCATCAATAACTTGCATAGCTTTTCGTGTCCAACTGCGTTTTTTAGCATTATGCAAAATCCAGCACTATTTTTTATTAACCAGTATTAGTTTTTATTTTCGGTAAAATAAAATCTCTCCATGCCGTTATTCTTTTTTATCTAATTGCATTGTCTATTTTTTATAGCAACTTGTATTAGTTGTTTTTCTTTTATTTTTCTGGTTTTTTTCTCTGCGCATATTTAGTGCAAAAAAATAAATTTCTCACTGTCCTTGACACCTAATGAAGCGAGATTTGTTATAAATTATCGGACAGGTTTTATGGTTAATAATAAAACTTGTTTAAATACAGTTGCTTAGGAATTTATTACAGGTTTTTTGTTTTTTTTATTATTTTGGCACGGAAATAGCGATAATTATTGTGTCTTGTTATGTCTTGATAATACAAGTTCGAATTTTAGTAAAAATTAGTGTTTATTTTCGGCTTTAGTTAGCTTGGAAATAATGCTTTATAAATTTTTCATATTTTTAGGGGTTTATGATGAAAGTAAAAAATTATTTGGGGTTAGGGTTGTTAACTACAATAGGTTTTAGTGCTAATGCAATCAGTGGCGCTATTGATTCCGCCATAGCAGATGGCAAGGTGCAAGGAAATATTCGTGCCTACTTTATGGATAGAAATTTTGAAACAAAGACCAATGAGTCGATCTTCGCATTAGGTGGAGCTTTACGGGCAGAGACAGGTAGCATAGGTGCGTTTAAACTTGGTACGGGCTTCTACACGTCGCAAGATCTTGGTACTAAGAGCTCTGATCCAGCCAAAGTTAATAAGCGCATAGGTAGCGAATTAGAAGTATTAGGTGAAGCCTATATTAGCGCTTCAGCAGCAAATACAGTTGCTACTGTAGGTCGTCAAAGATTAAGCACGCCTTTTGCTAATGACGGAGATGCTTTTATCGTTCCATTCAGCTTCGAAGCCAGTAGCATAAAAAACAAAAGTATCCCAAATTTAACGTTAGAACTCGATTATATAAACACCATAAAAAATCGCAATTCTGATACATTTGTTGATGTTGGAGAATGGTCAACAAACCGTTATGGGGTTGATGTAGAGGGTACATCAGGCACAACCATACTCGGTGCTGTTTATGCAGTTAATGGCCTTAAGCTTCAAGCATGGGCCTATGAGTTTTCAGAATTATTTACCAGCTTTTATGTTCAAGGTAATTATAAATTTGCGGTTGATGGCGATATAAAGCCTTTCATTGCCGCGCAATTTGTTAGCCAGAGCGACACCGGTGATAAGCTACTCGGTGAGGTAGATTCTACTTTATGGGGTCTTCAAGGTGGTGCGGCTTTTGGGAAGTCAAAGTTGACCCTGGCTTACACTACGGTCGCAGAAGAGAGTGGAACGTTTAAAAATGGTGCTTACCTTGCGCCGTATTCATTCTCAACGAGCCCTATATTTACTAATAATATGCTTGCAACGGTAGAGAACGTCGATGCAGGAGACGCGATTAAAGTGACTTTCAATTACAGTTTCCCCAAACTAAAACTAAAGCTTAGCTACGCGGAGTTTGACTTTGATACGGCTACTGATCTAGAAGCCATTGATGTCGATGTTACTTATAATCTGGATGAAGTAGCCAAAGGACTTACTTTCCGTTGGAGATTAGAGTCGTTAACTGGTGATGTTGATAGCGTTGAGCAAATTAACAATCGCTTTCAGTTGCAGTTGAAGTTTTAGTGTTTGAAACGGTAAAAATCCCAATGCTGTCTAACAGTTAGGGATAAATGACAAAGCCTGAATCCTAACTGTTATTTGGCTGTACAAGCGAATAATAGCGGTTAGATTGTTCAGGTTTTTTTATGTCACAGCGCGGAATTTTTATTACCACTAACCGCTGGTTGATCTGCAGAAATAGTGTGGTCCGGTGCTCGGCGGTAAGGTAATTGAGAATAAGCGACAGGGTGTAATGGTCGGCAATGAGGTTCAACAGGTGTTAAGTAAGTTATTTCCTGGTCTAGCATGGTTGCAGGTTTATAACCGTGGCGTATTTAAAAGTGATTTTTTGTCCGGCATAACGATTGCTGCGATGCTCATTCCGCAGAGTATGGGTTATGCTTTAGTTGCAGGCTTACCCGCTGAATATGGGCTATACGCCTGTATTGCCCCGCCTGTGCTATATGCGCTGTTAGGCACCTCCAATAAAATTTCTATGGGGCCGGTGGCCCTCGACTCGATCCTCATTCTCACGGGGCTCAGCGCACTGGCTGAACCCGGCTCTGATAACTATTTGGAACTGGCTATTGCTTTGACCTTGCTGGTTGGAGTAATTCAGTTCGCCTTCGGCTTGGTTAAATTTGGCTTCATCGCTAATTTTTTATCGTACCCGGTTATTCTCGGTTATACCTGTGCTGCCGCCATTATCATTATGGGAAGCCAACTTGAGAATATTCTGGGGGTTACGGTGGACAGTGGTAATGTCTTTAGTCAGGGCTTTCATTTTATCCAGCAGGTTGGTAGTTGGCACTGGCTTACCGCAGGCATTGGCGTGATAGGGTTGGCCTTTATGATCTACCCGAAACGAATCTTTCCGGGGATGCCGAGCGGCCTAATCCTGCTTGTTATCGGTATGGTGTGTTCCGGTGTCTGGAATGCGCAGGCTTATGGCATTGACGTTATCGCCACGATCCCGCAGGGGTTACCGGCACCACGTATGCCCGGTATCAGCATGGATCAGCTGATAGCTTTAATCCCCACGGCAATGACTGTCGCGTTAATGGGGTACGTCGGCAGTATGTCGATATGTAAAGCTGAGGAAAAGCCCAGTGACAAATTTAACGTCGAGCCCAATCAGGAGTTGGTGGCCATGGGTGTTGCAAATTTTGTCGGTGCTTTTTGTAAAGCATTCCCGGTGTCGGCGAGCTTTTCTCGAAGCGCCGCATTCAGGGAGGCAGGGGCGTTAACACAGGTATCAGCGGTTATTTCATCGACGGTTATAGTGATTGTTATGGTGTTCTTAACGCCTGTTTTCGTCAGCTACCCACTGCCCAAAGTATTATTGGCCACCATCATTATTATTTCGGTAACGGGGCTGTTCAAATACAAACAAATGAAGGCTTTGTTTAAACAAAATCGGCATGAGTTCTTGCTGATGTTGGTGACCTTTTCGGTGACGTTGTTATTGGGTGTTCAGCAGGGTTTATTGGCTGGCGTTGTTTTGTCCATAGTGAGAGTTATTTATAATACCGCGACACCGCACATGACCGAGCTTGGGTCGATCCAGGGTGGTTGCTTATTTCGCAATGTGAATCGTTTTGATGACGCCGTTATCCGCGACGATATTCTTATATTCAGGTTTGATGCACCGCTGTATTTTGCCAACAAGGACTATTTTGTAAAAAACCTTTATCACTGGATAAAGCAACGGCAAGAGGGTCCTTTGACTTCGATTATTTTTGATGCGGAGTCGGTAAACAGTGTCGACACTACCGCGATACTGATGTTGCAGAAAATAATTGATAACCTACAGCAACAGGATATTAAACTGTATATAACCAATGTTATTGGCCCGGTTCGTGATGACCTGCACAACTCACCGCTAAGTGAGTATATGTGCGAAGAGTCGATGTTTTCTACCATACAGAACGCCATTGACTATATTGACCATGGTATTAGTGACGCTGATCGAATCGCGCTGCAAACGGGCCAGTCCGCTAAGGGACTAAACAGGCCGCCCATACTGGTCGAGCGGTTTTGACCACCATTGCGCCAATAACCAGCAGGTCGTTAATCGCCAATCGGTGAGGCCTCAAAGGCGGTTTTATGAGCAAAAGAAACGCCACTCACTTATCAAGAAAATGCCGTTGATCTTGGTGCCTAGCCCCCATTAAACCGAACGGTACAAGACGGGGCACTTTTTTCCGGCCTCTTAGGGTGTGCGAATTCCAGTATCTAAACTCGATTCACAGGGATGGTGTTGTGCCTAGTATTCTTTAGGTCAAAATAGCGACAAATGCCTAGCTAATCGTTAAATTTACCGGCTTTTATAATAGTTAGGCAAAAAAAAGCCGCGATAAGCTCATCGCGGCACTATTAATACCTATGCTATTTCAAATCAAAGCGATCTGCCTGCATAACTTTTACCCACGCCTGAACAAAGTCATTCACAAACCTCTCGTTTGAACCGTCAAAGGCGTAGACTTCGGCAACAGCGCGCAACTCCGAGTTCGAACCAAAGATCAAATCAACCGAGGTTGCAGTGTATTTCACTTTCCCTGTTTGACGATCAACGCCCTCATACATGCCTTCAATTGCAGACTTATTCCATTTGGTAGACATATCTAACAAATTGACAAAGAAGTCATTACTTAAGGTACCTGGTCTTGCGCTTAACACTCCATGGTTAGACCCATCGGCATTAGCATTCAAAGCCCGCATACCACCAACGAGCACCGTTGTTTCAGGCACAGTTAAACCTAGTAAATCGGCTTTATCCACTAGCATTTTTGCAGGCGAACGATAAGCCGTATCGGCATTAAAGTAATTACGGAACGCATCAGCTTTGGGTTCCAGCAAGGAAAACGAATTCACATCGGTTTGCGCTTGAGTGGCATCACCTCGACCAGATTTAAATGGCACCGCAACCTTTACACCAGTATCTTTCGCTGCTTGCTCTATTGCTGCGGCCCCACCTAGGATAATTAAATCAGCCAGTGACACCTTGCCTGCCCCAAAGTCTGCCTGTATGTCTTTAAGCGTGGCTAACACTTTGGCAAGCTGTTTCGGGTTATTAGCAGCCCAATCCTTTTGCGGTGCTAGTGCAATACGCGCACCATTAGCACCCCCACGCTTATCGCTTGCGCGAAACGTTGATGCCGAAGCCCAGGCCGTACTCACTAGCTCTGACACAGTTAAGCCAGAAGCTAAAATGTCTTTTTTAAGACTTTTAACGGCGCGACTGCTTAGCTCTTTACCGGCAGGCACTGGGTCTTGCCAAATAAGTTCTTCAGTGGGTACTTCTGCACCTAAATACAGCGCACTAGGCCCCATATCGCGGTGAGTAAGCTTGTACCATGCTTTAGCAAATGCCTTTTGGTACTCATCCGGATTAGCGACAAAACGTTCAGCAATCGCCCTATATGCTGGATCAAACTTCATCGCCAAATCAGCAGTAGTCATCACTGGCGCATGAAATTTACCTTCCACATGAGCATCAGGAACCGAGTTATGTACCGACTCATCAGTTGGAATCCACTGTATCGCGCCTGCTGGGCTACGAGTTTGCTGCCAGTCAAAATTAAGCAAATTAGTTAAATAAAGCGATGTCCATTGAGTAGGAGCCTGGGTCCAAGCGCCTTCTAAACCACTGGTAACCGTATCTTCAGAATGGCCTTTACCGCATTTGTTTTTCCAACCAAGACCTTGCTGTTCAAGCGTTGCAGCCGCGGGTTCTGCCCCTACACAATCGGCTGGTTTATGAGCGCCATGCATTTTGCCAAAGGTATGCCCGCCAGCGATTAACGCCACCACTTCCTCATCATTCATCGCCATGCGATTAAACGTCACCCGAATATTCTTGGCGGAACCCATAGGGTCCGGCACCCCTCTAGGGCCTTCTGGGTTCACATAGATCAACCCCATATGAGTTGCCCCTAATGGACGCTGTAACTTACCATTTTTTTCATGCCTATCACTGGCTAGCATCTCCAGCTCTGGCCCCCAGTAAACCAAATCTGGCTCCCAATCATCAGTTCGTCCACCAGCAAAACCATAGGTTTCAAACCCCATATTTTCTAACGCGACATTGCCAGCCAGAATCATTAAATCTGCCCAAGACAAACTATGGCCATATTGTTGTTTTACCGGCCACAACAAACGTCGTGCTTTATCTAAATTGCCGTTATCTGGCCAGCTGTTAAGTGGATTAAAACGTTGTTGCCCCCCATCACCACCACCGCGGCCATCTAAGGTTCGATAAGTACCCGCGCTGTGCCATGTCATGCGAATAAAAAACGGCCCGTAATTGCCATAATCAGCTGGCCACCAGTCTTGTGAAGTCGTCAGTAAAGCATTTATATCCAGCTTAACGGCATTCAAGTCTAACTGGCTAAATTCCTCAGCATAATTGAAATCAACACTCATGGGGCTTGAGCGCTTGTCATGGTCACGCAGTGCCGACAGATCTAACTGATCAGGCCACCAAAACTGATTCGATTTAGCCTGGCCTAACGCCGCATCACCACTACCAACGGCACCTTTAGGCTTAGACATTTCACCGGCAACTGAATACTGGGCAATGGCCGCAGCCAAAACACCAATCACTGCAGTTTTTATCAATAAATTGTGCTTTTTCATGATTTACTCCGTTTATTTTTGCTGCTTTCACAGCCTTTATGTAATTGGCGAAATCAATAACTAGAGCTTTCGCTACAGCGCTACTAAAAACGACTACAGCAACAAAGATTAATCGCTCTGCATCAAATGACGCCTTGGGCTACAAGCACCACTACAGTGCAAATTACTCTCATTCACCCTCTCCTACTACAAATTAGAATAATAAGAAGCTAGTTTTTGGTAAAATCGTTTGTTGCTATACAATCGATAGGCAAAACTAATAACTACCTGAGGCGATGCGATGAACCTGAAAGATTTGAAGTACTTTCTTGCGATAGCAGAGCTAGAACACTTTGGCCATGCTGCACAGCAATGCAATGTGAGCCATCCAACACTTAGCGGTTAGATTAAAAAACTAGAAGAAACCTTAGGCGTTATGTTATTTGAGCGCACAAATCGCCGGTTAATGCTCACTGAAGCGGCTCACCAAATTGTTATTTGTGCCAAACGTATTTTAAGAGAAGTAGACGCGATTCACGAAATTGCAGACAGTACTGGCGACCGCTAGCAGGTAAGTTTATGGATCAATGGGGTCAGAGTCATTGATCATAGTAGCTTGCTGATTTTTTAGCTTTTTCAACCACTCTGACCCTATTGATTCGCTATTGATTTCCCCCGCCCAATAATACAGCTGATAATGCTCCCCATACTAGTTGCTACAAGTAAATTTCGAGGAACTATTCAAGCATATTGTCTAAAGTCTTTCGCTATTTTTAAAAGTCAGAAATAGGTGGAAAGGCAATGTTCGCTTTGGACGATCAATGGGTCAGACTCCTTGAACGTCGGTCACCACCTCACCCGGATGAGTTTATCGGCCTATTGGTCTCTTTATTTATTTATTCCTTGAATTCATCCTCGCCAAGAGCCCAGCCTTTATTAGTACACTCTCGAATGTTAGTTATTGCATGGTTGCCTATCTGGTTATCAAAGAGTGTTCGATAATTGAGTTGGCGGTCGGTGTTAGTTT
Source organism: Pseudohongiellaceae bacterium (assembly GCA_051277005.1). GTDB lineage: Bacteria > Pseudomonadota > Gammaproteobacteria > Pseudomonadales > Dasaniaceae > Dasania. Next base: position 14,777 of record JBNMPS010000051.1, read on the forward strand.
TTCCTAGCCCAAGATATATCCTGCGTGGTGTTAATAGTTGTATCCGTTTCCATATTATTGCTTGTATTGAAGACCCGTTGATCATCAATAAAATTTTAGCCCACCTGGACGCAAAGTCTGGAGCACCTGCATCAGTGTATCAATTACCAGAGCCCCGCGCTCCGCCGCAGGCAAAGCTATTTATTAGGTATCAAGAAGGAGAGGATGATAGATGCGGCTCAAGGATGAGGCATACCCGAGGCTGGTGGATAGGTTGCTAGCTAGGGTACACAGAAAGCTAAAAAAGCTTAGCGTGCTATCAATTTTTGCTTAATAATCGTACAGTTAATGAGCTGGTAATAACTTGGCAATTGCCAATAGCCTGCTTTTTATTGTAGATTGGGAGAATAAGGGTAACTATACTTCCTATGCCCTAATTGTGTGTGATATGAACGGTACTATTACCTCGCAAAACATCGACAATGGCGCCCGTTTCACCATCACTCTGCCGCTTGTTAGTTAGTAGTGCTTTTGAGCATAATATGGAGCCAAACGGGGTCTATTTGAACACGCCAAATATTACATTAATCGTGCGGATATTTGTGGTTGTCGCCATTGTCGAGGCCGCAATTATGCTGGCCTTTTCAATGGCTCCAACTAGTGTGCAATTATTGTTACAGCAATATCCGAGGACTGTTATTGTGCTCGACATAATTACCCTGATGCTCATATCCAGCCCAATAGTCTACTTTTGGGGCATTCGTCCCTTTGTATTGGCGCACAGTAAAACGGAATCTCTGCTCATTGACAGCGAACGACGTTATGGCTTCTTGTTTGCCCATCTACCGCAGGGTGTGATGGTAGAGGATTATAGCGCCGTCAAAAAAGGAGTAGACCAATTATTATCCGAAGGTATTAAAGATCTAGAAACATACTTGAAAAATAATCCTGAACTGCTTTACGAACTAGCCAGTAAGGTCCGCGTGGTTGCTGCCAATCATGCCCTCCTTGAGTTATACGGGTGTGACTCGTTGCGGGAGCTTATCGCTGGGGAGGAGGATCTCCCTCTTTGGTGGAATGATGATTGGTTAGCTTTTTACGCTTCTGAAATCATGAGTTTTACCCGTAACAAGAAACATAAGTTTGAAGTTTCTGATACTCGGGAGGATGGCTCAGACTTTAAAACTAGCGTTATAAGCATTGTTCCGAAAGGGAATGAAGAGACTTGGAGCAAAGTGCTGACCTTACATGAGGATATTACGGTTCGGCGTCAGAGAGAGCAGATGATACTGGATAATCAAAGTGTGCTCGAAAAGTTAGTCAAAGAGCGAACCGCTAAGTTAGAGGCTGCCTTCAGCGCCACGGAACAAAGCGAAGCCTTCCTAGCGCAGTGCACCGAAATAGCGCATCTGGGCTATGCTATATGGGATAATGATTTGGATAGGGACATCACCGTATCTAAAAAGCTTGCCAACATCCACGGTTTAACGGTTGAAGAATATATCGATACCGTATCCAGCACAGAAAGATACCTCGATTTTGTTGTTCCAGACGATCGTGCGAAATACCTGAGTTACGAGAATATGGTTTTTGCCGATTTCGACGATGAGGTAGAGAGTGTTGAATATCGTATTATGCGGGCAGACGGTGAAATCCGATATCTACATCAGCGCAGCCAACCTATTCAGGTTACTTCCGGACAAAAAAATAAAGAGATCGTCGTTATTCAAGACGTCACAGAGCTAAAACAGGCGGAAATCAATCTCAAGGAGAGCCTGAAAGCGCTTAAGAAAAGCGAGACCTTGCGTGTTCAAGCCGCTAACATAGCGAATAAAGCTCGGGGCGATCAGGAAAGAGAGCGTAAAGAATCCGCCGCCCAAATCATCCAAGCGTCCAAGTTAGCCACGCTGGGAGAAATGGCGACATCAGTCGCGCATGAATTAAATCAACCACTGAATATCATTCGCCTGGCTG
>JBNMPS010000052.1:0-16601 GCA_051277005.1 Pseudohongiellaceae bacterium
CAGTGACCTGCGCCTGCCAGGCGCCCCCGGCACCGACTTAATCAAACAGGTCAACAGCATCCCTGTCCTCATTATGACCAGCTACGCCAGTATGAAATCAGCAGTCGATACGATGAAAACAGGAGCTGTGGACTATATCGCCAAGCCCTTTGATCACGACAATATGCTGCAATCTGTAGCCAATATCATTAATAAACACAGCCCGAATAAACACCCCCAAAGCAAGGCCTCTCAACACCGTGGACAGCCCCAGTTAGGCAATATGCTAGGCAGCTGTAAGCCCATGCTGCAACTTTATGAGCACGTTCAAAAAGTCGCGCCTACTGAAACGACCGTTTTGGTTCATGGTGAGACCGGAACAGGCAAAGAACTTGTTGCCAAGTCTATCCACGAGTTCAGCCATCGCTCAGAAAACCCTTTGATTTGTGTTAATTGCGCAGCGATTCCAGAAACACTGATTGAGTCAGAGCTATTTGGTTATGAGAAAGGCGCTTTTACCGGCGCCAACACTAATCGCATGGGCCTGATTGAAGCTGCCGATGGCGGCACCTTATTTTTAGATGAAATTGGCGAGCTGCCACTCGAAGCTCAAGCCCGATTACTACGCTTCATCCAAGAAGATGAGATTCGCCGTATCGGTGCCACACAGTCAATGAAGGTTAATGTGCGCCTAATCAGCGCCACCCATAGAGACTTAAAACAGCTCGCTGAACAAGGTCTGTTTAGACACGACCTTTACTACCGCATCAATGTAATGCAGCTAGTACTGCCGCCCCTTAGAAAGCGCGGCAAAGACATCTTAGAAATTGCAGAGACTTTATTAGGCCGCTGTAGTGAAGAGCACAAGAAAGGCGCTATGCACTTATCGCCTAAGGCCGTACAAGCCATCACCACCTATAACTGGCCAGGTAATGTTAGAGAACTAGAAAATGTTATCGCCCGCGCAGTGATTTTAGCCGACGGTGAGGAGATCACCGATGACCTGCTCAACATCGACTTCCATCTGGTGCATGTCAATCAACTCCGTGTACCGCTCAACAAAGACGATATGCTGCCCTTCCAAGCAGCACCTCAGACTTCGCATCTCTCGATCGATCCTGCACCAACAGCTAATCAAGCGCCATCCAGAGAAAGTTTATCTCTGGATGATTATTTCCAACATTTTGTTTTGGAACACCAAGACAGCATGAACGAAACCGAACTTGCCAAAAAACTCGGCGTAAGCCGGAAATGCCTATGGGAACGTAGACAGCGACTCGGCATCCCTCGAAAAAAATCAAACAAACAAGCCTAAACCGATTAATTATATAAAAAATTACCAAAAAAAACCCTTGTAAGGGTTTTTACTATTAATTTCTCCTATAAAAAACACCAAACAACACTTTTAGCTATAAACAACCGAAACCCTGCCGTTTTTTTGTTACCCACGTCGAAGATATGTAACGAACAGTGGAACGTTCAGTAACAACACCCATTAAAATACCTCCCCCCTCATCCAAGAGACATCATAAGTCATTGATTTAAAAGAGATTTAAAAGTTGGCACGGCGAGTGCATTATCGTAATCACAATAAGAATAACAACACAATAATAAAAGCTTTAATCAATAATAATAAAAATATGAGACCTGGATGGGGAAGAGAAATCTTCCCCGTCATCGCTATCCCTCTCCAATCAGTCACTTTAATTTTTTAGTCAGCACAGCTTCAATACTTGTGGAATTTTAATCCACCAATTCTAGTTTAAAGTAATCTCGTACACTGTTACTCATTGTTCGCATAAGTAACACCTTTAGTATTTATAAGTAACATCAACAATGCTCCGCCTACCCAAACCTCTTAACAACAAAGTATAAGTCATTGTTTTTTATATAAATTATATTTTGGCATGATAACTGCTATCTCTATCCGCAAATAACAATAATACTTATCTAATAAAAATAATATTTGAGACCTGGATGGGGGAAAACATTGTTTTCCCTTTATCGTTACACCCTTCACTCCCCATCTAATGTATTGCAATTAAAACTCATCAAGACATTTATGGTATTATCGCCAACCATTAATCGCGTACGCGCATAAACTTTAAGTAATAGATACCCTCTCTTATGCTGAAATGGCTTTCTGGAGCAAGTGATCGGCTAAATAGCTGGCTCAATAACGGCGACGACAACGAACCAACTTCGCCGCAAATCATTCCTCGGGACCAACACAATATTTCCCGCAAGCACATTAGCAAAGCGGCACTCAACGTTATTGCGGGTTTGCGCAAAGGTGGCTATCAAGGCTTTTTAGTCGGTGGCGGTGTTAGAGACCTACTGCTAGCTGGCAGGCCCAAAGATTTTGATGTGGCCACTGATGCCACACCTGAGCAAATTGTGAGTCTGTTTCGTGGCGCCCGCATCATTGGCCGCCGCTTTAAGATTGTGCACGTTCGCTTCGGCCGTGAAGTGATTGAGGTCACCACTTTTAGAAGCAACCACGAACCTAAACCAATAGAGCTGGGCCGCCCCGGCAATAAAAAATCCGTACAAAGCGAAAGCGGCATGCTGTTGCGCGACAATGTCTTCGGCACCGTTGAAGACGACGCCATACGTCGCGACTTCACCATTAACGCGCTCTATTACACCACTGCCGACTTTGCTATCTACGATTACACTGGTGGTATTTACGATCTGCACCACAAAATTATCCGTATTATTGGCGATCCAGAAACACGCTACCGCGAAGACCCGGTTCGCATGCTGCGCGCCGCTCGATTTGCCGCCAAGCTCAACTTTACCATTGAACCTGAAACTGCAGCGCCTATTGCCAAATTAGCCAGCACGCTACGAGACATCCCCGCAGCGCGCCTGTTTGATGAATCGCTGAAGCTCTTAATGTCAGGGCAGGGCCTAGCAACCTATTATCAACTCAAAGAGTACGGCCTGTTCGAACAGCTCTTCCCAGAGACCGGTGAAGTTCTGACACCAGACAACATTTTTGCAGAACAGCTAATCACTAATGCCTTAAAAAATACCGATAAACGTATCAATCAAGGCAAACCGGTTACGCCGGCCTTTATTTTTGCCGCTATGTTGTGGCCCGCCGTGCAACGCCGCCACCTAGAACTGATGGCCGATCGTATTCCTGAAGTGCCAGCGCTACACCAAGCAAGCCAGGAAATTGTAAGCCGTCAGCAACAGCACACAGCGATTCCTAAACGCTTTGGCATACCCATGCGCGAAATTTGGGACTTACAACTACGACTACCTCGTCGCAGCAGTCGACGCGCAGAAAGCATGTTAGAGAATCGACGTTTCCGCGCAGCCTATGACTTTTTATTACTGCGTGAAGAAGCTGGCGAAGATACCGGGGGCCTAGGTCAATGGTGGACAGATTATCAAAACCACAATGGTGACCAGCGCGATAACATGATTCGCTCTCTGCGCCCACCAGCCAACAATAGCCGTCGCAGCACGCGCAAACGCAAAACTGATTAAGCCCATGACCGTTTGCTATATTGGGTTAGGCAGCAATTTACAAAACCCTCAGCAACAAGTGACAGAGGCCGTACAAGAGATTGCACAAATTCCGCAGACCACACTGCTCAATCAATCTCACTGGTATCAAAGCACAGCGGTAGGGCCTGGCACGCAAGATGACTATGTTAACGGCGCGGTGAAAATTGAGACTCAACTCCGCGCACTCGAACTACTCTATACCCTGCAGGCCATAGAGCAACGACACCGCAGAATTCGAATTGAGCACTGGGGGCCGCGCACCTTAGACCTGGACTTATTAGCCTATGGTGATGAACTGATCGACCATCCTCGACTCAGCGTTCCTCACCCTCGTATTGCTGAACGCAACTTTGTGATCTACCCCTTGTACGACTTAGCACCTAACCTTAAGCTAGCGAATCAACTATCCCTTGCAGCCCTCTATAAGCAAATAGGCGACGATGGGCTACAACGCATCAATCAATAAAAAATAAAGGGAGCCGTATTGTGACCCTGAACGACGACGCGTCGATCATCAATTTCAAGAACCGCCAAGCGCCCAGCTATATTGCTGTGGAAGGCCCTATTGGCGTCGGTAAAACCAGCTTAGCTAAGCGCCTAGCCGAAACCTTCAATCATCAAACGATGCTGGAAAATGTGGACGAGAACCCTTTTCTTAAAGGCTTCTACCAAAATCAAAAAAACGCTGCACTCGCCACTCAGCTGTTCTTTTTGTTCCAGCGCGCTCAACAAATTTCCGATCAACGTCAAGCCAATATCTTTGAGCCCGTGCAAGTCTCGGACTTTTTAATTGAAAAAGATCGCCTGTTCGCCCAGCTCACCTTAGACAGCAATGAGTTCCAGCTCTATGAAAAAGTCTATCAACAGCTAACAATACAAGCACCAAAGCCCGACTTAGTCATCTATTTACAAGCACCAGTGGACGTACTAACCTCCCGTATTCAAAATCGCGGTGTCGAGTTTGAGCAAAATATTGCCAACGACTACCTAAAATCTATTAATGAGGCCTATACCGAATTCTTCCTCTATTATGATGATGCACCACTCCTCATTATTAACGCAGAAGAAATAGACCTTATTAACCGGCCCAGCGATTACGCCCATTTTGTGGATTATTTACTAAACATCAAAAGCGGCCGCCACTATTTCAACCCAACGATTTTTTAAGGGCATAAATACCCATGAGTTCAGTAACGATTAATACCCTCCAGGCCCAAAAAGATGCCGACGACAAAATCGTCGTCATCACTACCTATGATGCCTGCTTTGCACGCTTGGTAGAAAAAGCGGGTATCGAGGTCATTTTGGTGGGCGACTCATTAGGTATGGTTCTGCAAGGGTACGATAGCACCCTGCCGGTTAGTGTTGCCGAAATGGCCTATCACACACGCTGTGTCAGCCGTAGTTGCAGCCAGCCCCTCATAATCACTGACATGCCCTTTGGCAGCTATAGCAGCACAGAGCTTGCCTTGCAAAACGCCGTACAGCTAATGCAAGCCGGCGCGCACATGGTTAAAGTAGAAGGCGGCGACTGGCTACTGGATACGATCAAAGCCCTCACCGAGCGCAGTATCCCCGTCTGTGGCCACCTAGGGCTTACCCCGCAATCCGTCAATAGTTTAGGGGGTTACAAAGTTCAGGGACGCGACCCCGAGCAGGCCCAAACCATTCTCGAAGAAGCCAGGCACTTAGAGCAAGCAGGTATTAGCTTACTGGTACTCGAATGCATACCTGCTGACCTCGCTAAACAAATCAGCAAGACATTAACGATTCCTGTTATCGGCATAGGCGCTGGCCGTGACACCGACGCTCAAGTATTGGTATTACATGATCTATTAGGATTATCTAGCCACACACCCAAGTTTGTACGCAATTTTATGGAAGGCAGTGACTCTATTCAACAAGCTCTTATTCACTATAAAGACGCCGTAAAAAGTGGGGGATTTCCTGCAGATGAGCACACCTTCAACAACTAAACTGCTTCTTTCGGTAACAACACCCTGTCTTTTATAGTAACAGGATTGTTGTTTTTTACCTTTTTCAGCATTGAACCACTCTTTTGATTAAGGCATACTTGCCCGGCTGACCAATAACTGGTCAGCCAACCGGCAGAGTTTTGACCCTAAACAAATCCTAAAACCCCTCTGACTAATTTATAGTCAGCAGTAGGTTTTTACAGACTACCTCCCGGGAAAGCTAGAGCACACACAATGAAGACATGCACCACCGTCAAGCAATTACGCACAGCACTTAACCGTGAGAAAATCGCGGGGAAGCGAGTTGCGTTTGTGCCGACGATGGGCAATTTGCATGAAGGCCATTTACAACTGGTTCGCAAAGCTAAAATTGTCGCAGACATAGTGGTGGTAAGCATTTTTGTTAACCCCCTGCAGTTTGGCGCCAACGAAGATTTAGACAAATACCCACGCACCCTCTGCGCCGACAAAGAAAAACTATTCTCTGAAGGTGCGCAATATTTATTCTTCCCAAGCGTGGAAGAAATATACCCTGAGGGCATGGAACAGCAATCAAAAGTTTCCGTACCTGAGTTGTCCGACGCCTTGTGTGGCGCCAACCGTCCCGGTCACTTTACTGGCGTTGCTACGGTTGTAGCCAAACTGTTCAATATGGTACTGCCCGACATCGCCATCTTTGGGAAAAAAGACTTTCAGCAACTCTCTATCATTCAAAAAATGGTACAAGATCTTTGCATGCCTATAGAGATTCTCGGCATAGAAACTGCGCGCGCTGAAGATGGCCTGGCCCTAAGCTCACGCAACGGCTACCTCAAACCTGAAGAGCGAAATAAAGCACCTATATTGCATCAAACCCTGCAAGTTTGCCGTGAGGCGATTGCCTGTGGCTACGACAGTTATCAAGAGTTAGAACAACACGCAATAGAAACCTTAAAAAACGCGGGCTTTCTGCCCGATTACTTTTCAATTCGCGACGCTTGCACGCTCAAAGAAGTCACTGAAGATACTGAGCTTATTGTTATTGCTGCAGCCGCCAAACTCGGCACACCTCGCTTAATTGATAACGTCACACTGAACCTCAACCCCAATCAAGACTGGGGTATGCTGGCGACCTCTTAGTCATCTTTTTGTAACAACGATACCGAAATTCATCACCACCACCCCACTCACATTCCTCCCTCATGCTCTCCACACTGAACTTGAGCACAACTCTATACCTTAAATTTGCCCCTTTACCTTTATTAACAGAGGTAATCATTTTTAAAAAACAGCACAATACACTTCACTTAAAGTCATTCGCCCAATGCCAGTTTCATTAGAAGGTATGACAGCCACCTAATCTCACGCTATGATGCGGCCTGTTGTCATCGCACGATAAAAGTAAAAAAGAGATCACCATGTTTGAAGCTAAAACCCACCCCGTGCCTGCCGAATTTGCCGCGAAAGCGCATATAAATAACGAGCAATACGAAGCTATGTATAAAGCCTCTATTGAAACGCCTGATCAATTTTGGGCAGAGCAAGCCGAGACATTTTTAACATGGCAGCAGCCCTGGCAATCAGTCTGTGAATTTGATTTCAGCAAAGGTGAAGCCAGCTGGTTTACTGGCGGGAAACTCAACGTAAGCGTTAACTGTATCGACCGCCACCTGGAAAAGCGCGGCGAACAGACAGCTATTATTTGGGAAGGCGACGACCCCAACGACGATGCAAGCATTAGCTACAACGAGTTACACGAGCAAGTCTGTAAACTCGCCAATGTATTAAAAGCACGCGGTGTGAAAAAAGGCGACCGAGTCTGTATTTACATGCCGATGATTATTGAAGCAGCTTACGCCATGCTCGCCTGCACCCGCATTGGCGCTGTGCATTCTGTTGTATTTGGTGGGTTTTCACCTGAAGCCTTAAAAGACCGCATCTTAAATTCCGGCTGCCAGGTTGTTATCACCGCCGATGAAGGCGTACGCGGCGGCAAAACCATCCCTCTAAAAAACAATGTCGATATAGCCTTAACCAACTGCCCCAACGTACATACCAGTATCGTCGTTGAACGTACGGGCGGCGATATTGCTTGGCATGAGCCACGCGATGTTTGGTATCACGATGCCATCAATGAAGCAGACACCCCGTGTGAACCCGAATGGATGGATAGCGAAGATCCCCTGTTCATTCTTTATACTTCAGGCTCCACTGGCAAACCCAAAGGCGTTTTGCACACCACCGGCGGTTACTTGCTACAAGCTGCCATGACCCACAAATACACCTTCGATTATCACGATGGCGATGTCTTTTGGTGTACTGCCGATGTCGGCTGGGTAACCGGGCACAGTTATAGCCTATACGGCCCTCTCGTTAACGGCGGTATTACCTTAATGTTTGAAGGCGTGCCCAACTACCCCGATGCCTCACGTTTTTGGCAAGTGTGCGACAAACACCAAGTTAATATCTTTTATACGGCTCCGACGGCCCTACGCGCACTGATGGGCGCCGGTAATGACTACGTTACTCGCAGCTCACGTAAATCGATTAAATTACTCGGCACGGTTGGCGAACCGATCAACCCCGAGGCGTGGGAGTGGTATTACAACATTGTTGGTGAAGGCCGCTGCCCTATTGTCGATACTTGGTGGCAAACCGAAACCGGCGCCCATATGCTCACTCCACTACCCGGCGCAACCGCCTTAAAACCAGGCTCGGCCACCCGTCCTTTCTTTGGCGTGCAGCCGGTATTGTTCGATAATGAAGGAGCAATTATTGAAGGCACAGGTGAAGGCAACCTTGCCATTAAATACTCATGGCCCAGCCAAATTCGCAGTATTTATGGTGACCACCAGAGAATGATCGACACCTACTTCAGTACCTACCCCGGCTGCTACTTTACCGGAGACGGTGCTCGCCGTGACGAAGATGGTTACTATTGGATTACTGGCCGGGTTGATGACGTCTTAAATGTGTCGGGTCACCGCCTAGGAACCGCCGAGATAGAAAGTGCATTGGTATTACACGATGCTGTCGCTGAAGCCGCCATCGTTGGCTACCCTCACGATATCAAAGGCCAAGGTATTTATGCCTACGTTACGTTAATGAACGGACAGACACCCAGCGACGAGCTCAAAAAAGAGCTTGTCGCCCAGTGCGCCAAAGAGATAGGCCCCATTGCCAAACCCGATTTAATTCAATGGGCACCAGGCTTGCCAAAAACTCGCTCAGGAAAGATTATGCGCAGAATTTTGCGTAAACTTGCGGCAAATGAAACGGATAATTTAGGTGACACCTCAACACTGGCCGACCCATCGGTGGTGGATGATTTAATGACGAATCGATTAAATCAGTAAAGCTACCAGCGCCTTAAAAAGCGATGAAATCACTTATCGCTTTTTTTTCGCAGGGTATAGCCGCGATAATTTAAACCCCTTAGCTATGTACTTGATCTATTAATTAGCAGGGGGAATAAAAAAACTCACACTCTATGTACTAACTATTAGTGCGCAAGTACGACCCACAGAGCAATAAATGCAATATACATCACACTTTTAAGGCATAATCCCTTAATGGTTATAATTGCGAATATCACGACGCGTGCAACGTCACAGTTTTGAACAACCACACTTGTTAGATCCCGCTTGGAGGTTAGACTTAATCCAGTTAAGTTATTTTTGGAGTATTTCAAATGCATTTTATCACCGTCATCACCGCACTTTTATTGTATTCCGTCAGTGCAACAGCTGCACCCGTTATCACGGTCCCTGCTGACATGACAGTGCAGACCAACTCATCAGCTGGAGTCGCGGTTGATTATGACGTCAGCGTAGCTTCTAGTAGCCTGCAAAACACAATACTTAAGTGCACCCCAGCCTCGGGTTCGGTCTTTCCCATTGGCACCACAAAGATTAACTGTATAACCAGAGATAAAACCAGGATTAATAGAAACATATCAAAGGCCTCCTTCAATATAACCGTCATTGGCACACAAGAGCCAGCGGAAATTCTGCCCCCCATACTACAACTTCCTGGAGCTATTGCGGTCATAACGGATAGCAGCGAAGGCCGGCGCGTTTCTTACAATGCGTCTGCAACCGACAGCGGTGGCGCGGGTTTAGACGTGAGTTGCAGCCCACTGCCAGGGTCATTTTTTAACATTGGCACCACCAACGTTGAATGTAGCACTACTGACAATAACGATAACCAAGTCAGCAGTAGCTTCACTGTCAATGTCTTTTCTATAGCCAGTACGGAGACTACTCCAGCACCTTCTCCAGAGCCTTCTCCAGAGCCTTCTCCAGCACCTTCTCCAGCACCTTCTCCAGAGCCCTCCCCAGAGCCTTCTCCAGAAACAGAAGTCATCCCAACAATCACGATTACTTGGGCTGCACCCACTACTCGCGAAGATAACTCCCCACTTTCCGTATCAGAGATTGGTGGCTACGATATTTTTATTGTTGCAGACTCAACAGGCAACGATGAGACTATTAGCCTCAATGATCCATCAGCAAACGACTATGTATTCCAGCCCTCAGCTGCTGATACTTACTATATTGCAATTAGCACCTACGATACCCTAGGAGTGAGCAGCGATCTATCCAACACGGTATCCATCTCTATTCCATAACGCACGATTTTAAAGAGATAATATTCAGCATCAGGCCAGATTAATCATCTGGCCTTTTTATTATCACTCCTTTCACAAATTTTAAATCCACTCCACTAGAACCCAGCTAATAATTCATCTCTCCACTTGGTCCCTGCTTTCTTGCAGGCTAAAATAGCCTAATCGTATCGGTATCGTCCAAATCAACTCAGGGCAAAGATTTTACAGCTATTGCCGATAACCCTTAATAACACTCGCCATCCAACTTTGGAGAACTGCCTTGTCCGTAAGACCTAGCCAAATTCAGCGCCTTAATACCTCCGCCTTAAAAATAGGCATGAGCGTTGTTGAATTAGATCGCCCTTGGCTAGAGTCTCCTTTTACCGTGCACGGTTTTAAAATCAAACATCTACAAGAACTAACCCAACTTAAACAGCTGTGCCAATACGTTTATATCATCAACAAAAAAGCTCAGCCTGTAGACCCCGTTGGCGAGATGCTTAGCCGCCACAAATACCGTAATACCACAACCTTTGAGCATGCCTTACCGCAAGCCAAAAGTGCCCACCGACAAGCTAAAAGTATTATCAAAGGCTTCTTTAAGAATATGCGTCAGGGGTATAGTTTTGATACGACCGTCGCAAAAAAAGCCGTGCAGCAATGTGTTGCCTCAGTGATAGCCAATCAAGAAGCCATGGTTTGGCTAGGCTTATTAAAAGATGTTGATGAATATACACCTGAACACAGTTTGAATGTTGCCGTTTACGCCATCACCCTTGGTCGAGCGGAAGGATTATCCCCGGCAGATTTAGAAATATTAGGTCTATGCGGCATGCTTCATGACATTGGCAAAACTAAAGTACCAATAGACGTATTGAACAAAGAAGGTGCCCTCAGCGAAGCTGAATTTGAACTATTGAAAAAACACACCTCTTACGGCTATGAAATGCTAATGAGCAAACACGATGTGCCAGAGATCGCCGCCGATGTAGCTCACACTCACCATGAGCGCCTCAACGGTCGAGGTTACCCACAAAAAATACATGGCGATAAACTGTCTTACTTCAGCCGAATTGTTGCTATCGCCGACACCTACGATGCCATCACCAGCACACGTATATACAGCCCTGCAAAAACAGCCCTCGAAGGATTACGTATATTATTAGGCGCAAGAGGTAGCCACTTCGACACAGATCTAGTTAACACATTTATTAACACCGTGGGCGTATACCCCGCCGGTAGCGTTGCAGAATTAAGCACCGGCGAAATAGGGTTAGTACTGCCCACTCCCCAAGCCAATAATAACAAACCTCGAGTGCTCGTCATAAGAGATAGCATGAAAAAGACCTGCCCTCAGAAACAACTAGATCTCAGCCAAATTCTCAAAGATAGAAACGGTGACCCCATCACCATTAACCACTTATTATCCAACGGATCCTTCGGTATCGATATTGCCCATTATCACGACAAAATCACTGAGTAAATATACATCACCGCATAGCGTTCAAAAAACGACCTCCCACACCTAGTAAAAAAAAATCCCAACAAGCTGCCCAGAGCCCTATGATTTCTGCATAATGGCACTCTTATATAGCCAGCCCAACAACCCAGTAGTGACACATCCATGAACAGTATTTTTCAACGACTTTCTGAAGAACTATCCGTAAAAGAGCAGCAAGTTAACGCCGCTGTTAAGCTGTTAGATGAAGGCGCGACCGTGCCCTTTATCTCGCGTTATCGTAAAGAGGTTACCGGCGGGCTAGATGATAGCCAAATGCGTACCCTGGAAGAACGACTGCGCTATTTACGCGAGTTAGAAGATCGTCGTACCGCGATACTCAAGACCATTGATGAGCAAGGTAAGTTAAGCCCTGAGTTAGAGGGCGACATAATGGCGGCCGACACCAAAAACCGGCTAGAAGACTTATACCTACCCTATAAGAAAAAACGCCGCACCAAAGGCCAAATAGCCAAAGAAGCCGGTCTAGAACCACTCGCCGAAGTATTATTAGCCGACCCCAGCCTCAACCCTGAAACTGAAGCTGCTCAATATATCGATGCTGACAAGTGTGTTGCTGACATCAAAGCCGCTTTAGACGGCGCCAAATATATTTTAATGGAGCGATTCAGTGAAGACGCCAACTTAATCAGCCAATTACGTGATTATCTTTGGGATTTCGGTAAGTTCAGTAGCCGTATGAACGAAGGCAAAGAAAGAGAGGGTGAAAAATTCCGCGATTACTTTGAACATGATGAACCTATCAACCAGGTTCCGTCACATCGCGCTCTTGCCATGTTCCGCGGTCGGAATGAAGGTATGCTCAATATTTGCATAGCAATTGGCGACCCCACAGACCTCTCTAATTCAAAAACGGCCACCCACCCCTGCGAAGGAATGGTCGCCAAACATTGGGGCTTAGAAGACCAGGGCCGCCCCGCTGACAAATGGTTAAAAGAAGTGATCCGCTGGACTTGGCGGATAAAGCTTTATACCCATTTGGAAACTGACTTAATGGGCCGCCTGCGTGACAGCGCCGAAGAAGTCGCCATTAAAGTCTTTGCCGGCAACCTAAAAGATTTATTATTAGCCGCACCTGCGGGGCAAAAAGCCACTATCGGCTTAGATCCAGGCCTACGCACGGGTGTTAAAGTGGCCGTGGTTGATGCCACCGGTAAAGTCCTTGACCATATCGCTATATACCCCACTCCGCCGCAAAACAAAATTGCCGAATCAGCGGTGGTACTCATTAAGTTTTGCGAAAAATATAATGTCGAATTAATAGCCATCGGTAATGGCACCGCAAGCCGTGAAACCGATGCCTTTGTCGGCGATATAATTAAAGCCCGACCCGACCTTGGCTTGAAAAAAGTCATGGTTAATGAAGCTGGCGCGTCGATTTATTCAGCCTCTGAATACGCCTCCAAAGAATTCCCCGATTTGGACGTAACCATTCGCGGCGCCATTTCTATCGCCCGCCGTTTGCAAGACCCGCTCGCAGAATTAGTAAAAATTGAACCCAAATCTATTGGTGTAGGCCAATACCAGCACGACGTTTCACAAATTCAATTAGCGCGCTCACTTGACGTTATCATTGAAGACTGTGTAAACGCTGTAGGGGTCGATGTAAACACCGCCTCTAGCGCGTTGCTAACCCGTGTATCGGGGCTAAACACCAACCAAGCTAACAAAATTGTTGAGTTTCGTGACGCCAATGGTGCATTTAGCAAACGCAATGATTTAAAAAACATTAAAGGATTTGGCGACAAAGCCTTTGAACAGGCCGCAGGGTTTTTGCGTATTATGAATGGCGATAACCCTCTCGATGCCTCCGCCGTTCATCCTGAGTCTTATTCCATCGTTGAAAAAATTGTTAACCAAAAAAATATTGATGTTAATAATATTCTGGGCGACAGCAGCTTTTTAAAATCTTTAGACCCTGCCCAATTTACTGATGAGAAATTTGGCCTACCCACCGTTACCGATATTATTAGTGAGCTTGATAAGCCAGGCCGTGACCCCCGCCCAGAATTTAAAGCGGCAGTGTTAAAAGAAGGGGTTGAAAAAATATCTGACCTAGAGCCCGATATGATTTTAGAGGGCACCATAACCAACGTCACCAACTTTGGCGCCTTCGTCGATGTGGGTGTACATCAAGATGGCCTCGTGCATATATCAGCTTTATCTAATACCTTTGTTAAAGATCCACGCGAAGTAGTTAAAGCCGGTGATATCGTCAAAGTAAAAGTCATGGAAATTGACGTGCAACGTAAACGTATTGGCATGAGTATGCGTTTAACCGATAAGGCTGGCGAAGACAGTAAAGCGGCACGTGATGGTAATCAAGATCGCAGCGGCGCATCCGCTAAAACGCAACGCCAACATCAGCAGAAACCACAAAACAGCGCAATGTCTGATTTATTTAAAAACGCCAAGGTTAAACAGAGCAAGCGTCTATAAGACTACCCCCCTCCCCCTAGTTTGGACTCAAAAAATCACATCCGACATATCTAGTAAATCACTAGATATGTCGGATGATTTGTTTTAACACGATGCAAAATATGACCCTGGTATCAAAACTTAACGCTAAGCCTTAAAACTGCAACTTAATCGCTTTATTTATAAAGCCGCCAACATCGTATCCGCATCACTCACCGCAAAAGGATCTTCTGCGGAGTTATCCATTAAACCAGGCTCAACAAACTGAGTTTTAATTTCGCCATCCACCACATGCATCGAATAACGCCAAGAGCGATCGCCAAAACCTAGATTCTCCTTTTTCACTAACATACCCATTAATCGGGTGAAATCTCCATTACCATCAGGCAACATTTTTACTTTTTCTATCCCTAAATGCTTGGCCCACTGAAACATAGAAAAAGCGTCATTAACGCTTAAGCAATAAACCTCATCGACCCCTTTAGCCACCAACTCTTCATATTTTTCTTCAAAACCAGGTAAGTGAGTGCCGGAACAGGTGGGAGTAAACGCACCGGGTAACGCTAACACCACCACGCTTTTGCCCGCAAAGATTTCGTTTGAGCTTTTGTCCTCCCAGCGAAAAGGGTTTTCATGATCGACACTTTCATCACGCACGCGGGTTTTAAAAATCACATTGGGGACTCTGCGGCTCATATTACTTCCTTACTCATTATGGATAATGGCTTAATTCGTTGGCTATATTAAACAAGAGTAATAAATAGTTGAAGTTGATTATATGAATGCACGCGATAGCGTTAAGCTATCAGTGAAAATGCTGGCTCTGCGGCTCACAAATCCCTATAGTACGCAGCCCGCATTATGCGCATAAAACACCCAACAGTAGGATTAAAACGTTGATTACCACTGCCAACATCACCATGCAATTTGGCCCCAAGCCATTATTCGAAAACATCTCAGTTAAATTTGGCGACGGTAATCGCTATGGCCTAATAGGCGCCAACGGCTGCGGCAAATCGACCTTTATGAAGATTCTAGACGGCAGCCTAGTTCCCAGCTCGGGTAACGTCGCCATCACCCCCAATGAACGCCTGGCCAAACTAAGCCAAGATCAGTTTGCCTTTGAGGGGTACAACGTCATCGACACCGTGATCATGGGCCACACTCAGCTATGGGAAGTGAAGCAAGAGCGAGACCGTATTTATAGCCTACCGGAGATGTCAGAGGCGGAAGGCATGCAAGTAGCAGAGCTAGAAGTCCAATTTGCCGAAATGGATGGCTACAGCGCCGAAAGCCGAGCCGGTGAATTATTAATGGGGGCAGGTATCGATCAAGAACTACACTTTGGCCCCATGAGTGAAGTCGCACCGGGCTGGAAGCTTCGCGTGCTATTGGCGCAGGCATTATTCTCTGACCCAGATATTCTGCTACTGGACGAACCCACCAATAACTTGGATATCAACTCTATTCGCTGGTTAGAGGGTGTTTTAAACGAACGAAAAAGTACCATGATTATAATCTCGCACGATAGGCACTTCTTAAATGCAATATGCACCCATATGGCTGATATCGACTATGGCGAATTACGTTTATATCCCGGTAACTACGATGATTTTATGACGGCCTCCACGCAAGCCCGTGAGCGTATGCAAACTGAAAACGCCAAAAAGAAATCACAAATCGCCGAGCTTCAACAATTCGTTAGCCGCTTCTCAGCCAACGCATCAAAAGCAAAACAAGCGACCTCTCGTGCCAAGCGGATTGATAAAATTAAGCTCGATGACATAAAACCCTCTAGCCGCGTCAGCCCCTACATTCGTTTTACTCAAGAGAAAAAACTTCACCGCCAAGCTTTAATCTTGGAGAAACTAGAGCATGGCTTTGATGGTGAAGATCTCTTTAAAGACGGTAGTATGATTATTGAAGCGGGTTCTAGAGTTGCAGTTATTGGTGAAAATGGTGCCGGCAAAACAACCTTTTTACGCTGCCTAATGAATGAAATAAAAGCTAATGGTGGCAATATTAAATGGGCTGAAAATGCTACTCTGAGTTACTGCCCACAAGACAGCAATGATGACTTTGATAGTGACTTAAATCTATTTGACTGGATAAGCCAATGGCGTAACGAAAGTCACGATGATCAAATCGTAAGAGCCACTTTAGGCCGCTTACTCTTTTCTTCAGATGATTCAAAAAAGCAGGTTAGAGTATGCTCAGGCGGCGAAAAAAACCGCCTGCTCTTTGGCAAGCTAATGATGCAAAACACTAACGTGCTGCTAATGGATGAGCCCACTAATCATCTTGATATGGAATCGATTGAATCGCTTAACTTGGCACTTGATCATTATGAAGGCACGTTGATTTTTGTGAGCCACGACCGTGAGTTTGTCTCATCACTAGCAACTAGGGTTATTGAGATTAAAAACAAACAGTTAATTGATTTCCATGGTAATTATGAAGAATACTTGGCTAAGCAAGAGGCTTGAATCATAAAGCCAGGTATAGAAAAGGCTAAGATTCCTTAAGCACGAATGGCTCTTTATTGAAACACCTCATGGCGGCTCAAAAATACACGGGTAGTTTTGGGTCTAGCCTCCTT
>JBNMPS010000053.1:0-16597 GCA_051277005.1 Pseudohongiellaceae bacterium
GTAGATGCTACGGGTCTAGAAAATCACAATAAATAAATCAAGTAGGAATAATTATGATTACTTTAAACGGTATTAATGACTCTCGGTTACCAAAAGATTTTCCTCTTAAGTTGAATGATCCTGCCGAAAACCTTAAGCATTTTGCTCGCTTGATGGGTAGTTCCAGGCCTGATGTGGAAACGATTAGTTATTATGGCGGTCATCTATTTGCGTCTATCGATAATAAAAAAATGATTCCTTTATTGGGTCTAGAAGGTATCGGTGTTACCCGAATGGAAACCCAAGCTAATGGAGATATTCATACCTATCACCGTGAGATTGGGTTTTACTCTGATGTGCGTACCGGTGAATATATTGATTGGTGGGAAAACCCATTAATAGATGACAAAGTTGAGATTTACCACATCAAAAATGATCATGTGAATAACAAAATGGCGCCGATTAATGTAATGGATTTTGATGGTCATGAAATTAAAATTCCGTTCCCCGCTAAATGGGATGTTCTGGGTTCTACTACTGTTAATAATTTTGAATTATTGATGGAGCTACCAACCATCTTGCAGAAAGATCAATGGCCACGTGAATACCCGGGGCCGACCACTAAGATTTCAGAAATGTTTATGCGCCAGTTCGATACCGCTGATTTGCTAAATCCTAAGCTAGATTCGATTCCAAATATGGGCTCTTGGTGTCGAGTATCTACTTGGTTTCCGTGGATGCTGATGGGCGAATTGCCGGGTGAAGTGGTATTCCGTACTCACTCGGTAAAATTGAACAATGGTATGGATGATATCCCTAAGCAGTTACGTGAAAAAATTGAGAAAACGGCTCCGGAATATTTTAAAGCGCCACCGCAGTCAACTTGGGGTACGCCTAATGAGTCGTCATTTGTTAACTACTTGCGCGACCGCAAACCGGTGGCAATGAAAAAGTAATTATTAGTATAAGCAAACGGCATTCTTTCGAATGTCTTTTTTATTTCAAGCAGCTGTTTATAAATAGCTGTGTGAGTGTTGATTTTAGTTAAGAGGTTGGTGTTGCTATGAAAGTAAAAACTGTTAAGCGTTTATTGGTAGCCGCGTTGTCAGGTTTGGCTATTGCGGCTTGTGCCAGCGGTGGACATGAACCTCTGGTGCGTGACACCACGCCCGTCAGTTCTGAGCTGGATAACAAGGATCGCGTCGCTATTCTAAACACAGCTTGGGGCGTGCCCAAGGCTTACAGCAAGGCTTATCGTGCTGGATTGGCAGATCGTGCCTATCGTGGGCCCAAACAAATGACGGAAGATGAAGCTTGTACCGATATGTATTTTGGTGAATGGCCTTATCGCGTTAAGCAGGGTTTATTACCTTTTTCTGTTGGTTATCGCACACCTAAGTATGAGATGTTTTTTGATAATCTAGGTGTTTATCGTTTGGATAAAGCGCTGAATATGTACATCAATGTGCTGGTGCCAAAAATTCAGTTAACCACCTTTGAGGTAGATCGGGGAGTTAAAAAAGGTGTTTTTAAAGTCGCACCGGCGTCAACGCTGAAATTACCAATCGAGCGCCTAAACCTTGGGCCAGACCCAAGAACCGGTGAAGATTATATATCTGATTTTTATACAATTAATCATCCTAATGGCTTACAAGACTTAGATGAAATTAGTTGGATGACCAACTATCGGCTGTCATTTATTGAAGGTCTACCTCGTGATATGGAAGCCCAGCTCAATGACACTTATGTGATTTTGAATAATAATACCAAAAAATGGTTAGTCAATCGTTTCGGTGGAAAAATAGATTATCGTGACGGTTACTATGAGGCTATCCCTGGCAAAAGTGAACGCCATGATGATTTAGCAGTAAAGTACTTTAACGAAGGGTTCACAAACTTGGTGGTTTCGCGTGAAACTTCTGATTACAATAATTATGCCATTAATACAATGGGTCGTGATTGGATCAATAAAGGCCTTTGCGAGGCGGGTATAGAAAATGGTAAAGATATTAACCAAGAATATATTCGTCAGGTCGGACGTACCCCAGAGTATAATGTGTTGCTGGCTGATTTAGTCGGCAAACACATCACTAAAATTCCCAAAGGGGAAGAAGTTTCAATTTTATATATTAATTACGGTATGCCTTGGCCTGGTGGTAATCCAAAAGGCCCAATGTCCAGTTCACAGCCTTTAGCGAAAGAAACCTTTCACGAAAATGGTTATAATAATTATCTCAGCGCCAAACACTATTTGAGTGCACGCTTTGATCAGGCCCAAGGCGGCGACTGGAAAATAAACTATTCTAAAGCTGGTGGAATGGGTGGTAAAGAAGCTCGTACTCGTAGTTTATATGGTTATGGTATGGAGGCAAGAAACAAAACTCCTTTTGAATTGGATCCTTTAGATTTTTCCAACGTGCGCGAAAATTTAGATGTCGCAGTCGGTGAAGAAAACCGTAAGAATATTATTATCGTCACCTCGCATTGGTTTGGTGATAACGAAGATACTAAAGTGGTAATCCGCGATTTAAATAAGCTTCCCTATAACTCAAAAGAAGATTTTAAAAACGAAGAGTTTTGGATTAGTTGGTGTGAGCGCTATACCGGTGATAGAGAATTTGAGCAGAAAGTGATAGCTGATAATGGTAGCTGTGATGAGGGGTGGACTCGGATTACTTTAACAGATGTATTTCATAAGCAAATCCCGGATTTTGCAGTTGGCTATGCAGCGCGTATTCGCGGCGGAGTTGAGCGTTTTGGCGTATTTCCTGAACTCGATGTCGACGTGATTGGCAAAGGTGAAATATCGAAAGATAAGGGTGGCATTGCAGAAATTAAGTCTGGCAAGTTAGCCGGGGCCAAGCTAATGGTGCGTCCTGATTATAAACCTGGTATACCCGAAGATTTGACTTGGTATGATCTGTTCAAGCCGAAGGCGAGAGGTAAGTTTAAAAATATTAGTCCCGATGCTTTTCGTCCGTTTAATGAATTCACTAAGCCGGAAGATCATGCATGGTCTGCGTGGAATGATTTTACCGCCTATATCGGTACTCAAGGTTTAGCTCAGCCTGGTGTCACTATGACGGCACCAAAAGAGGCGGTATCGGAGGTTATCTATTTCGGCCCTTACCGTACCTTGTTTAACGCACCTGCAGAAATCACCATGCCCTATGACAAGTCCAAGGTGAAAAATTCATCGGCCCTGAAAGTAATGATTTATAACGACTTAACGTTAGAGTATGACCCTGTTTATCCTGTGCCGGGCGGCCAAGCTATGCGTGTTGATGAGCTGAGCGCTACGGTAAGTTTTGATGTGCAAGTGCTGGGTAACTTTGTAGTGGTTGAGGGTTAGTTCTTTCGCCTATTATCATTACCGGCGGATGACTATCCACGGCTAATGATAATAAATGAAATCTACTTTCTGAGGTTCCGATAATGATATTACTAACAGGTGCCACCGGTGCCACTGGCAGTGCTAGCGCAAAATTACTCATCGAAAAGGGCGTGCCGCTCCGAGCTTTGGTTCGTAATGCTGAGAAGGCGCAATGGTTAAACGATGCGGGTGTCGAATTGGTGGTTGGCGATCTTGCTGATAAGGCAGTTGTTTCTAAAGCTTTACAAGGAGTTGATAGAGCCCTGTTAATTGCAGTCAATGAGAAAGAGCAACTTGAGCAAGAAAAGCAATTTGTTAATTGTGCAGTAGCGGCTGGCGTTAAACATATCGTAAAACTTTCTTCTATTGAGGCCGTTGCCGGTGAGACTGCACCGATACCCTATGCTCACTGGCAGACTGAAGAACATATTCGTGCCTCGGGTATTGGCTGGACCATGATTAAGCCTAATTTCTTTATGGAGAATCTGTTTGCCAATGCAGGTACGATTGCCACAGAAGATGCTTTTTACTTACCTATGGGCGATGGCAAGGTTGTTATGGGTACAGTGGCGGATGCCGCTGGCATCATCGCCGAGGCGCTGATTGGCGATGAACATATGGGTAAGAGCTATGAAATTACCGGTCCTGAATCACAAGATTTCCACCAAATTGCCAAGCAGATAGGTGAAGTCTTAGGCCGTCCTATTCGTTATATCAATCAATCATCTGAAGATTATCGTGCTGTACTGGCCGGTTTTGGCATCAATGAATGGAGAGTCAATGCAGTAGCGATATTGTTTGAGGAGGTTTGCAAAGGCGGCTTAGATTACACTACCAATACAGTAAAAGAATTATTGGGTCGTGAACCGACCACACTAAAGCAATTTATTGAAAAAAATCGCGCAGCTTTTGGCGGTTGATAGAAAGCTTAGTTGTAAAGTTATTTTTTCTATAGTGCATTATTCACTCCGTTTAGGAAATTCAAAGCTAGTTGAGGCCCATAAACTTTGCCAAACAGCAGCAGTCGATTTGCTTAAACTAGCCGTCGGTTCGACCATATGAACCGCTGATAACATAGTCGTCGCGCCGGCAATCACTGGCAACGTGATATGACCTTTATGGTTAGTGATCATTATCATTTCTTCGACTCGATTATTACGGTTGCTGAAAATCGTAACCTGGCTATTGGCAAAGGGCTTACCTTCCCACAGTAATTGCGCGGTAATATTTTTTTTGTCGTTTAGTTGATAGGGGTTGTCTAGCACTAACCATTCAAAGCGTAGCCCTAATAATTGATCACTACCTTTGCTATCACCAACTGCGATCAGACTTTTTACAAAGCGTTGATAAACTTCAGTAAAACCCATGTCCGGTAGGCCGCGCTGTTGGTGTTTAAGTAGCACCCAGTTTATACCTTGTTTTTGGAGAAAGTCGGTGAACATTTTTGGGCTGTCATAAACGACCGTTGAGTTGGCAGATACATAACTGAGTATATTTAATCCGGTGCCGATGGGTGCTTGATGTACTGCGGGGATATCACCAAAACGAGATTCGATGTCTACGCTGCTATTATTGAGATGAATTTCAAAGCGTTCAAAGTTGATTGGCAGATAAGCTAGCGCCGAACCTTTGAAATGTTGGCCAACGCGTAAGTCCGCTAATATAATTTGGTGACTATTTAGCTGATAGTTTTTTGCTTGTAGCCAGAACTCATGGGCGTGGGCTGTAAGGCTAAAAAAAATGCAGCAAAAGCACAGTAATCGCTGTATAAAAAGTTGGTTATTCACGATAATAGTTTTCACATTCAAATTGCATAGGCCCTTAGTTTATGTCGTTAGCCCCTAGTTTAAAACCTGTATTACTGTTAGTTCTGGCTTTATTTTTGTCGGTCAGCAACGTCGCTGCCCATGAGATACGCCCCGCGGTTGTGGATTTGCTAATAAGCGATAAAGTCATACTAACTCTCAATCTAAATTTAGAAGCTTTAGTGGCAGAAGTGGGCGCCGAGCATGAAGATACCGATCAGTCTAGTAATGCTGCAGAGTATAAGCGTTTGAGAGCCATGACCCCGGTGCAGTTACAGGTTGCATTTGCGCAATACGGTGAGCGTTTAATTGCCGGAATAGAGTTAACTGTCAATAAACTCCCCGTTGAGTTGCAGATTACTAGCGTCAACATCCCGGCTGAAACCGACCTAGACTTAGCGCGTAGTTCCCTAGTGGTATTTGAGTCTGAACTGACAGAATTCGCCAATACAATAAGCTGGCAATGGCAGCCAGAATTTGGTGCAGCGGCGTTGCGGGTCAGTAGCGCGGAGCAGCAAGATATTTATACTGCGTATTTGTTATCTGGTGCCGGCAGTGGTGAGGTGGTAATAACGGCTGAAGCTCAAGCCAGCAGCAGTATCATCAGCAATTATCTGCGAGTGGGTTTTACCCATATCTTGCCTAAAGGCCTTGATCATATTTTATTTGTAGTAGGCCTTTTTTTATTGAGTGCGAGTATCCGTAGCTTGCTCTGGCAGATCAGTAGTTTTACCTTGGCGCATACCATCACGTTGGCGTTGGGGATGAGCGGAATATTGCAATTATCTTCCGCAATTGTCGAACCTATTATTGCCGCGTCTATCGTTTATGTATGTGTTGAAAATATATTTTCTGATCGACTAAGCCGCTTTCGACCGCCAGTGGTATTTGTATTTGGCTTACTGCATGGTTTAGGTTTTGCAGGTGTACTGACTGAAATAGGTTTATCAGACAGTCATTTTGTTACCGGTTTAGTGGCGTTTAATGTCGGCGTTGAGTTAGGACAGTTGGCGGTGATAGCACTGTGTTTTGGGGCAGTTGGTTGGTGGCAGCAGCGTGCTTGGTATCGACAAAGAATTGCTATTCCTGCGTCGGCGGCTATAGCGATGGTTGGTTGTTATTGGGTGCTGGAGAGAACGCTGCTGGCTTGATTGACGCGTATAGCTACAAAAACGAGCCCATAGGCCCGTTTTTTGTCTTAAATAAACTGACTAGTAATCAGTCCAATCACCACCTTGGAAGCCACAACCTGTTTCCATTGATTCCCAGTCACCGTCGTAATAAACCCATTTCACTTCGCCGGTATCACAAGAACCTTTGGCGCCTTCCATTGGGCAATCGCCGGCGGAATGCATGCCGTCGCTGTTATCATCGAGACTACCTAAAGTGGCACAGCCGGCTGTATTAGCCGGTTGTTCGCATGTTTTAACCTGTGAATCCATCATGTTGTTTTGCAACATATAGTTACAGTGGCCGTCGCCGGCTTTACCTTTAGGCTCGCCATCGTCTTCGCTGTGTAGGCCGGCAAATACGCTGCTGGTTAGTGTTAGTGCTGCGGCCAAACATAGGCCTTTCGTTAAAGTCTTCATAATAGGTCCCTATTATCGTTAGTGATTATTGATACGGTTTGTATACGGTACTTCTCTCAACATTTATTTCGTTTCAAATAAATGAATAGATTAACTCAGTTAATAATTTTCTGGGATGATTTCATCATTTATGGCGCATCGACTTCATGGCATTCATCTTCTGTACGTGGGTTACCATCGTTGGCGCATTCGATTCCTTCTTTGGCTACCCATAGTGGCGTACCTGCGACAATCATGGTGGGTACAGCCACATAACCCTCAATGCCGGCTATGCTTAGATCATTGAGTGGGTTGACCATGAGATCGACTTGGCCTTTTTTAATTGCTTTGTTACAGATGGTCAGATCATTAACGTATTTGGTTTTAATAGTGTGTTCGGGCATAAAAGCGCGGGCTGTTTGGGTGGTGAGTGGCCCAGCGCAAATACGAATTTCGGGGCGGGCTACTAAGTCGCTTAAGCTGCGAATTTCTTTAACTAATTTTGAAGCTTCGGGGATATGGATAAATTGGCTAGATGCGCTCATGGTGCAACTAAATCGGCGCGAAGTGCGACGTCGCATGCCCTCGGTTTTGCCGCCGGTGGCATTGAGTTGCGAAACGAAGTCAATTTTATTTTCTACTAATACCGAAGTGGCGGGCAAACGGCCGGGCTTGAGTACAACCGATTCAACTTTGAGATCAACCTTGTAATGAGCGTTAATTTCGTCAAGTACCGCTTGTTGGTATTTTTTACTGATGCCAGAAAAATACCAAGAGGTGTTTGCTGGCGTTTCGGGAACGCCCTGTACAAGCTGGCGAATCACTCCGGTCTGCAAAATATCTTTAAACATGCCGACGGGTTTTTCTGGCCAGGGTGCTAGCTCGGGTTGCGGCAAGCAATCGGCCATACGGATAATATATTGGGATGATGCGCCTGGCATGTTTTCTGGTTCGGTCTTTAAAATTTCTTGGTCTTTACCGCTAGCGAGTACACGTATCCAGCCGGCATCAAATGCGCGTACCAGTTGTTCGCGACCTTTGGAAATTTCTTCTGCAGACCAATCACCGTTGCGTGCTGGTAGTTCCTCAACTTTAGACATTTTTGCACCGCCATGGGCGCCGGAAAATGCTAAAGAACTGCTCAGTAGAGCGCTTAGACCAAGGGCAAAAAAGCTAGCTTTTATAAGAAGGTGCATTTCATTTCTCTGCCGCTGGGGGCTTGTGTTTAGTTAATATTATTAACCCTTATTTGAAGCCTTATGGCATGACTAATCAATGCAAAAATTCAAAGATTTTGTAAAGCTTTGTAAGGGCTTTATAAATATATGGTTGATAGTGTCCACATTGATGATGCTTCACCGAGTATCTTAGCGAACATGCCTTTGACCGAGTTGTTGGCTAAGGCATAGTCTTCAAAATACCTAGCGCGCTGTCTAATCAGCTACTCCTGTTGTGGCTCAACAACTTGTTACTCATGACCATAAATCGCTAGCTATTGATCAAAATAACTCAGTGCCAGTTTCTCTAATGCCGGTTGTTCTACTGCAGCCTCGGTGATGAAAAAGCAGGTAGATGAAAAATTTCATAGTCATAAGTCTTTGCTGGTAATAACTGGAAATTGGTCGCAGGCGATACGATAGGTCTGAAGTAAGTGGCTATTGTAGTCTAGATATTTATACTAATGAGGCTATTTCGACATGGTTTTAACCCGCTTTGGTGATGATAGATATCAAGTAGTATATGAACTTAGCATTTTTGAATAAATATCCTTACCAGTCTTTACCTATTCTTTACTGTTCTCGGCGCAACGTTTTCTGATCTATGTAATATTATGATAAAAAATAAAATCAATAATACCTTGTCGGCTGAAACTACTATGACTACCTCGTTTGTATTGAGGCTAACAATGCGCAAAGAACAGGTCTGCCATTGTCTAGCTATGCTTGCATTAGTGCTATCTGCACAGGTGCAGGCTGGCAGCTGTAACTTTGTACAAGATAATATGTTTGCCGGCCCCTATAATGTTTGTGCGGCTCCAGTTTCTGAGCTGCGCTGTAACGCATTTGAAAAAGAGGGCTCCAATTTAGACGTTATCTACAAGGACCAGCCATGCAGTGGACAGCTGCTTATCGGTGTCTGCCAGTTAGAGCAGCATAGCATCAGTTATTACAATGGTGATAAAGGCGCTTTGGAAACCGGCTGTGGTTTTCAAGGCGGCGAGTGGCGCTAGCTTGCTCGCTATAGTTTATATCTAGAGAAAAGTCTTACTCATTCATCATAAACATCATCCACAATTATTGCTTCGATATGGGCAAATATGAGATCACTTTTTTTAGAAAAATTAATTTTTTCAGTGGTTTGATTCATTGATTTTGATATAGATTTTTATGTCTTAAATGGTCTTTCATGATGTGCTAACATGTCAGTTGCATTGATCTCATCGTGTTTATTTAGGGTGATAAAAATAGCCATTAATATGCAGGTTTTCCATAGACTTAAAGATCAGGTTTTATTTTTTATACAGATCTCATTCCGACTAAAAATTATCGGACGTTACTTTTAATTTCTGAAAAACTTGCTGCCAATTTATTTCATCGGTGGTCTGGCCATCCTCGTGATCTTCAATTTCAAATGTTTTATTGTTAGATTCTTCAAACATTAGCGCTTTTACCGTCACTATGGCCACGTTAATTCTGGAAATAGTTGAGGGGATGCCATCATCTTGGCTGAAGCTAATACTTTTGCTGTTGATCGGTTCATCTTTAAGGCCACCGGCCGGGCGGACAATAACATGGTTGAGACCAGACTCTCGCAGATGAATTTCAGATTTTCGTTTCCATTTCAGTACGTCGTCACCAAGCCAGTTGAGCGGGTGAAAACGCCAGGTGGTACCGCCAGACGTAACCAGTACAAATTTTTTGTTCCCGGCAGCTTGAGCGGCATCAATCAGTGCCACCACACCCTGGTAGTCGACCGTTTGCGGATTGTTGCCGCCTTCAGCTCCGATCGACGTACCAATGGTTGAAATGATGTAATCGGTACTGGCGACAGCGGCCGTTAACGTTTCTGGTTTTGTAACATCAGCTTGCACAAGTTTGACCTTTTCGCCTAATACGCGTTTACCTTTATCGAGGTTGCGTACCATAGCTCGTACTTCAAAACCCTCTGCGATTAGTTGTTCAACCACTAATCGCCCAGTACCGCCGGTGGCGCCAGCGACTAATACGACCCTATTCCCTGTCTGGAATTCAGTCGTTTTACTTTCAGTTATATGGCCACCTGCAAAAGCTGTTGTCGACAGTAGTAATGAAAACATTAAACGAATGAGTAGTTTCATGACGTGCAACGCTCCAGAGTTAGAATTATATTTTATTGAATAGATTGCTTATAGATTATTCACACGGGCTAATTATGCAAGCTAATCATCAGGGCTATCATAGTTGGGTTGCTGCTCTGAGCGCTTACCCAAATAAAGTCCAGTGGCCGCCCAAATAGCGGAGATGACGGCGCCGACCACGGCGACGGCTGCCAACCCTAGACCCAAGCCCTGAGTTAAGCCAGTAAAGGCCCAGGCCCAAAAAGTATCACCGCCTCGGTAGACTACAACATCAATGACCGGCTTGGCCTTAAAGCGGGTTTCTTGGTCAACATGGGTAAATAGCATCTCTCGTGCTGGTCGGGTAATCGCATAATTGCCGCCGCGGCGAAAAATTTGTAGGCCTACCATGACCGATAGCAGGGGTACCATCGCAACTGTTAATAAGCCGCCCATCACTACGATTGGCAATAGCGCCAAAGTCCAGCCGAGACCGACACGGGTAGCCAGGCGGGAGGTAATAAACAAACCCGCTACAATGGTCAGAGTGTTAGTCGCCAGATCCATAAATGCCCATATTTCGGTGCGTTCTTCACGGCTCATATCGGTCATTAAGTTTTTCAGCTCCAGGTAAACAAAGGATCCGATACCGGTGTATAAAAATAAGAACAGGCCAATACCTAATAAAAAAGGGTTTTGCAGGAACATTTTAAAGCCGTCAATGGAGCCACCGCCCATCGACTTAACTTCACCCATATGTTGGGCATTACCCAACTCAGTGATTTTAATTCGTTGTATATAAAAGATTATCGGTAGCGTGATCAGCAATATTAGGCTGGCTACTAACATAAGGTTATAGCTGCCGAGATCAGAAAATATCAACGGTATTGAAGGACCAATCATTGCGCCAATAGAGGCGCCTGTGGTGATGGTGCCGAATAAGCGCTTTGATTGTTGTCGGGTATAGATATCGGCCATAAAGCTCCAGAATACCGAGATGGGGAACAGACTAAATACGCTCACCCAAATATAGAAAGCCTTGTCGATAAGCACGGCGTCGCTGCTGAGGGTGGAGATGACATAAAACACCACAAAGGTGGCAGCAAAAAACCCATAAACACTGGGTACCAAACTATTAATTGGCAGCTTGGTTACGGCGAGCCCATACACCGCAACTACGATAAAGCTGAATAGGAAGTTAATTGTCCACAGGGTGGCGACTTCTGCATCTGACCAGTCGCTGGCCATGGCATCGCGCACTGGCCGCAAAATGTAATAGGCGGCCATCAAAATCAGCACCAGCGCAAAGGAGGCGAGTGTGGCTTTAACTTCATTGGCTTCTATTTTGGCGATGGCGGCGATTATTCTGGCCATTGGGCTGCTGTTCTGATCTGTCACGATAAAAGGCCTATAAACGCAGAGTGCTGGGAGTATCTTAGATTAAAACTGTGATTTTTACCCTACGATAAGCGCCTGTTAATTACTACTCTATGGCGGGACATTTACACATCATTTACATTCAGTGATACATTACCTTAGTGCCAACGAGTTGAGTGCTGATTGTTGCTTTAGTGACCGGCTTGCGAAGAGCTAGCAATTATTACCGAAAAAATTTCTACTTTTGGCTGCTTTATAGCACCCGTTAGCAGTTATAATAAATATTCTTGGAATGACAATAATAAAAGCTCACTAGCCTACGTTGCTATGAGTCAAGCGCTTTAGGAGCATGATTGTGTTGAGATTTTTTCCACTATTGGTTGTTATGTGTTTTAGCCAGCTGGCCACGGCGTCAGTGTTTGGTAATCTGGTCCGTGGGGCTGATGTCGCAGAGAGTTATCCCAGTAAAATTACCGTTACTCGTTTTTCCGGCGCGCAGGTTGATGATATGCAGTGTGAGTGGAAAAATGCCGGTGGTTACGACTTAACAACCGATCGCGGCAATACCCATTTAAACAGTTTCCCTTTGGCGCCCAATGTTATCGAGATATATTGTGACGGTAAAAAGCCTTTTATGATTTTTAATCTTTCCGAAAAATATTTGAGTGCCGATGCCCAAGAGGGTGATGTTGGGATTTGGTTTGGTGGCACCAAAGATAGATATGGCTGTGAAGGTTATAACGGTTGTGACAAGGTACATGTATTAGAGCTTTACCGTAATGCGCAAGCTGGCCCTGAGGATGGCTTGCAAGCTTGGTAAGCCTAGTTTTTTTGTAGTAGCGAGATATAAAAAAGCGAGCGCTAAGCTCGCTTTTTTATTGCGTCACATTTGAGCTTACAGACGTCAAGTAGCCTTAGGTTTGTTGCTGCTCAAGGTGATATGCCTGGGGCCAGCCATGCTTTGTTGGCCGCTGATGCCTGAGTCAATTGCTTCAATGGCGCCACCGGATGCTAAGAACGCTTTGGTTTGTTCTTCGATGGTTAATGATGTTTCTACGGCGGCAGGTTGCTTTTTGTTTGCGGTCCTAGTTTTGGGTGCCATGATTTGCCTTTTAAGTTTTGAATGGGCGACCATTATACACGATTTGGCGCCGTTTTGGGGTCAAAATTGCTTGCAGGCCGCAGATTGTATTGGCTGGGACCATCCGTTAAAATGCCCGACCTTTCCTATCGTCGCATAACAACGATTCCTGCCGATTGGTTATTTTTGCTTTATCAGTGTGTCTGCTAGAGCGCAGTTTTACAAAATGAGAGTATGGCATGTTTGAATTTCAACCCAGTAAAGTGGCGACCGTCAAAAATGATGTGTTGTCTGGATTAACCGTAGCCTTGGCTTTGGTACCCGAGGCGGTGGCATTTGCCTTTGTCGCAGGCGTCGAGCCTTTAGTTGGTCTGTATGCTGCCTTTATGGTGGGTTTGATCACCGCTTGTATTGGTGGACGCCCCGGCATGATTTCTGGTGCTACCGGTGCATTAGCCGTAGTTATGGTGACGTTGGTGGCCGACCACGGGGTTGAGTATTTGTTTGCCACCGTGGTGTTGATGGGGTTTTTGCAGATTACCGCCGGTATCCTCAAACTCGGTAAGTTTATTCGGATGGTTCCACATCCCGTTATGCTAGGCTTTGTTAACGGCTTGGCGATCGTGATCTTCTTGGCGCAGCTGGGTCAATTTGGTGTTGCTGGTGAGCCAGGTTGGTTAGAAGGCTCATTTATGCAGGGTTCGATTATCGATGTAGCGTGGCTGCATGGCGAGCAGCTATATATGCTATTAGGATTGGTGTTGGTAACGATGGCTATTATCCACTATCTGCCGCGCTTAACCACTGCTATACCCTCTTCTTTAGTTGCGATTGTGGCGGTAACGTTGCTGGTATTTGGCCTTGATTTGAATACCCGCGTGGTTGGTGATATCGCATCCATTAAAGGCGGCTTACCAACTTTCCACATTCCTTCCGTGCCGTTTAACTTTGAGACCTTATGGATCATCTTGCCTTATTCAATTATTTTAGCCGCTATTGGTTTGATCGAATCGCTACTGACCTTACGTTTGGTTGATGAGATTACTGAATCACGCGGTCGAGGCAATAAAGAATGTATTGGCCAGGGTGTTGCTAACACAGTGACTGGTATGTTCGGCGGTATGGGAGGTTGTGCGATGATCGGCCAGAGCATGATCAATGTAAATTCCGGTGGCCGTGGTCGTTTATCGGGTATTACCGCAGCGGTTAGCTTGTTGTTATTTATCTTGGTGGGCTCGCAATTGATTGAGCAGATTCCTTTAGCAGCATTAATTGGCGTGATGTTTATTGTGGTCATCGGTACGTTTGAATGGAGTAGTTTTCGCATACTTGGCAAAGTACCGCGCACCGATGCCTTTATTTTGATTGTCGTATCGGGCGTGACGGTAGCAACTGATTTGGCGTTTGCAGTGATTGTGGGTGTTATTGTTTCAGCGTTGGTATTTGCCTGGGATCACGCCAAGCATATTCGGGTAGACGCACGGGAAGATCACAAAGGTTCAACTGTTTATGCAGTAACAGGCCCGTTATTTTTTGGTTCTGTAACCTCCTTTTTAGAGTTTTTTGACCCCGGTCGCGATAACGATGATGTGGTGATTGATTTTGCTCGGTCGAGGGTAGCGGATCATTCAGGGCTTGAAGCTATTGATACCTTGGCCGATCGCTATCTCAATGCCGGTAAAACTTTGCATCTGGTTCATCTTAGCCAGGATTGTCGTCATTTGCTGAAGAAGGCCGGCAATATGGTTGAGGTTAATGTGATTGAAGATCCACAATATTTTGTAGCGGAAGATAGCTTGGGTTAACGCTCAAGTGTATTAAAAAAAGCGGCGGCCTTAGCCGCTAGCATGGGCTTTATTCATGATATTCATAGCGCGCCCAATTAGCCGATAACTAATACGATCGCGGGGATGAACAGCTTCATGCCATAGTTCAAAAGGTTTCGATCGCCTTATTGATAAGACCGGTATGCCGTAGTTTTTCTATTATCTCATTCATCTACAGTCTTCGGCTGGATAGAGGCAGGTAACTATGAGGTGATAATGCGTATTACAAACAACTTAGAAAAGTGGCTTTTAGAGCTAGTCGATAATGGGGCTCGCTATTCTTCCGCTGAGCCCATAATACGGGTGATATGCTTTTTGAAAAAAGCCTCTGTCGGCCGAAAAACATAGGATACAGCTATTGTCATCAGGCCGTAAAACAGCATTTCTTCATTGTCCTGAGCGATAACGAAGACCATGACCGCAGCCACAATAAGTACCAGTATCGTATAGATTACCCACGCTACCTTGAGTTGCTTTTGATATTTACTGCTCTCTACTTCTGTCATATAGCTACCATTTATCGTACTGAATATGTGTTGTCGATGCCGCTTATATTAGCCGTTATTAGTGGCATATTTCCAGTGTTAGATATAAATTTTTGGTGAATACATGCCATGAAAACCCTGCGGTAAGTGGTGGCTTAGCTTAATAACGGCCATCTCATCAGAAAAATCATCACTGTCTATCAGTACAACTTCAGTTTTATCGTCGTTGCCATTGTAGACATAGCTCATCACATAAAAATCATCTTCCGATTTAGCACCAGGCTTAGCCACCATTAGCGGTTCGCCGGTAAAGCGGTGGTCACCAAAATCATGCACTTCAACTTTGCCGGTCAATCTGTCGATTTTTTGGATAGCGCCAAAGTAGGTTCTCGGGCCAGTGCCGGTATAGGCAGTTGACAGTGCGTAACGGTTCTCACTGGTGGTTTTTGTCCAATCCCATTGTGGGAACTCACCTTCGAGAGCATCATTGATGCGTTCGGATTGAACGGTTGCTTTGCGTAAGTTGACGATAAAGCGAGTATAAAGAGCTGCACCTGAGCGAAAGTTGACGTTTTCATCAAAGATATTCAAAGGTTCGTTGTGTAAATCAGGTGTGCTATAGGCGCCATCTTTAGTTTCCATCATATCAAAGTGTATCTCGCCATTTTTTTCGTAGGCATTACCGAAGTGCAGGGCGGCGATAGGTGCAATATCAATTTCTTCTTCAAGGCGCATAGTGTGTAAATTAACAATTATGATCTTGCTGGGTCGATTGGGGTCAAAATTCATTGCATCAGCCATCGACTCGCCGCTTAGCATCAGTTTTATTAGATTTCCGCTCATGGCGACGGAAGACTGAATGAAAATGGCATAATTTTCAGTGAGCGCAAAGTCATGTAATAGCGGCATGTGATCCATCGGAAAGCGGGCGCGATCAACCATTTTTCCACCAGGCGACACTTTATAAAAATCAAAACCTGGATTAAGCCCTTTTAGGCCAAATTGAAATGACATGCCGAAATTATAGTAGCAACCGTTCTTCGGGTTGATCTTGCCATGGGCGCTAAACATATTCTGCGGTCCAAGACTGTTCTGGTAATTATATTCGCCTTCTGTGTCGAGGGTAGCGGGGTCAACGGCATAAGGGCGGCCGCCTTCGCAAAGTGCGAGAAACTTATCGCCATGAATAATCAAACCGGTATTAGCTGGATTAGCCGGAGGTGAAAAACGTTTGAAAAAATTGCCTTTTGGAGCGCCGCCAAAGCCACGGTATAACATTTTGCCAGCGGCAGTTTCGTCAACGTATTTTGGGGTGCGGACAAATTTGTTAGCAAAGTGGGCCTTGCCATCAACAAAGGTTGTTCTGGCGATCATGCCATCACCGTCAAACCAGTTCAAAAATTCTTCGTCTCCAATTTTTAGGCGTCCGGGGCCGTTGCGGAAAAATGAGCCAGTGAAATCTTCGGGTATCTTGCCTACAATATTTTCCACCCAGTATTCGTATTCTGTCTCTTGCGCTTCGAAGTTGCCTTTGATGGTGGGGATTAGAGGGGCGGTATCGATGATGGCTGTAGTATTCATGGGCTTGTCCTGTGGCTAAGGTTTTTATTATTGTTGCTCTAATGTTGCTCTGAGAATAACTAAAAGCTTGGCTTGTTGCTATGGTAAAAAGGCGCAGTATTTATGAGCTTGATGGGATAATAACTGATTAGGGGTGGTTGGTTGGGAAGTTAAATGTATGGTAATTTGCTTAGGAAGCTAATTACCATGTTGCCAGCGCAGCTGGA
>JBNMPS010000054.1:0-16417 GCA_051277005.1 Pseudohongiellaceae bacterium
CTTTGGGTTTCAAAAAGTTTAAGCCATTGCTGTGGTGTTCGTCGCATGATGATCTCCTTAAATGATTAAAGTGATCATAAGTGAATGTTATTGATGGCGGAATAATGCGGTTTATAAGGTGCTTACCATATAGTGGCCGGTCTCTCTATGTGGATAGCCCTTGTCCGAAATGGGTCAATTTCTGCCATATCCCCTCCATTACTAAGCTAACATGATGAACGTCTTCTTTGGGGCGGCTTCTGCCCTTCATTAGTAAGTAGGTCCAATAGGATCAGCTGATTGAGGGCGTATTTGAATCAAAACTGCAAAGCGACACGATTGAGCTACTTTACGACATTTTGGCACTAACTGGGGCATTTTGCGACAGATCGGTGTTCAGAACAGAATAACATAGTAATACCTAAATACGAGGTGCGACCATGGATTTTAAGTCGGTAGGGGTTGATAACATTGCTTCTGTCATCCTATGTTTGTGGCGAAGAGTCTCCGCATTACAACACTCAAAGGCTACCGAGGTCCTTCGTTTTACTCAGATTGGTCATAGTCGTGCTTAGCTTGGTGCAATTCCACACGACCTTTTTAGTTTACCCTGTGAATTCGTGAGTTTTCGTAACCGTTTCTGCAAGTTCTTTTTATGCCGTTTTATCAATCGCCACATCATTCTCTGAGAAAAGACCGGCATTAGGGTCGTTGTAAATATCGAAATCAAGCTTGCCTTCGCTCTGAGCAACTACTGTCGAAACAATGGCATCACCAGAAACGTTCACCGCCGTTCGAACCATATCTACAATACGATCAACACCAAGAATTAATCCGATGCCTTCCAGTGGTAAGTTAACTTGTGCAAAGACCATTGAGAGCATAATAAGGCCTACGCCTGGAACACCGGCGGTTCCGACTGATGCTAATACAGACATTAATATAACGGTTAAGTATCCGGCGATACCTAAATCTACATTGTACATGTTGGCTATAAAGACCGTCGCGACACCTTGCATAATAGCGGTGCCATCTAGGTTGATGGTGGCCCCAAAAGGTACGGTGAATGATGCAATGGAATTATTAACCCCTAGACGATCAGTGACGGCTTGTAAGGTGACGGGGATTGTTGCATTGGAGCTAGAGGTACTAAAAGCAAATACTTGTGCGCTTCTAATTTTTCTTAATAAAGTGAACGGGTTCAGTCGCGCGAATATAACCAGTACGGCTTGTAGTGTCACGAAGAGGTGAAAAAGTAGTGCGCCGATTAACACTAAAACATAGCCGATTAATTGAGTCAGCAATTCCGTGCCTAGAGTGGCCATTGCCTTTGCCAGTAAACAAAATACGGCGTAGGGGGCTAGGGTCATTATAATGCCGACCATTTTCATCATGACTTCGTTGAGTAATTCAGTCGTTTCAACTAACGTTTTGGCTTTTTTGCCCACTAGAAGAATACTGATTCCAACTAAAATGGCGAAAAAGATAATCGAAAGCATCTCGCCGCTGGCCATCGCTTGAATAGGGTTGTTGGGAATAATATCGATAAATACTTGAGAAAGCGGGGGCGCTTCTTTGGCGACAAAATTGGTGTCAGTATCAGCATTCATCCCTTTGCCAATGCCTAGCCCGGCAGCGATTAAAATAGCGGTAGCAACCGCAAGGGCTGTGGTTAACATATAGAGGAAAAAAGACTTTGTGCCAATTCTGCCCAGTAGTTTTATATCGCCTATGCCGCAGACGCCGCATATCAGAGAGAATAATACTAAGGGTACAACTAGCATTTCCAGGGAGTTAAAAAACATTTGCCCAATCGTATGGAATAATCCGTTAATTAAGTAATCGTTAATGAGAGAGCCTTCTGCGGTTAACCCTCCGAGGTTGAGAGCAAGCCCTACTGTCGTGCCTGCTGCCATTCCAGTTAGTACTTTTGTCGTCAAATTCATACTTTAGTCTCATGTTATTCTTGGGTCGAAGGCCTTTGTTGAATTCAAGTAACTCAGCGGGGTGGTCGTATGGCCCAGGTATCACGGCCAAATGGCCGCCATTTTCAGTCATTCAATGAGGGCAGATATAGGGCGTATTGAGAAACCAGGTCAGCGTATTTGCACCGTGGGGATGTTGCTGCGTATCGATTACTTTGGCTCGGTCACATATATTGTTGAGCTAAAGTAAAAAATATAAGTGATTTTTGTTCAAATATGTCATACCGTCTTACTATGATAATTAATGATGTATGGGGATGTTATTCGGCTATAACCCGTAAAACAAACGAGTAATTATCCGCCTATAGTTTACTTAAGGACAATCGTGTGCCAAAAAATAGTGTTTCACTTAATGCCGTTCGGGTCTTTACTGTTGCGGCTAAAGCGAAGAGCTTTAAATTGGCGGCCGAACAGCTCTGTGTAACGGCGGGAGCCATAAGTCGCCAAATTCAAACCCTAGAAGAGCAGTTAGGCATTAAGCTATTTGAAAGGCACTGCCGAGAAGTGCGTCTAAGTCAGGTGGGTCAGCTCTATTTAAGTCAGGTGGCACCGGCGCTGAGCACAATAGAGAGTGCTAGTGATCAAGTTCGCGATCTCACTCAAGCGCCCAAGGTGCGGATTGAAACCACGCAAACTTTTGCCATGCACTGGCTAATTCCTCGGCTTAGATTGTTTAGAGACCTACACCCCGAGATTGAAGTGAACTTAAGTACCACGTCGGGTTTGATCAATTATTCGCGCGAAATAGACCTGTATGTAAGGCGTGATCCAGAACAGTTTGCGGGTTTAAAGGGTGATAGCTTTATGGCCGAGCAGAGCCTGCTGGTGTGTAGCCCAGAGTTTCTTGCTAATAATGCCTTACGTGAGCCTCGTGATGTCGTCAAGGCGCCCCTTATCGCCATGAAGTCTCGTGCCGATTTATGGCCTGCATGGCTGCGGCACAATGAAATGGAAGAGTCTCCAATGGCGCACACTATTGGGCTAGATAACACCATATTCGCGATTCAGGCAGCGACAGAAGGTTTAGGGGTTGCCCTTATACCTCGTTTATTTTTAGCGGATCTTATTGGTGGTAACGCCTTAGTGGTGGTGCCAGGCTTCCCCGCGCTAACCAGTGGCAGTTACCAGTTATTAGGCTATCAACCCGGAAAAAAATCGGCTGTAGATATTTTTGCTGCATGGCTAAAAGATTTAGCGCAGGCCGACGTAACCCTCTAACGTAGAGGTGATTGTTACAGCTTAGGAATTTTATGTGTCGCTGGGCTGGGGTGTTGAGGGGGTCAAGATGGATATAGGTGTTAGGCCTTACAGGATGCATTTAAGGGGTCATCGTATGCAGCAAATAAGGCCTTTTTTATGTTCTTTCGAATCAGTTCTAAGTAGATTTTTTTCGTGCAACGCCAAGACCAATAAGCCCTATGGCTAATAAGGCAAGACTTGATGGCTCAGGGACTTTTGTAAATTGCAAGTTAAGATCCCAGTGACTGGCTTTGTTAGGTGAGCTGCCAACGCCTATCCAGGCTGAGCCGCCAAAATCTGAAATGTGCTTGGCATTTGCGCCATCGCCAAATTGAAGGCCGAATAGGCCTGAGCTATTACCGCAGTCTGTGCAGGTACTGATGCTATGAATGATACTGTTGATGCTGATGTTACCGGAGATGTTGCTGAAAAAATCAATGTCGCCATTGCCTGCATCAGCTAAAACATCATTGATATCATAAAGTGCTGGGTTGGCATTGTAATCTTTCCCGCCCTCTTTTTTGTAACCCTGTGTTTCATTAAATCCACTGAAAGAGAGGTTGATGTTGGCGGTGTAGGTACCATTAAATGCCGAGCCGACTAATGTCGCGGTGTCATCGGCATTTGAGGCGGTACCTTTGTCGTCAATCGTAAAAAAAGTGCCACTTTGGATGCTGTATTTTGCAGCCCCTGTGCTGTTTTTACTAAATGTATAAAGCCCATGTCCAATGTCTGTGCCGGCATTATTTCTAGCGTCAGATACACTGTAGCTAATTAATCCGGCACTTGCGGAAGTGGCTGATAACAGTGCGGCCAATGTGGTGATAGCGAATAGTTTTTTCATTATAATCTCAGGTAAGTGTCTGTATTAATGTATAGTTGCACAATATACATTGCAATATGCATTAATTGAGCCAACTATTAAACCGTTAAAAAACAATAGCTTATATATTGATGACGTTTAGTGTGTAATTATTTTCGACAATGGCCCCTCCATAGAGAAAGCCGGCCATCAATTTACTTCTGTCACTTATGCGAGCTAGAAGCTCTCTTATTTCGTTTTTATCTTGGTTATACCCCCAAATTTTTCTGTAGAGAATTTTTTTGCGACGCAGTTACTGCGTGAGTTAATTCGTAAGCCTAAGTCTCACTTTCAAATGACGCTATTTTTCTAATTTTCGATTTATGCAGTTCAATTTTAAAGCTTGTGCCTGAGTTTTTATGAGCGGAGGCGGTAAGGTGCCCACCCTGGGCTTCGATAATGCGTTTGGATATAGCCAATCCAAGTCCAAGGCCTTGGGTTTTGGTGGTGAAAAAAGGTTCGAAAATCTGGCTGATAGTATCCTTATTTAAACCAGAGCCATTATCGTTGACAGTAATAATGGCATGCTCTGTACTGTTTTTTACATGTATGTAGATTTCACCATCTGCTGTAGTAGAAAGTGCATCTATAGCATTGCTTAGCAGGTTAACAAGTACCTGTCCAAGTTGAACTGGCTCGCAATAAGCTGCAACTTTATCAGCGCCATAGTCTACGGTGAGCTTGATTTGATATTTCTTTATCCGGTGTTCAACAATCACCAAGGCACTGTTTACGACCTCATGTAGTGAGCAATTTTGTGGCTGTGGAGGCGTGTTACGGGCAAATACCTTGAAGCTGGACACAATTTTTGTCATTATTTTTATTATGGTATTCATTTCTTGAAGGTTGGCGCCCACAATCTTGTAGTTATCCCGTGCCTGCATTTTAAGACAATTTTCTATATATATTTGTAAGGCTGACAGAGGTTGATTAAGCTCATGGTTCATACTTGCTGACATTTCGCCCAGTGTGGCAAGCTTCGCAGATCTCACTAGTTGATCTTGAGTTTGAACCAGCTCATCCTGAGTGTCTTTATAATGTGTTACCAGCTCCTTTAGTTCGTCATTAGATTTTTGTAAGCCGCCAGTTAGCTCTACAATTTTTTTCTCCAATATAATATTGAGGCTTTCCACATGACGTTGAATTTCATTTCTTTTTCGTGAATACAGCCAGATTAAAATTATCAGCCAGAAGAGTAATGAGCTGAATAAAAAGGTCATCAGAACAGGGGGTATTAAGCTTGTTTGTGGTGTTAGTGCGTAAACATACCAGTCAGTGTCTTTGATGGATTTGCGTTTTACAAAATAGTCCCTTTTGGCCTCTTTTACCCTTAAGGATAATTTATTCTGGGTAAACATTTCCTCAGCTGTATGTTCACTAATTGATGTGAGGTTATGAAGGCCGTAACGCCTTGCTTCCTTTATCATCTGTCGAGATTTTTCAGTCAGGGGGTAGAGGGTTTTGTAATTCCACGTGCTCTCTGAACTTGAAAAAATCACACCATCAATACCCGCCAAAAGATACTCATGGGAGATCAGTTTTAGCTCATCGAATAGGTGTTCAAGCAGGATGTTTACAACAGCTACACCGACTACTTTATCACCTTGTTTAATCGGCGATGAAAAGAAATAACCTCGCTGTTTAGTCACCACTCCTGTTGCGGAATATTCGCTATGTACATCGTTCACAGCGTATATAAAATAGGGGCGAAAAGAAAAGTTTTCACCAATAAAGCTTCTCTCGCTTGCATAGTTACTGGATGCTATGACGGTGCCATCGAGATCAAGAATATAGATCACGTCACTTTTCATACGGTTATTGGTTAGCCTAAGAAAACGATTTGCGCGGTCAATAAGATCGCCATTTGGATTTATTAAAATTTCCTTGGCAATCGGTAATCTTGCTATTGATGATTGAATCAGGCGGTATGATGTGACATGCTCATCAAGCTTCTTGTTGAGTTTATCCAGTGAATATTGAAGTTCAGTATAGATAGTAGATTCCGCTTTTTGTCCGGAAATTATGATAAATGGCGCAGTGCAAACTAACCAAATAAGACAAAGCATCGCGGCCCAAAACATTTCTCTCTTTGTGAATTTTCCGTGTAAGCGCATTTTGATTTTCGTTGCCGAGGTTGATTTGATAAGTGTGGGTGGGGTATCACCCATTTTGATTCGTGAGATGTGTTAATTCCCGCCTAGAATAAATCGCTCGGGGGCATGCTGCGTGAATATTGCCTCGATAGGGGAAATCTTCCAGGTATGCAGCACTTTTGATGCCAACCTTGCTGAAAAATCTTTACTTTCAATGCTTATCTCGTCAATTCGTCTATGCAAGAGCTTCCCTAGAATGAATAGCCTACGAAAGTCACAAACTGAAAAGAACTATGGATATCATTATTGTTAAAGACAGTGCTACTACACAAGCGCGGCGGTATCAAAATACGGCTTAATAAAATTAGCCCTAGCTCACTATTGGTGAAATCCGGTGAGGAAGCTTTGCAGATGATCCGTGTGAGTGATTTCGACCTGGTGATCATGGGCATGCCCGGGCTTGACGGCTTTGAAGCAGCCCGCTTAGTGTGCGAAGTGATGAGCGGGAGCTAGGTGTCCATTATTTTTCCCACCGCTAATATCAGCGACAAAAATGTAGCTAATGACCACTATACCTAAGCGCCCCTATGCTTTCTATTAAAACAGTATAATGCATTGATTTATAAGGGGAAAGACGATGGAGGCCCTTTAGCAAGAACCTTTTAGGTTCTCATTACCGCGATTCCAATCAATATGGGTAGGTTTTCGCCCATATTGGTTCGCGTAAGGTGTTGATTTTCGCCTGTTAAAGTCACTCGAGTCGGCTCACTTCATGGTATTACTTTGATAAATGGTTGCTTATTGGGGGTTTAGTTCTTTTGGCACCAGTCTTGCTACTTGCAAGAGCGTCTACAATTTTTTGTGTATTTCTCGTTAATTCGTGTGTGCAAGTGTTTCTCTGGAGTAAAGAGTTTATGAATGTAATCAGCTTGGTGAGGGTAGGTATTTTGGTACTGTGGCTAGTAGCAGCAGGAAGTCTGTCAGCCGAGCCAATCACCATCAGATTTTCGCATATTGTCGCAGAAGATACTCCTAAGGGTTTGATGGCTTTAAAGTTTAAGGAACTAGTGAATAAAAGGCTGGCGGGAAAAGTAAACGTTAAAGTCTACCCTAATTCAATCTTATACGGAGACGGTAATGTTTTAGAGGCCATGTTGCTAGGAAATGTCGAATTAGCGGCGCCATCTTTATCAAAATTTCAGCGTTATACCAAGAAGCTACAGGTGTTTGATTTACCCTTTCTTTTTCGGGATATGGACGCGGTGGACGATTTCCAACGAAGTGAGGCGGGTAGGAAGCTATTAGACAGTCTGGAAGGAAAAATGCTGGTTGGGCTGGGGTACTTACACAATGGCTTCAAACAGATCACATCAAATGGTCTCGTGCGAGTGCCTGCGGATCTATCAGGTGGCTTGTATAGAATTCAGTCTTCTGATGTTATTGAGACTCAATTTAAGGCAGTAGGTGCACTTCCCTTAAAAAAATCGTTCTCTGATACGTATCGGTTACTGAAAAATAAGTCTATTGATGGTACTGAAAATACCTGGTCCAACATCTATTCCCAGCGATATCATGAGGTTCAAAATTACATTCTTGAGTCGAATCACGGGGTGCTGGATTATCTGGTCGTAACGTCTGCAGAATTTTGGTTCGGCCTCCCGGATGATACGCGCATTGTGCTTAAACGAGCGATCGAGGACTCTATTGCGTTCGGCAACCGTGTCGCCCAAAAGAAGGCGAAAACAGATAGGGCTGCTGTTATTGCTGCAGGTGAGGCAAGAGTTGTGGAGTTGTATGAGTATGAGCGACAGCAGTGGTTGCAGGCCATGATTCCGGTCTGGAAGAAGTTTGAGGATGATATTGGGCAGGATTTGATCGGCATTGCTGTTGGGAGTAATGCTGTCTCTAAATAGCCTTGCATTGAAAGGGGGGGGCTGTATTTAACCTCAAGTGATTAAGCGCTTTTTACCGTTATTGTTCGAAGGTACTAATCAAAGCGTTGCGCTGATTTTCGGCCAGGGCAGGTTTCACAAAAAAGGCGGTATATGGAGAGTACCCTCTTACCAAGACCTAGTGGGTGCCTATCCATAAGCCCCCATCCATAAGCCGCCGCAAGTCATTTTGTCCGCGGGAATGACAAAAAAAGAAAAGTCATTCTATTTTTGGATGACACTCGTTATTGTGCACTATGCCTGCCTGAGCTCTGTAGGCGGGTCAGGTTATGACTGACAGTAATGGTGCGCTCGGCCGAGAATATAGCGCTAAACTAAACCAAAGGTTAGCTAAAATTATGTGGGGGGATCCCCCTTATGCAATGGATGCTCTGGGCGATATATGCCCCATTCTTCTTCCGCCCGCTTAAAATATTAACAAGTTAACATATTGATTTATAATGATATTTTTATTTGTAACACTCTTGGCCCAAGGATTGCTGTAATAGCTAATAGCGCAATTGTGTGCGAGGTGAATTAGCTGTTTTACCAAACAATAAAAAACGAGGAATTTAGTCGATGAAATTACGTAAACTATGTATTACGGGCGCTGTCGCAGCGTTCTCTTTAATGAGTCTTGGATCAGTAGCGGCACCAATTGAGCTTAAATTTTCACATGTGGTCTCCGAAAAAACGCCGAAAGGAGAGATGGCGAATCACTTTAAGCGATTAATTGAAGAGCGCCTACCGGGTAAGGTTGTGGTTAAAGTCTTCCCAAATTCACAGCTGTTTGGTGACAACAAAGTACTGGAGGCTATGCAATTAGGTGATGTACAAATTGCTGCTCCTTCACTGTCTAAATTTAAAAAATATACCAAGAAGTTACAAATATATGATCTGCCATTTTTGTTCGAAGACATGGCTGCCGTAGATCGTTTCCAGCAGGGGCCAGAGGGTCAGTCCCTACTTAAATCATTGGAGTCTAAGGGCTTACTGGGTTTAGGTTACCTGCACAACGGCATGAAACAGTTGTCTTCAAGTAGTCCGGTTCAGGTTCCTGCTCAGGCTAAAGGC
Organism: Pseudohongiellaceae bacterium; assembly: GCA_051277005.1. GTDB lineage: Bacteria > Pseudomonadota > Gammaproteobacteria > Pseudomonadales > Dasaniaceae > Dasania. The sequence continues at coordinate 9,164 of JBNMPS010000054.1, forward strand.
AAGAAGTTCCGTATTATGTCTTCAGACGTACTGGCTGCGCAGTTCCATTCAGTTGATGCGATGGCCGTGAAAAAGCCTTTCTCTGAAGTGTTTACCTTGCTGCAAACTAAAGCGATTGATGGGCAAGAAAATACCTGGTCAAACATCTATTCAAAGAAATTCTTTGAGGTTCAGCCTTTCATTACTGAAAGTGATCACGGTGTACTCGATTATCTGATTGTGACTTCAGCGTCTTTCTGGAATGGGCTACCAAGTGATATACGGCCAGTGATCAAGAAAGCGCTTGATGAATCAATTGCATTTGGAAATAAAATCGCCGCCCAAAAAGCTTTGGCCGATAGACAAGCCATTATCGATTCTGGAAGGAGCAAAGTGTTGCCTCTAACCACGGCTCAACGCAGCCAGTGGGTGAATAAAATGGTGCCCGTATGGAAGCAGTTTGAAGGTGAAATTGGCAAAGATTTAATATCATCTGCCTTGGCTTCAAATAAGTCCAGCCTTTCAGTGGCTAAATAAAAGATAGTGTTAGGCCTTGATGGGCGGCCTGCTGGTATTGGTATACCGCCCATATTTTTAAAATCCATCGAGGGTTGATGTAGTGGTTGTCGGTAAATATTTAGAGCGTTTCGAGGAAAACTTTATCAGTTTAATACTGGTGGTTATGACTCTCCTCGTATTCACAGAGGTTATTCTGCGGTTTGTCTTTGGTATCGGCGTTATGTGGATGGAGGAGGTGACGCTGACACTGGCGGCGTGGTTCGTGTTATTCGGTATGTCCTACGGGCTCAAAGTAGGTGCCCATATCAGTGTCGATGCATTCGTTAATATTCTTCCTAATAAAACTAAGCGTATTGTCACGGGATTGGCGCTGTTACTGTCGTTGGGTTATTGCGGGCTTTTGATTTCAGGAAGTTTTGTGTACCTCTCTAAGATGAAAATGATTGCTCTTGAGATGGATGACTTACCACTTCAAAAATGGCAGGTTATGAGTATTTTAGTCGGCGGTTTTGTTCTGCTGGGGTATCGCTTGCTAGGTCTTTTGGTGGGTGTTGTTAGAGGGACGGTTGACGGCTTTAAACATACCGATGAAGTTAAGGAAAGCTTGCACCTGGCAGAAGAGGTACGGGCAGAAGTGGATGCTGTATTCGTTGAGCACAATTCTGAAGTAGCTAAGGGGCATAGCAAATGACTATAGCAACTCTTTTTTTGGTTTTATTTGGATGTATGCTCATTGGAATGCCTGTGGCTATTGCGCTGGGCTTCTCGAGTATCGTAACAATTTTGTTTTTTTCAAGTGATTCAATCGCGTCAATTGCACTGAAGTTTTACGAAGCAACTTCTGGGCACTATACTCTGCTTGCAATCCCATTTTTTATTTTATCCTCCGCTTTTTTGACAACAGGTGGCGTAGCGCGGCGTTTGATTGATTTTGCGATCAGTTGTGTAGGGCATATTAGTGGTGGTATGGCAATGGCCTCAGTGCTTGCCTGTATGTTATTTGCCGCGGTATCCGGCTCTTCCCCTGCAACGGTTGCTGCTATTGGCTCAATCGTTATTGCAGGAATGGTTCGTGTAGGCTATCCGGAAAAATTTGCAGCCGGTGTTATTGCTAATGCGGGAACATTAGGTATTTTGATTCCACCTTCCATCGTTATGCTGGTCTACGCTTCAGCAACAGAGGTCTCAGTGGCGCGGTTGTTTATGGCGGGTTTGCTCCCCGGCTTGATGATGGGTGGCATTTTGATGCTAGCTATTTATATTATCGCTCGTATCAAAAAACTTCCTGCTTCTCCGTTTCCTGGTTTTGGTACCTTGTTCCGCACCGGTTTGGTGGCCATGGGCGGAATGATGATGGTATTTATTGTATTGGGGTCGATCTATGGCGGCGTTGCAAGCCCAACAGAGGCTGCTGCCGTTGCTGCGGTTTATGGGTTTGTGATTGCGGTGTTTGGTTATCGCGATATTGGCCCACTTAAAGGTATCCCGTGGAAAAAGACCGATGAGACTATGGTTAAAGCGGTTTTCCGCAACCTGCTTCAAATGGGATTAGCTTTACCGCGTAGCGTTATCGATAAGGACGTGAAAGTGGTCTTGTTAAATGCTTCCAAAGTGTCGTTAATGCTCTTGTTCATTATCGGTAATGCTATGTTGTTCGCCCATGTACTGACAACAGAGCGGATACCTCATGAGATCGTTGGGGCGATTGTGGAGTGGGGCCTTCCTGCTTGGGGCTTCCTGATTATTCTTAATCTCATACTGTTGCTGGCGGGTAACTTTATGGAGCCCACGGCGATTCTACTGATTGTGGCCCCCATCATGTTTCCGGTTGCAATGCAGCTGGGTATTGATCCTATCCACCTGGGTATCATTATGGTGGTCAATATGGAAATTGGCATGTTAACACCACCCGTAGGGCTCAATCTTTTTGTTACAGCGGGCATTACAGGAAAGAGTCTTGGTTGGGCAACAAAGGCGGCTTTACCTTGGCTGATGCTATTGTTGATGTTCCTAGTGTTGATTACCTATGTTCCTAGTATTTCACTGTTCTTGCCAGATTTACTAGGGCAGTAGGGCTGGGTATTTTCATTACAGGGAGGCTTGGTGAATCCAAGTGCTCCCTTTTTTTCGATAATGATGGTCAATAAACGATAGAATGAGAAATTAGCCAGGTTTAAGTTATTCACCTGTCGGGAATAAAACCGGCCGAAATAGAGGAAGTTTAATGGGAGCCGATAACGAAAAAAGTCTGAGTCTTGGGCCGGTATTTTTTGTTGATGACGAACAGCATATTCGCGGTGCGGTGCGTCAGTTATTGGAGTTACACGACTATCAAGTCGAGACTTTTACCAGTGCTGCAGAGGTTGTTAATAAGTGTGATAGCCAATGGCCTGGGGTGCTCATTACCGATATCAATATGCCCGGTATGGATGGCCTGGCGTTGACTGAGGCGGTTTTGAAAAAAGATAAAGATCTGCCCGTGATATTACTCTCTGGGCATGGTGATATTTCCATGGCGGTAAATGCCATTCGGCGCGGTGCGTATGATTTTATTGAAAAGCCTTTTGACGGTGATCATTTGCTGGAAGTGATTCGTCGTGCGCTAGAAAAGAGACAGCTGACGATTGAAAACCGTAGCCTAAGAGCCGAAGTAGAGAGTTTCTCCTCTCCTGGCCCAAGGGTATTGGGTAATAGTCCGGCTGTACAGCGAACGCGTTCATTGGTAAATCATATCATTGATATGCCCGCTGACATTCTTTTATATGGAGAAACGGGAACGGGTAAGGATTTGATCGCCCGTTATCTGCATGACCACAGTTCACGTAAAGATAAGAAGTTTGTTGCCATCAATTGTGGTGCCCTGCCGGAAAATATCATCGAGAGTGAGCTGTTTGGTTATGAATCTGGAGCCTTTACCGGTGCGGATAAACGTCGTATTGGAAAGTTTGAATACGCTAATGGCGGCACCTTGTTTCTGGATGAAGTCGAAAGTATGCCCATGTTGCTTCAGGTTAAGCTTTTGCGGGTACTTGAGGAGCGGGTAGTAGAACGTTTAGGGGGCAATGAACTGATTCCTATTGATATTCGGGTGGTGGCAGCGACAAAAGTCGACCTTCTGGAGATGAGTGAAAAATCTGAGTTCCGTAGGGATTTGTACTACCGCTTAAACCTAGTGACAATTCCTATTCCTCCGCTCAGGGATAGAATGGAAGATATACCGTTACTATTTCAGCACTTTGCGCTGCTCGCCTCGGAACGTTATGAGCGCGAACTGATTCCACTTAGCCAAGAGCGTATGGCTCGATTGTATGATCAGCAGTGGCCGGGAAATGTACGCGAGCTTAGGAATTTCGCCGAGCGCTATGTTCTTTTGGGCGATAATGCATTTGAAGTGGGGGGTGTTAATGCTCATCAGGACGAAGATCTGCACCGACGATTATCTTTGATTGAGCGTGTGGAGGCTTTCGAGAGTTCGCTTATCGAAGACGCGTTGGTGAAAACGGGTGGGTCCATTAAAGATACCATGGTGTCTCTGGGTACGCCCCGTAAAACACTGTATGACAAGATGAAAAAATATAATATCGAGCGACGAGATTGCATGGGTAGGAGAAAGAGTAAAGGTTAATTTTTAGTCACTAACTTTTTTCATTCAAAAAATTGCCTGTCTTTCGGCGGGCACATTGATCAATGTTTGTTAAATTCCCTTCTTGATTTTTTATTTCTTTCGCTTCAAATACCGGTTGTTTTTTTTAATTATTAATGTGCAGTTCCGGTTAAGACGGGGTGGGCTATCCCCAAATTATTCCCTGATTTTATTCTTATATTTTAAGCCGATAGGCAGCGCCTATAAACGGGTATCTCTCCCCCCATTTTTAAGTTCTCGGATTTTATTAATATGCGGATCATCACCCATATTATTATTTAAAAAATCGCTAGGTTTGTGTAAGCTTTTGAAAAATAAGGCTAAAAGTAAATTTATTTATTTTTGGCATGCAAGTTGCTTTTGCGTGTGGGTGAGCGTCGCTTTAGTCGTTGATGTTAATTTAATATTGGATCTCCATTTGCGCCCTACGTTGTAGGGCGATTTTTTACAGTTTTATGTCGTTTCTACATTCGCCAATTAATCTTTATGGATAATGTTGTCGAAGAGTAATAGCGATTAAAAACTGAAAGTGATCTGGCTATAGCTGGGTTTACCAATTGCTAATAATAACAGGAAAAAATTATACTAAAGATTCAATAATTATTCGATTCCATTTCCATCTCTATAGTATTGCTAAGTATCGAGTTCGATACTGGCCGATGATTCGTATTCGTTTCTCTCACGTTATTTTTAACGGCATAATCCAGCGGTGTCGTAACGGGCGACTTATAATACGACCGATATTTTTATTTCCCGTGGAGGTAGTCTAGTGATTACTCTTATTATAAAGGCTATTTTTCACGCTCTGTATAGTTAGGTTTATTATCATAAGCGCCGGTAACAATTTCAGTCCTTGCTATAGAGCTTTTCACGCACACGTTTTGTAGTACCAGCCCTATCTCTATCAGCGCCAGAGAACCAATCACTGTGTTTAAGTTAATGCAAGGGCGGATCCATCAGCAATACACCAGCCTTGAAAACCTTAGCCAATAAAAAAGAAAGCAAGCAAGCATTGGCGACTTGAATTATTTTATGACCTTTTCTTGAATGGCACTATTCGGGTGACTTCTGCTACACACTCACTCAACTAATAGGTAGAAAACCACACGTTTTATCCAGCAATAAACAGGCGTAAAAGTAGATTAACTCATTGAAATAAAAGGTATTAAATAATTAAAGTCTCACTTGGCTTAAAGATTGCATTGATAGGTTGAGAGTGATGAAAATATGTGTTGTATGGAATTACTCATAAAAATAATGAACCTACATAGGTGATAAATAATGAATAACTCTGGAATAAATAACTTGGCAAGAAAGGCGTGTTTGGCCTTTCTTTTGGCTGGCGTATCAGGTATGGCTTTAGCAGAAGAAGGCGATATAAAATCCACCTTTTATGGTTCGTTACGCTTAGGTGTCGATTATGTCAACTCAGATACCAACGATGATGCGGCTAATGGTCGCGATTTTTTAAGCCGTGTAGGTGTTAAAATATCGACAGACCTAGGTGACGGCTTAACAGGCTTGGCAGTTGTAGAATATGGTTTACGTGGTGATGACAATGTTAACTTTAATCAAAATAATAGAGCTGGTCTTCGCCAAACCTACGTGGGTTTAAAAGGTGATTTTGGTACAGTAACCTACGGCTCACAAACGATTACTTGGCATAAATTTGTTCGTGGGGCTTATTTCTCCGATGGCCTTGATTCACTTCGCCAAGGCGGTATTCGTGATGACGACATGCTGCAGTGGGAAAAAAATAGCGGTAATTGGAAGCTAGGTGCGGCAATTCAAACGGAAGGGCAAGATGGTGATTCAGTCGACCAATATCAATTGGCTGCTGAATACAAATCAGGACCACTAAAATTACAAGCTGCGATTGCTAAAGATCAACGTGGTGAGAATACCGGAAGTTTATACGGCGTTAGAGCATGGTATGACATCAGTACCGCGATCACTATGTCTGCTTTTTATCATCTTGCTGAAGAAGACTTTGATATTTATGGCGGCAATTCATCAGGTAACGTACGTATTGTTAGTGGTTTAGAAAATGCCAAAATTGGCGGTGTTACTGGCTGTAAGACTGAAGAGCGATCTACTGCGGGTTTATACGGGAAATGGAAATCAGGTAAAAACCAAATTCATAGCCGTTACGCTGTAAATTCTTGTGATATTACGGGTGACGTTAGATCAATCAAGGTGGAATATATTCGCAGCTTATCAAAAAAGTTTAAGTTATGGGCAGCGGTTGAGACGTTAGACAGTGATGACGACAGATTGCCAAGTACTGGTGACGATATGACTGAAATTCAATTGGGCGCACGTTTTGACTTCTAAATAATGTAAAATATAAATATCGGTAAGATTAAGAACCCTAATCAGTAACATAGCTATAACTAAAGGTCAGTTATTCGTGAATTTATAAAAACCATCACGATGGCTGATAATCATCATCGTAGTGAGAAGGGTTTTTAATGTTGTCGTTAGAAAATGGCATAATAAGATAACGAGGTTTTAAAAAAACATATTGTTATGCATGTATTGTTATACGGAGTTTCCAAAGTTTCATAGATTATGGTTGCGCCGGTTGTGGAGTAACAGCCCATGGCTAGGAGCGTGTCTTTTAGTGGTGGGGCCAGGGTTTCCCGCACTAACCAGTGGCAGTTACCAGTTATTAGGCTACCAACCGGGCAAAAAATAGGCTGTAGATATTTTTGCTGCATGGCTAAAAGATTTAGCGCGGGCCGACAGCGTGGCGCTGGCTTAAGTCATATTTATTTATTGCGTGATATCGGTGACAAGGTGAATTGCGAAGTAAGAGAGCGGGTCCTAGGGTGGGCTGGTGTGCTAGATTCCGGCCAAAGGACTGCTGGATGATGTATCGGGGTGAGGTATTGAGTTGGGCGGGTGTATAAATAAGCGTTAGGTCTTACAGGATGCATTTAGGTGGTAACTGTATGCAGCAAATAAGACCTTCTCTGTGTTCTTTTGGATTAGTTCTACGCCGATTTTTTTCGCGCAACGCCAATAAGCCCTATGGCTAATAAGGCAAGGCTTGATGGCTCAGTGACTTTTGTAAATTGCAAATTAAGATCTCAGTGACAGTATTTTCCAAT
>JBNMPS010000055.1:0-15689 GCA_051277005.1 Pseudohongiellaceae bacterium
TGTGGTTCTTCCTGAAAGACGCTGGCTTCACGGGGTACTTCCAAGCCTGCCATGTCGGCGAGGGTTTCTACGCAGCGAGGAAAATCCAATCGCTCATAGTCCATTAAAAAGCCGATCATGTTGCCGCCAGCGCCACAGCCAAAGCAATGAAAAAACTGTTTTTCTTGATTGACGCTAAACGAGGGGGTTTTTTCGTCGTGAAAGGGGCAGCAGGCCATGTAGTTGCGGCCGCTTTTTTTCAGCTTTACACGGCGATCTATTACCTCAACAATGTCGAGGCGATCGAGTAAATCATCGATAAAACTTTCAGGAATGCGTCCGGCCATAACGGCAAAGTCTACAGTAGCTCGTTATGAGTTGACAGAGCGGGGCTTTGAAATTGTAAGTGGTGGCTTAAAAGCTAGCTTTGATAAGTTTGCTAACGTTGCCCATGTCGGCTCGACCTTGAAGTTTAGGCTTAAGCGTGCCCATTACTTTACCCATGTCTTGCATGGATTGGGCGCCAGTACTGGCAATGGCCTCAGTGATTAAGGCTTTTATTTCATCTTCGCTAAGTTGCGCAGGCAAGTATTCTTGCAAGATGATCATTTCCGCTTGTTCTATCTCAGCAAGGTCGACACGGTTGCCGTCGGTGTATTGCTGAATAGAGTCACGTCGCTGCTTGCACATTTTGTCTAGCACGGCCAATAGGCGTGCATCATCAACGTCGATGCGTTCGTCAACTTCAATGCGTTTAATCTCGGCCTGAATGGACCGTATTGTTCCTAAACGTTGCTTCTCCTTGGCTCTCATGGCCGCTTTCATATCTTCTTTGATACGAGCTTTCAGTGTTTGCTCAGTCATGACTCAGCAATCTCCATCTGTAGGTGATTAAGGCAGCGTAGGTAAAGGCAGTGCAGATATAGCCCCAAGCCAAATGGATGGGGCGCAAACCGTCAGTTTAGATGCTGGGGGAAATCAGCACCCAGCTGGCTTAATATAAACGCTGGTGCTTTTTGCTTTCGCGAGAAACTTTTTTAGCATGACGCTTAACTGCGGCGGCAGCTTTACGCTTACGTACAGACGTGGGCTTCTCGTAAAATTCACGACGACGTACTTCGGCTAAAACGCCGGCTTTTTCACAAGAGCGTTTAAAGCGACGTAAAGCGATATCAAATGGTTCGTTTTCTTTTAACTTAACTGAAGGCATTGGGCCTACCTATGTCTATGTTGAATTCAAAATGTTACCTCAGGGCCGGGTCGATGGATAGAATCGATAGCCAGCACCTGTAAGGGGGCGGCATTATATTCGTATGCTAGATAAAATGCAAAGCCCTACGAGTGAAAATAGTTGGGGTTTATGAAGAAGGCAGGAGAATAGGCCTGTGCCGAGCTGGCTTGAAGCTGTCAGACTCAGTATGATTCGCGCAAGAATAGACATTTTGAAGAGTTAGAGACCTTACATGCGAGTATTAGGCATAGAGACCTCCTGTGACGAAACAGGCATCGCGCTATACGATAGCGAGCAAGGTTTATTGGCTGAGGCGTTATATAGTCAGATAGCGATACATGCCGAGTATGGCGGCGTGGTGCCAGAGCTGGCCTCTCGTGACCATATTCGTAAAACGCTGCCGCTAATCGAGCAAGTTTTGACAGAGGCGGCATTAACAAGACAAGATATCGATGCCGTTGCCTATACCGCAGGCCCCGGTTTGGTTGGGGCCTTAATGGTGGGGTCGATGATAGGCCGTTCATTGGGCTATGCCTTAGAGGTGCCCACAGTTGCGGTGCATCACATGGAGGGGCATTTGTTGGCGCCGATGTTAGAAGATAATCCACCAGAGTTTCCCTTTATAGCCCTGCTGGTTTCGGGTGGTCATACCCAGCTGGTGAGAGTTGATGGTATCGGCCAATACCGTTTGTTGGGCGAGTCTCTAGATGATGCGGCCGGTGAGGCCTTTGATAAAGCGGCCAAAATGATCGGGCTACCTTATCCCGGTGGCCCAGAGGTGGCTAAGTTAGCAGAGCATGGTGAGGAAGGGCGGTTTATTTTTCCTCGGCCTATGGTGAAACACCCGGGTTTAGATTTTAGCTTTAGTGGTTTAAAAACGTTTACGCTCAATACCGTTAACGCCCAGAAAGATAATGATGGCCAGCTAGAAGAGCAAACTAAAGCCGATATCGCCCTCGCCTTTCAAACTGCGGTAGTCAGTACTTTAGTGATTAAATGCAATCGTGCTTTAAAGCAGGAAGGTTTAAAGGTGTTGGTGATTGCGGGTGGCGTGAGTGCCAATACACAATTGCGTAGTGAGTTAGAAAAATCGCTAGCCAAAATCAATGGTCAGGTGTTTTATGCCCGGCCAGAATTTTGCACGGATAATGGTGCCATGATTGCCTATGCGGGCTGTCAGCGCTTAATGGCTGGCCAGTATGATGGCTTGGCCGTTACTGCCAAGCCTCGCTGGCCCATGGAGCAGCTGCCTGCTATTTAATGTGGGCGACTCAGCAGTGAAACAATAAAGATAAAGAAATTACCGCAAAGAAAAATCGGACAGGATTTTACATGGACATTATTTACATTCACGAATTATGTATAGAGACCACAATCGGAATTTACGATTGGGAGCGCGAAATAAAGCAAACCGTTAGGCTTGATATTGAAATGGGCCACGATATTCGCAAGGCAGCAGAAACGGATAGCATTGAATATGCCCTTAATTATAAATCTGTTGCCAAGCGTTTAATTTCATTTATAGAAGGCAGTGAGTTTTTATTGGTAGAGACTATGGCCGAGCAGTGCGCCCAAATTATCCGCGAAGAATTTTTTGTGCCTTGGGTTAAATTACAAGTTGGCAAGCCGGGAGCCGTACGCGGGTCTAAAGAAGTAGGTGTGGTTATAGAAAGAGGTAAACGTACAAATGGCTGAGGTCATTGTTAGTGTCGGTAGTAATGCCGAACGTTATCGTCATATCACTGTGTCGCTCGATGTGCTGCAGCAATATTTTGGTGAGCTCGTTATATCTCCGATTTACGAAAGTGAAGCGGTAGGTTTTGAGGGTGAAAACTTTCTCAACTTGGTGGTTGGTTTTAAAACAGCTTATTCGGTGGGTGAATTGCAGGCTCTGCTTAAGCAGATTGAAGATGATCACGGCCGTTTGCGTGGTGGCCCAAAATTTAGTTCCCGGACTCTAGATATCGATATTTTAACGGTTGATGATTTGGTGGGTAATATTGATGGGGTACTGTTACCTCGACCAGAGATTTTAGATAACGCTTTTGTGCTGTTGCCACTATTCGATATTGTGCCTCAATATGTCCACCCAGTAACGAATAAGAGTTATAAAACATTGTGGCAGGAGTATGCTCAAGAAAATCAAAAGTTGTGGCGGGTCGATTTCAAATGGCAAGATGACCTGATCTCTAAAAAAACACTCTAATCACTGTTTTATATTACTATTGACCTATCGGCGGAAGATCAACATATTTAACGACTTCACTGTTAGTTAACCAATAAAATATAGTGCTTAACTGTCTTTGATAGTGGTTTGCTATCGTGGCTACATCGAGAGACTTCGACCACCGTCGACATTAATTATTTGCCCTGTAATATAAGGCGCGTTAAGTAATAAAAATACAATCGTATTCGCGATGTCGTTAGGGGTTCCCGGTTGGCCTAAAGGGATCTTGTTGATAATATTCTCTTTTTGCTCGCTGCTTAGTGAGTCTTTACCTTGCTGCTCTGGCCACATGATCGCGCCGGGTGAAATTCCATTTACTCTGATAGGGGCAAGTTCTTTGGCAAGTGATTGAGTCATCATGCCGAGTGCGGCTTTTGCCATGCAGTAAATGCTGTGATCTTTTAGTGGTTTTTCCCCGTGGATATCAATAATGTTAATAATGCTGCCTTTTTGTTTTTTCAAAAAAGGTGCAGCGGCTTGGCTAAGAAAAAAAGCGCCTTTAACATTACTGTTAAATAAATCATCCCACTGCTCTTCTTTCGCTTCAGAGATCGGCGTTGGATAAAAGCTAGAGGCGTTATTAATTAAGGCGTCTAAACGCCCCCACTGTCGTGAGGCTTGTGCAACTAATTTTTTAATGGCTTGGATGTCACCTAAGTTTGCGGGCAGTGTGATAACCGAATCGTGACGTGAATTATTTAATTGATCACGGAGTGTGTTGGCAGCTTCTTGGCTATTACGATAATGAATAACAAGGTTGTAGCCGTTCTCATGCAAGCTTTTACAAATCACACCACCAATACGCTGAGCGCCGCCAGTAACGATAGCAACCGGACGAGTCGAAGAGGGTGATGCTGAAGGTTTACTCATGCTGGAATAACTCATTAATTGATTGTAGGCGTTGCTGGTTTAGCTCTTCTGCAATGGCTTTGCCGGTAATGCCGGTTGCGACGATGGCTTTGGTGTCAATATCAAGGCAGCGTTGTAAGGATTGTTGAAGTAACTGCTCATTGTCATTGGGCGTTATATGTTGGCTGCATTGCAGGAGTTGTTGAAAGCGTTCGGGTCTTCTAAATGCGTCGCACTGCTGGATGATTTGCAGCGCTTGTTCAGCTCGTAGTGATGGTTCTGCTAATACGGAAAGATGTCGATTAAGCAGCTCGGCCAGCTCGGCAAACTCATTAGGGACTTTAATGGCCTTTAATGCTTTGGCAAGATTAGCGATTTGGCTTGGTTGAAATAACAGCGCAAAAATTTGCGGCGGGCGTAATGTTGGGGCGGCGGTGTGAATAAGCTGGGCGTCAGCGTCCGATACCGCTTCAATCATGGGGAACAGCTTTTGCAAGGCGCCGCAATGTTGTAAGGCCAAAAAATATTGCTCGGGAGATTGCTCCGTCATGGCGCGTTCGGTTTCTTTCCAGATGCGTTCTCTGCTTAAATGCAAAAGCTCGTTACTATCGCTGAGCGATTGCATAAGCGCCTGGGTTTCATCTGCTATACAAAAACCTAAATGAGAATAGCGTGCTAAAAATCTAGCCGTGCGCAAGACTCTTAAAGGGTCTTCAATAAATGCCTCTGATACGTGGCGTAACAGTTTGTTGTTGAGGTCTTGTTGGCCGTGATAAGGGTCGGTGATATTGCCTTGCTCATCTTGCGCTATGGCATTGATGGTTAAGTCACGGCGTAACAAATCATCTTCTAAGGTGACATCTGGCGCGCTGTAGCAGTCAAAACCGCTGTAGCCTTGGCCGTTTTTACGTTCAGTGCGGGCTAGGGCGTATTCTTCTTTGGTGTCAGGGTGTAAAAATACCGGGAAGTCTTTGCCAACTTGTTGGAAACCTTGGCTTAAGAGTTGTTGTGGTTCTGCGCCCACCACCACCCAGTCACGTTCGTGAAAGGGATAGTTTAAGAGTGCATCGCGAACTGCGCCGCCTACGAGGTAAATTTCCATGAATGATAGTTTACAGTCGTTGGGTGGGAGTCGGCTAGTCTGTTTGTAGAAATAAAAAAGAGAGCGGGGCGGCCAGAGAGAGTGCTACTTGATCATTTAAGAGGCTGAACCTCCATAGTGCGTGGTCATCCGTAGGGTGGATGGCTGGAGTGCTCGATCTCTGGTTTGCAATCGCAGATTTCTATCTGTTGATTGTCTAAATTCATGATGGATAAGTGGCCCTGCCAGGCGCAACCGGTATCGAGTGCAAAAATATTTTCAGTGTGGGTTTGGCCTTGCAGCGCTGCCCAGTGGCCAAAAATTAACTTGTGGGGTCCGGCAATTCTTAACGGGTGTTTAAACCATGGGTGATAGCCCGGTTCGGCATGATTACTTTTGTTCTCTAATTCAATCTCGCCCTCAGGGCCACAAAAGCGCATTCGAGTAAAATAGTTAGTAATAGTGCGATAGCGTTCCCAGCCGGTTAAATTATCTTGCCAAACGTTGGGAGTGTTGCCATACATATGCTTAAAGTAATCGACGGCTTTTTTACTTTGTAATATCCCTTCTACCTCGCGCGCTAAGGCTTCCGCTTTGTCGATGGACCACAATGGGCAAATGCCGGCGTGGCTCATGGCATAATCACCACTGGGGTCGACATGCATTAAGGGCTGCTGTATTAGCCAGGCGGTTAATTCATTGAGGTCGGGCGCGTTGAGTAGTTCGTCTAAGGTGTCGTGTTTACGTGCGTGGGTAGTGCCGTAGGCAATAGCTAAAAAATGTAAGTCGTGATTGCCCAAAACAATGCGAGTGCAATCGCCTAAAGATTTTATAAAACGCAGGGTGGCTAAAGAATCGGGTCCGCGATTAATTAAATCGCCCACCAACCAAAGCTGATCCTCTACCGGATTAAAGCGAACACTTTCTAGTAAGCACTGAAGTGGTTTTACGCATCCTTGAATGTCGCCTACTGCGTAGCGAGCCATAGTGCTTCCGTTAATGTAATGCTGAGGGGTGGATTAAACTGAACAGTGTAATGGGGGCGTCAAATAACTCACCTGACTCACTGATCATTTGATAACTGCCTTCCATGGTGCCTGCGGCTGTTTCTAGTACGGCGCCACTGGTGTACTGAAAGCTATAGCCGGGAGCAATACTGGGCTGCTCACCGACAACACCTTCGCCGCGTACTTCTTGGATGCGTTCGTCACTGTCGGTGATAAGCCAGTGACGGCTTAATAACTTAACGGTTTGCGTGCTTTGATTGCTAATGGTGATGGTATAAGAAAATGCGTAACGGTTGTATTCCGGCGCAGATTGTTGGTCTAAAAATGCGGTCGCTACGTCGATATCTATATTATGTGTCATGGTGTTTTTTCTTAGGAATGAGTTTTTTTAAAAGCTATGAGCTTATAGCATTGCTTAAGCGCACAAATTCTTCCAGATTAAGGGTTTCAGGCCTTGCCGTTGGATTAATATCGAGTGCTTGAATTTCATCGCCAGTAAAAAAGGGTTTTAAAGAGTTGCGTAAGGTTTTGCGACGCATATTAAAAGCGCTTCGCAAAATAGTGTCCAGCTTGCTGAGATCGTCGGCAACAATAGGTAATTCTTTATGGGGTGTTAAACGCACAATGGCCGATTGCACTTTTGGCTTTGGGTCAAACGATTCTGGGGGGACTTCAAATAACATATCCACTTGGCAATAGTATTGGCACATAACCCCTAAGCGGCCATAGTTCTTGCCGCGAGGTTGAGCCGCCATGCGCTGCACTACTTCTAGTTGCAGCATAAAGTGCATGTCTTTAATCAAGTGCTGGTGTGACAGTAAATGAAAGATAAGAGGTGTAGATATGTTGTAAGGCAGGTTGCCCACAATGCGTAATTGCTCATCGGTTTTTTGCAGTGAAGCAAAATCAAAGGCCAGTGCATCGCCTTGGTGTAAATGAAAGTGCTCAATGTCAGCAAAGCGTTGTTGCAGAATAGGTAATAAATCCCTATCGAGTTCGATGGCATCTAAATGCGCACCAGGGGCGAGTAACTCGTCGGTGAGTGCGCCTTGGCCAGGGCCTATTTCAACCAAGTGGTCTTTTATAGATGGTTTGATCGAGCGGGCAATACGATGGATGATGCCGTAGTCGGTTAAAAAGTTTTGGCCGAATCGTTTTCTGGCGCGGTGCTCAGTCATAAAAATTCTTAATATATATGAGGGTTAAGTTAGCTTAATCAATGGATAAGTTTAGCCATGATAAAGCTTAGCAGTTGTGGCGGGCATTATTGGCCATATTGATGGCGTAATTTAGCGCGGTTTGTAAACTGCCCACATCTGCTTGGCCGGTGCCGGCTAAATCTAAGGCGGTGCCGTGATCTACTGAGGTGCGAATAATGGGAAGGCCAAGGGTGATATTAACCGCCTCGCCAAAGCCCTTGTATTTTAATACGGGTAAACCTTGGTCGTGATACATGGCGAGTACCGCGTCGCAACTCTTCAGGTATTTTTCATTAAAGGCAGTGTCGGCAGGCAGTGGACCTTGCAGCGTAAGACCTTGTTCTCTGAGTTGTTCTAGGCAAGGTTCGATAATATCAATCTCTTCTCTGCCCATGTGACCCCCTTCACCGGCGTGTGGGTTTAACCCCAAAACGATGATGTTAGGCTCAGCAATACCAAAGTGCTGCTGTAAGTCGCGGTATAAAATGTGAGTGACGCTGTTGAGTAACGCGGGAGTAATTGCCGCTGGAACGGCTGACAACGGTAAGTGGGTGGTGACCAGCGCGACTCTCAAACCTTCAGTGGCCAGCATCATAACAACGTGTGGCGTATTGGTTTGCTGCGCTAAGAATTCGGTGTGGCCGCTAAAGGGAATACCCGCTTCATTGATAATGCTCTTTTGTACGGGGCCAGTCACCATGGCGGCAAAGGTTTTATCTAAGCAGCCATCAATGGCCGCTTGTAGCGTGTTCAATACATACTGTGCATTGGCCGGATTGAGCCGTTGGGGCTCACAGGAGCTCATAAGACGAACGGGTAAAACACAAAGTTCGCCAGCCTTGTTACTACGAGGGTGGCTGTTTTTATCGAGTAACCGAATAGTTAAAGGGAGTTGTAACTGCTTGGCTCTTGCGCTGAGCAACTCAGGGTCGGCGATAACCACTAGCTCATCAATAAATGATTGTTGAGCTAGCTGAATGCAAAGGTCAGGGCCTA
This sequence comes from Pseudohongiellaceae bacterium, assembly GCA_051277005.1. GTDB lineage: Bacteria > Pseudomonadota > Gammaproteobacteria > Pseudomonadales > Dasaniaceae > Dasania. The sequence goes on from JBNMPS010000055.1 coordinate 8,570, forward strand.
TGCCCGCGGGTTCACCCGCGGTAATGGCAATACGTAAGGTCATAATAAAAAAAGTTTATTTGTAATCAACGTAGGCTTCATCACGAATTTGTTGCAGCCAAACTTGTAACTCATCGTTAAATTTTCGCTTGTGTAAGTGATTGTTGGCAATGCGACGGCGCATATCAGTGGTTACGTCTTTGTCGCGGCGACCTAATACTTGCAGTATGTGCCAGCCATATTGGCTTCGAAAAGCTTGGCTAACACCATCGATTTTAGTGCTGTCCATAGCTGTTTGAAACTCGGGGACTAATTGGCCGGGGTTGGTCCAATCTAAATCGCCACCTTCAGTGGCCGAGCCGATATCTTCTGAAAATTCGCGGGCTAATTCGGTAAAATCTTCGCCGTTAACAATTCTCTCGCGTAGAGAATTAACTTCAGTTTCGGTCGCTTTTTCGTCGCGAATAGCCGAGGTTTTTAACAAAATATGACGGGCATGGGTTTGCGGTAAAATTTCGCCGTCTCCACGTTTACTCAATAGTTGCACTAAATGAAAACCGCTGGCGCTACGAATAGGTTCTGCGGTATCGCCCTTGTTAAGTAGTGTTGCGGCTGTAGCTAAAAACTCTGGGAGATCGTCTATTTTACGCCAGCCAAGGTCGCTGCTGTTAATTTTAAAGGGACCTGGGTCACCAATAGCTTTTAAAAATTGCGTGCCTCCTTGAATTTTTTTATACAACGATTGGGCGTATTCTTGCGCTTTAATTTGTTCGGCTTGGGGCGCGTCTTTGGCAACTGGAATGAGAGCATGGGCTAAGCGGTATTCTGCGGAGGCAAGTTTCTTGCCTTCTTCGGAACTTAAATAATGCTCAACTTCTTGATCGCTAATCTGAATGCGTCTGCTTACCTTGCCATTTTGTACGCGTTGAATCAGTAAGTCACGGCGAACTTGTTCACGCATTGCGGTGTATGACTTGCCCTCTTTCTCTAGCATTGCTTTAAATTGTGCAGGGGTGGCACGGTTTTGTTGCGCAATGCGCGCGATGGATTGGTTGAGCTGATCATCGCTGATGCGTACACCCGCTCGATAAGCCAGTTGTATTTGAATACTTTCTAGCACCAGTTGGTCAAGAATTTGTTTTAGAAGCTCTTGTCCGTCAGGTGGTGCTTGTTGGGTTCTGCTGAGATTGGCTCTAACATCAGCCAATCGTTCTCTCAGCTCACTGGCGAGGATAACGTCGTTATCAACAATGGCAATAATTTTGTCCAGTGTTCGGGGTGCGCTGTAATTAGCGCCCGCGCTTTCAGTTTGAGCTAGGCTGTTTGCATTAAACAGTCCAGTAATGATGATGGCGGGTAGTAATTTTTTTATCAAGTTAAGTTTATTCACGGTCGTTGTATCCTAAAATACTTTCTTCAATAATTTTTATTGCTTTATTACCAATTCCACCCAGGCCTTTAAGCTGGAACTGTAAAACGATTTTGTGGTCGCGGCTGGTTTCTAGTGAGCTGCCGCTTAGTCGCTTATCGGCACGCTGATATACAATGCGCGTTAACCAGCAACAATCTTGATACTCCAAACCAAAAAGGTCTTCTAGGGAGCGATCTTCTTTAATATCATACTGAAACCTTGCCATTAGACGCCATTGATCATTAACGGGTAGCGCGGCTGAGATATCAGCTTGTTCTAATTCTTGGTTGCTGTTGCCAACGATAATGGGTAGCGCGGCTGAGATGTCGGCTTGTTCTAATTCTTCGTTACTGCTACCAACGATGTTGTTACGCTTATAGCGATAACCTGCGTTCAGCAGAATTTTACTGTTTTGATACTGGCTGCTTAGACCAAATTCTTGTAATTTATCCTGTCTTGAATCCCATAGTGCTGTGCTGTTTAGCCAAATGTTTTTGTTGGGCTGATATTGTATCTCGGTCGCAATGGCTGAGGTGTCGGCTGTTTCAACCGCTTGCGAGGCGCTTTCGTGGATACGCCTATCATCCCAATAGAAAATCTGACCCACACTTAAGGTAAAGGTTTCGATACCCGATTCGTTTTCAATAAAGCGGCTAGTGATGCCGATGGATGTTTGGTTGGCGTCATCTAAGCGGTCGTGGCCAGAGAAACGTGTATCCCTAAATAATTGATTATAGCTAAAGGTTAGCGCTTTACTGTCAAAGTCAGGATTGTTGGCCTGATCTTCGTAATCGCTATAGAGATGGTAAAGCCTTGGCTCTAAGGTTTGGGTATAGCTGCCTGAGTTGAATAAAGTGTTGCGCTCAAAAAACAAACCCGCATCGAGTGAGGCCATAGGGACGGTTGCCTGTGGCGAGTTGTCTTCGGTTTCGCTTAAACCATCCAATTGATAGCTGACGTGGCGTAGTTTTGCGGTAGGGATGATAAAACCAGGCGCCCAGCGCATAGGGAAGCTTACACCTAACTCGGTGTATTGGCGTTGGCCGCTGTCAAAGCTGCCCCCTTTGTCTTTAGCTTCTTCATGATCAAATTCGGTGATTTGTGCTAAAAAAATCAGGTCGGGGCTAAAGTTTTCTGCGCTGGTTTGATTGCTGAGCATAATTTGCGGTAAGCGTTTGTAAGGGCTGTTGTAGATGCTGTCTAAGGTTTGGTGATCTTCCACTAACAGGGATGCTTGCCAATCTAAGGCGTTGAAACTCAGGGCGCCACTTTGCTTGATATGATTATTGCGTTTGGCATTGAGACTGTTGAGGCTGAAATCTCTGAAGTAATCTTGGTCACTGACTTTGGTGTAATCGACACTGTGGCTCCAATGGTGATTGAATTGGCCATCTTCTTGCACTAAGCCTAACCAGCGCTTTTGATCGGTGGCTTCGTCGTTGTCGATGTAGGCGCCACCCACAACCCATGAGCTGTATTGATTTAAATAGCGGGTTTCTAGTTCCAGTAAATCACCATGTTTTCCGATATGCCTGGGTGTAATGGTTGCGTCGGCGTTGGGGGCAATATTAAGATAATAGGGCAGGCTTAAATCTAGCGCGCCATCATCACTGGCAATAGTGGGCCATAAAAAGCCACTCTTGCGTCTATCGTCAATGGGGAAAGTTGCATAGGGGACGTAAAAAACTGGCACGTCTTTGATGCGTAGCACCATATTTTCTGCGGTGCCCCAGCCCGTTGACTGATCTAAAGAGAGGTTGTCGGCATCCAGGGCCCATGTTTCGCTATCGGGTGGGCACTGGGTATAAAGCGCTTGTTCAAAGTTAAAAATGTGATCGTTAGGGCGCGCCATGCTACCTGCTTGAATACGCATTCCGCTGGTATAATCAAGAATGCGGGCTTCAGTAAAATACCCCAGGCCTGTATCGGTGTTGATTTTTCCGGCTTCGCAGCGCATCAACAAATTGGGCTCGCGAATTACGACATTACCTTCCATGGTCAGCTCATTACTTGAGCGATCGAGTGAGGCTTTATCAGCGAGAATACGACGCTGGCCTTTGCTTAGCACGACTTCACCGGTCAGTATGACCGTGTCTTCACTCATGTCAGATTGATTGGCGCCAGCATGCAGAGGTAATGTGCCCGGTTCTTTATCTGAGTCTGGCCAGTCGATGGCGGGGGTGATATAGGCACCGCTACAGCCCGTTTTAATTTGGCAGCGTTGCTGCTTGCTTAATTGCTCGGCGGGTAACCAGTCCCAGGCTTGATAGGGGGAGGCATCGGCAAGGCTGGCGATGGCGCAGGCGATGGCACCAAGCCATTTAGATTTTGAGAGGCTTTGAGCAAGCAAAGCTTTTAGTGATGCTACAGTCATGGGTAGTTATCGTGCCTCGGTGATCGCCACATTATTGAGTTTAAGCCATTTAAGTACAAGCACGGTGCAGTTGGTTGAGTGCATGGCAAAAGGTAGGCATGATAAATCATTCACGATGAAAATGCCTGCCTGAGGGTGGAATCACAATTTGATTGTATGCTAAGTATAAACAATGGGGTTTTGTGGGGCGGAAAGTGACTCTATATAGCTTAATATCCGGTCTCTAATGGCGAATAAAACCCAGTGATGGCTGCTCCACGGTTTTAAACAAGCTTATTTGTTAGGCTGGACACAGACTTTTTGTTATAGCTTAAAATATAATTAATAAAGCACAAAGTAAAAGTGACAAGCGTGTGCATTAGGGTGAGGGTTTTATGAAGGCAATAATTTTGGCCGCAGGACAAGGAAAACGCATGCGGCCTTTAACCGATCATGTCCCTAAGCCCTTGTTATTAGTGGCGGGCAAACCGCTGATTGAATATCACATCGAGCGTTTGGCCGCAGCCGGCGTAAACGATCTCGTGATCAATCATGCTTATTTAGGCGAGCAAATAGAGCGTTGCATCGGTAATGGGGCACGCTGGAGTATTAATGTCGAATACTCCCGTGAGCACGAGACTTTAGAAACAGGTGGAGGTATTTATAAGGCATTGCCCCTGTTAGGTGATGATCCCTTTCTGGTGGTTAATGCCGATATCTGGATGGATTACCCCATTGAAGCGTTACTGTTGCGCCAAGGCACGGTTGATTTGGCCCACCTTATTTTAGTGGCAAATCCGGAACATAACCCTGAGGGTGATTTTGTGCTGCTATCTAATGGCAAAGTGCTGCCAGAGGGTAAGGGTGAAGGGCTCACATTTTCTGGATTAAGTTTGCTGCACCCTAAGTTGTTCGCTGCGAGTGAGCCGGAATCGTTTCCTTTAGCGGGCTTGTTAAAAGAGGCTATGCTCATGAAGCAGGTTAGCGGTGAATGTTACCGTGGCAAGTGGGTCGATGTGGGCACCCCACAACGCTTAATGGCATTAGATCACCAAATGAGGGCCGTGAGCGCGTGCTAGAGTTTAGTATGCTCTACATAGTTACTACTTAACCCCCACAGAAAACCCTGCAGCAGTTTTATCTAACCATCCCCTAACTCGCTTGGTGAGCCTATTTTCCTTTTGATTGTTAGCTAGGCGTAACATACGGATTTGCTGATACTGCTTTGCCGGCATCGATCTGCTGTTTCTTAAACGTAGCTTGGCGTTACGCTTGGTTTCTAGGCCTTCATCGAAGTAAATATCTAAAATAGAAAAAGGTAATTTGGGAATTAACGCTTCAATGGTAGGTTTGATACCGCTGTTAACGGGGTTAACAATGGCTAAGCCTCTAATTTGCTTGGCCTTTTTTTGTGTGGTGAGCTGGTTGGCAAACTGTAGCATGCGGTGAGCATTGATGCCTTCGCCCAAAAGTACCATGTTGTAGATACCTTTATCGTTTAAGAATTGAATAGCGGCATCAATGTATTGCTGGGCAAGATTTGCTTCATTCTCTGCGTCGGTAAAACTCGGCATAACAATCGTTAGGGCATGCCAGCTATTATCTGCCAGGGTCTGTTGCAGATTAAAAAGCCGGTTGTGAATCGTGATGGGTTGATCGTGCCTTGGTAATAAAATGACGCCGCCTTTCGCTCGGCCTGAATGGTCTGGGCTATAGAGACTGAGAACTTTTTTACCCGCAATATCCAGCCACAGTATTTGTTCCGAAGGGAGGTCTTTGGAGAGTAATTGCGGGTCATTGATGGTACTAAAGCTATTGCCAAATTTTGATCTAGGCGGAGTAGTGGCCGTTTTATCAGTTGCCTCTTCGGTAGGCTCTACAGGGACCTCTTTAGCCATCTCTTTAGTTGCGCCAGGATCTTGGCTATGGGCAAGGCTGCAAGCTAATACTAAGATGAACAATAATATACGTGGCTTCATAAGCAAAACGGATTTTTTTAAAGGATTAGTGTGAACACTACTGAATGATTGCCGCTATTTAAGTAACATAGCGGCCAAATCGCTTAAATCTATAATTTGGATCTTACTATGAGAGACTATCTGATAGCACCTTCTATCCTCGCGGCAAATTTTGCCAAGTTGGGTGAAGAGGTCGATAACGTACTCGCCGCTGGTGCCGACATTATTCATTTCGACGTAATGGACAACCACTATGTGCCTAATTTAACCATTGGCCCGATGGTATGCAAAGCCTTACGTGATCACGGCGTAACGGCCCCTATCGATGTGCATTTAATGGTAAGCCCTGTTGATGGCTTGATTGCGGACTTTGCTGAAGCGGGGGCGAGCTACATCACCTTCCACCCTGATGCCTCTACTCATGTAGATCGTTCATTACAGATCATTCGCGATGCTGGTTGTAAATCTGGCCTGGTGCTTAACCCCGCAATGGGTTTGGAGTCGTTGAAGTACGTGATGGATAAAGTCGATATGATTTTATTAATGTCGGTTAACCCCGGTTTTGGTGGCCAAAAATTTATCCCGGCAACGATCGATAAAGTCCGTGAAGTCAGGGCGCTGATTGATAGCAGTGGCTATGATATTCGTATAGAAGTCGACGGTGGTATCTCTGGCGGTAATATCGCAGAAATTGCAGCTGCGGGGGCGGATACCTTTGTTGCGGGGTCGGCAATTTTTAGTCAGCCAGATTATAAGGCGGTGATTGATGACATGCGCACAAAATTGGCCTCAGTGAGCTAATGCCGAGTTTACTCGGTAAGTTATTAGGCCGTGATTCTGAGGGTTTACTGTTGGAGGTCTAAACGCTTCATTTAAACGTTGCGCAACGGCTTGGTGCCCTTCCGTCTTTAAGAGTCTTTATGGGAGTGAAACCAACACTTAGAGATGCCCTTAATAGTAAGTTTTTCTGTAACTACTCAGCGAGTTCATCAAAAAAAACATAATAAAAGTCTTGACAGACATTTAGGTGATTTTTATGTTTCCCCGCCCATTTACTAAATGGCGTGCATCTTGCCCCTGCAGCAACCATGGTGCGCGGCACAGATCGATTAATCAATTATTAGAGTCTAGCCAAACGCAAAAAACTTAAAGCCCTCAAAACGTAACACCAGGCGAAAAAATAGCGCCTTAAAACCAATGATAGAATAACGCTCTTTGAAGAGTCTATTGGGTTTTGTTCTGTGATTGTAGACCATATAAATATTGATCAAACACTGAGTGAAGTTGAGCGCCTGCTTAAAGACGACAAGCAAATCTCACCCGCACTGAAATCGTTGATAAGTGTTTTGGTCGTGGTCATTAAACTACTGACCAACCGGGTGGGATTAAACAGCAGCAATAGCAGTAAACCACCTTCGT
>JBNMPS010000056.1:0-15658 GCA_051277005.1 Pseudohongiellaceae bacterium
CAGCCGTCCTTTAAAGAATCTAATGGATTTTTACATGGATAACTTTTTTTCCAAGGAAATAACTCACTCAAAGCAGTGTCGGGTTGGAGTTCACCAAATTCGTGTTTCTGGAGAAGACTCTACCGGTGTTAAGCCTGCTCCAGAAGGTGTACATAGTGATGGACATGATTTCGTGGCAATTCATGTTATAGAAAGAGAAAACGTTGTGGGTGGTGAGTCCTCGGTACATGCGCAAAGCGGGTTGCCAATTTTTAAAGCCACATTGAAACAGGCTTGGGATGGTATTCTTATAAATGACAAGACTTTAAAACACGGTGTTTCAGACGTAATGAAAATAAATAAGTCTACAAGCGCTTTTCGAGACACTCTTATTTTAGATTTTAATTTTGAGAATTAATAATTTAAAAATATTTAAAAATAAGTGACGGGCACTGACCAAACTAACTGTCTTGAGGTTATTCGTTACCGCTCAGAATGACGGCAGGTTTTCTTAACTTGGCGTCATTCGGTACGGGTCCCTGGAACGGCTAATTAAAACTCATATTCCAAAACCGCTCGCAGAGTTAAATCGGCAGTATTACTATCCAAACCAAATATAGTACCCAGCTCCCATTTAACCGCTGTATTACCAGCAACTTTATCAATGCCCATTATCACCGGGCCTAATCCGCGAGTATCCTGGCCGGCATAAAATTCTAACGCAGGCTCAAAGCGCGGGGAGTAACTGTAAGGCGAATGATGTTTCCCATTCATCGTCTATATCATCGCCCCATTCATAATAAGTCCTAAGTTTGCCGTGGTGCTATAACGGCCTATTTCTTTTAGGCCACCCGAAAGGGAGTTACGATATTGTTCACCCTAATAATCATGTCAACCTATCGCAATCGACTAACGATGTTTACCCAACTGCGGTACGTTTAGGCTTGATGTTGAGCACGCCCACATTGCATGAAGCTATCGCAAAGTTAGGTTACCAGTGTAAACATAAAGCGGTTGAATTTTCGGAGGTCATAAAAATGGGTCGCACCCAATTGCAAGACGCCGTGCCCATGACATTAGGGCAAGAGTTTGAAGGGTTTTATGCCACCCTAAAAGAAGACTTAGATAAACTGAAAGACACAACGGCTAACTTTAGAGAAGTTAACTTAGGCGCAACTGCAATTGGTACCGGTATTAATACCGACCCTGAATATTCAAGCCTAGCCATTGAAGAGATTTGCTGGATAGCCGATATGCACTTTGTAAAATAAACTAACTTAATCGAGGCGACCAGTGATATGGGGGCCTTTGTATTACTGTCTAGCTTGCTAAAGCGCACAGCCATTAAAGTATCAAAAATTTGTAATGACTTGCGCTTAATGAGCAGCGGCCCACGCGCAGGGTTAAATGAAATTAATTTACCCGCTATGCAACCTGGCTCATCCATTATGCCGGGTAAAGTGAATCCGGTTATTCCCGAAGTGGTTAACCAAGTTGTTTACCAAGTTATCGGTAATGACTTAGCGGTTACCATGGCTGCCGAGGCGGGTCAGTTGCAGTTGAATGTGATGGAGCCGGTAATTGTTTTTAACACCTTGCAGTCGATTCAATTTTTAACCAACGCCTTGAATACGCTGGCCGAAAAATGTGTTGCTGGCATTACGGCAAATGAAGAGCATTGCAAACAAATGGTCTATAACAGTATTGGTATTGTTACTGCGGTTAACCCTTATTTGGGTTACCAAGAATCGACACGTATCGCTAAAGAAGCCTTAGAGACGGGCGCAAACATTATTACCTTAATTAAACGTGATGGTTTGTTAACGGATGAGCAATTAGCGGATATATTAAACCCAGAAAACATGACACAGCCTAGACGTCATAAACCAAGCTAATCGCGATAGCTAAAACTATAAAAAGCCCCTTCACTCAGAGCTGCAGAGTAACGGGGCCAAGTTGTGAAGACGGCAGTTTATCAAAACTGTCATCACTACTGAACTTTCTATACAACCAAGTTTCTATTTCTAGTCGCAGCTATAAGCCTCTACTACTCGCTTGCAGTGGGGAGGGTGAGCTTTAGCTTGCCCAGATACCTGCATATGTTGTTCAATCCGCTATGCTAAATGCAGCGATAGCGACGCCCTCGGGGTAGCTTGTTATTACCGGCAGCAAAGAGACGGCGGCCCTATAAAATCCATTGCTTGAAAATTAGTTGGCAAGAATCCGTATAAGAAAAAGTCTTAATGCTGTTATAGAAAAAGGATTAATAGCCTAATTTATATTTCTGCAGCCAGTCTTGTGCCCTGATCAATCGCTCGCTTAGCATCTAACTCTGCTGCCACATCGGCGCCGCCAATTAAATGATAGGGTTTATTTAAGCCATCAACCAGAGCTTGATTGGGTTCTTGCCCCGCACAAAGAATAATATTATCAACGTCTAACACCGAGTCCTCGTCGCCTACTTTAATATGCAAACCTTGGTCATCGATTTTTACATATTCACAACCGGGTAACATCGTCACCCCTTTGTTACGTAACCCCAAACGGTGCGCCCACCCCGTCGTTTTACCTAAACCGGAACCTACCTTTGAGGTTTTACGTTGCAATAAATAAATCTGTCTAGGCGAGGCATGTGGCCTTGCGTTAACACCTTCAACGCCACCACGAGCTTTAAGGGTCATATCGATACCCCACTCACGCATAAACGCGGGAATATTTTGGCTGGTCGATTCACCGCTATGACTTAAGTATTCCGCCACATCAAAACCAATGCCGCCCGCACCAATAACGGCCACCTTTTTACCCACGTGCTTTTTATCTCGTAGTACATCGAGGTAATTCATCACCTTAGTGTGCTCAATGCCTTTTATCGCTGGCGTTCTCGGGGTAATGCCCGCGGCAATAATCACTTCATCAAAGTGTTCGTCGTTTAATGTATTAGCATCAATCGTTGTATTTAATTTTACCTGTACCCCGGTAATATCTAAGCGACGCTTAAAATAACGCAGTGTTTCAAAAAACTCTTCTTTACCTGGAATTAGCTTGGCAATATTAAATTGGCCACCGATCTCGCTACCGGCATCAAACAGGGTAACGTTATGACCTCGCTCCGCTGCCGATGTTGCAAAAGCCAAACCGGCGGGGCCGGCACCCACTACCGCTAAGCTTTTAACTTGAGTGGTAGGGATTAAATTTAATTCTGTTTCATGACAAGCTCTTGGGTTAACCAAACAACTCGTTAACTTCATGTTAAACACGTGATCTAAACACGCCTGGTTACAGCCAATGCAGGTATTAATTTCGTCACTTCGCCCCTCTACTGATTTTTTAACAAATTCAGCATCGGCTAAAAAGGGCCGCGCCATAGACACCATGTCGGCATCACCACGAGCCAACACCTCTTCGGCTTTCTCCGGTGTGTTAATGCGATTTGAGGTAATCACCGGAATAGTAAACTGATGTTTAAACTTTGCCGTTACCCAGGTAAATGCCGCGCGGGGTACTTTGGTCGCGATGGTTGGGATACGCGCTTCATGCCAGCCAATACCCGTATTAATAATAGTGGCGCCGGCTTTTTCTACCGCCTTGCCCAACTTAACTACTTCATCGTAACTGCTGCCGCCTTCTACTAAATCCAACATGGATAGGCGGTAAATAATAATAAATTTTTCACCGACTGCTTCGCGCACCCGACGAACTACCTCTACCGGCAAGCGCATACGGTTTTCGTAAGCACCGCCCCATTCGTCATCACGGTGGTTGGTACGCAGCGCAATAAACTGATTTAAAAAGTAACCTTCCGACCCCATGATCTCTACGCCGTCGTAACCACTTTTTTGTGCCAATACGGCGGTGCGTACAAAATCTTTAATTTGCTGTTCTATTTCGTCAGTCGTTGCCGCCGAGGGTTTAAAGGGTGTAATAGGCGACTGAATAGCGGATGGCGCAATAGGATTTTGGTTAAAGGCATAACGCCCGGTATGCAATATTTGCATACAAATTTTACCTCCGGCTTCATGCACGGCATCGGTAATAATTTGATGATCGGGACAATCTTCTTCGGACCATAACATTTTAGTCTGTTCATGCGTGGCCGCACGTTTGCTAGGGCCAAAACCGCCGGTAACAATTAAGCCAACACCCCCTCGCGCACGCTCGGCAAAAAACGCCGCCATGCGTGCATGGCCATTAGGCATCTCTTCCAGACCCGTATGCATAGAGCCCATCAATACCCGATTTTTTAAAGTGGTAAAACCCAGATCCAACGGTTTTAACATATTGGGGTATAGCTGTTCGCTCATGGTGTATTCCTACTATTTGGCAGCGGGTAATCTTTAAACTGTTCACGTAATTCTTTTTTATCGAGCTTGCCCGTTGCCGCATGGGGTAACTCATCGACATAGACAATATCATCGGGTAGCCACCATTTAGCGACATGCTCGGCTAAATAAACATTAAGCGCTTCAATCGATAATGTCTCATTACCGGCAGCAACGGCAACCACTAATGGGCGCTCGCCCCATTGAGGGTGAGCAACACCAATCACCGCGGCCTCGGTGATTTTGGGGTGGCTGGTGCAGGCATTTTCTAAATCAATAGAACTTATCCATTCGCCGCCGGACTTAATCACATCTTTTGAGCGGTCGGTGATTTGCATATAGCCATACTGATCGATAGTGGCGATGTCGCCTGTATCCATAAAACCCTGGTCATCGACGATATTTTTATCGTTACCATAATATTGAGCCGCTACCCAAGGGCCGCGTATACCTAGGTTGCCAAAACTTTTGCCATCTTTTGGTTGGTCTTTGCCATCGGGCGTTGCCACACGCAACTCAACACCGTAAGGCGGAAGGCCTGCTTTGAGGCGGTATTGCATTAACTCTGCAGCGGGCAAATCTTTAATCTCTTCTCTAACCGCATTAAAGGTGCCCAGTGGGCTGGTTTCTGTCATGCCCCAGCAAGGGTTGGCGGTCACATTATGTTTTTGTTCAAATTCTTCTAACATGCTGCGTGGCGTGGCAGCACCGCCAATCGCAACGCTCTCTAAGCTTTCTACGGTTTGATGGGTCTCGCGCAGGTAATTTAATAGGGCCAGCCAAATAGTAGGCACGCCAGCGGCGATAGTGACCTTCTCATTATTAATAAGCTGGGTGAGTACTTCGCCGTCGGCCATTTTAGGGCCGGGGAACACAATTTTGCTGCCCGCCATAATGCAGGCATAGGGCATTGACCAGGCGTTAACATGAAACATCGGCACCACGGGCATCATGCAGTGGCGAGCACTTAAACCAAAAGAGGCGGATGAGTTACAGGCCATCGAATGTAAAACCGTAGAGCGATGGCTATATAAAACGCCTTTAGGGTCGCCAGTAGTGCCCGAGGTGTAGCAGAGTGAACTGGCGGTGTTTTCGTCAAGCTCTGGGAATTCAAAATCAGTGGGGCGGCCTTTTAGTAATGTCTCGTAGCATTCAACGTCTAGCTCAGTATCAGGCATATGCGCTTCGTCGGTCATCACAATAATGCGCTCGACTGTGGGCATTTGATCACGAAGCAGGGTAACTAATGGGAATAGCAGGAGGTCGACCATTAGCACTTTATCTTCTGCGTGGTTAATAATGTAAACCAACTGTTCGGGAAATAGCCGTGGGTTAATGGTGTGGCACACTAAGCCGGAGCATGAAACACCGTAATAAGCCTCTAAGTGGCGATAGTCATTCCAGGCTATGGTGGCCACTCTATCGCCGGGCTCTAAGCCCATCTCAGATAGCGCATGGCCCAATTGGCCTACTCGGCAAAAAGCCTCTCCGTAGGTATAGCGGTGTAGTGGGTTATCAGCGGTTACGGAAACAATTTCTTGCTGGCCGAATAGGTTACGCCCATGACGCATAATACTGTTGATGGTGAGTTGAAAATCCATCATGTTGCCGGTGAGCATGGTATGACCCTTTTGTTATTACTGACGTGTTACCAATAATTGATTGGCTAGTTTAGTCATTAAAGACTCAAATTATAGGCCAAATAACGCCATGTCATGTGACAAATGGGCTCAATATGACTCATTTGAGTGTGGCCAGCGTATATAATGTGGGTAACTGACACGGGCTATGAATATATTTGTTAAATACCCCCTTATTAATACGCTGGAGTGAGTCACGGGGCCAATGAGGTTTATTTCGTAAGTCGGCTAATACTGAGCAGGTTCGACCTTTATTGGACCAGAATAACCTAAGTTTTTTAGAAGAGTTAGGCGGCAGCGCAAAGTAAATCGAGCCGTTAAAAAGCAATATCGGGTGCGTGTCCTAGGCCGTTCTCCTACAGAGCGCTTTTATCTCATTTTTCATGTCCATGCTGTGCGTTTGTCTGAGCGCGTATTCTAGTGCGTATTCCGGAATCGGTGCTCATCATGAATCGTAATGGGTGTTCATCTTCAATCAGAATCGGTGTTCAGCATGGCCCGGAATACGCACCCACCACTAAAAAGTTCTTGAACAGCGTGTCGAGTGGTGCAGGCAATTTACCAATGGCAAATAAAATATGCCTTGGTTTACTCGAAAATTAGGTTGATACGCGCTTAGTAAGGTAAAACAATGTAATAATCAGTATTAGCGTTAATCTAAATCTTTTATTGGGGCTTAAATACCCATCACTGCAAATTAAAGCGAAATAATAATGCTAAATTTTTTTAAAATTCAAGCCCTCGTTATGTTAGGGCTCTCTTTTGCTTTTCCAGTAATGGCTGATGAGGCCTCTGTACCGTCTAGCCCAGAGAAATTTATCAATGTTACATTTGAGCTTCACGGCTTAGATGAGTCAGCAAAAACCATTAAGGAAGCATCTCTGGCATTGGCAACGAAAGTAGATCAGATTGAGTTGCAGTCAGAGAAAATGACTCCGGAACAATTGCAGGCATTAGCCTTGGTTATGCAGGAAGCTAACATCCTATTAAAATCGTTCGAGGAGAGTGTGGAGCAGGCTGCCCCAACAATTGAAAGTCTTAGAGGCGCCACTAATAGTGTTGTCTCCGATACATTTTCAACTCTGTATGAAACTACTATTAAACCAACTATACAGTCGGTTGATAGTTCTGTTTCAACGTGGCTCATTATAATTTTTGTCGGTATCTTTATGATACTAGTTATTGCTGGTTATTATTTGTATCTGGCGACAAAGCAGATGAGATCAATGGCTTTAATACTTAAGTCCATCACTGATGATTATGAGATTGTCCCTAGGCGGCCAGCTCAAGTAGAGCTTGAGGAAACAGAAGAGGATTAGATTTTGGTTTATTCTGGTCTTTACCCTCAACCCCACGCAAGCCCTGCGGAATACTGGGTCTTTATTACGTTAAAATTGGACGTTATAGAATATTAAGCATTGTGGTTTAACACAAGAACTGGACTGTATGGCCACACTTTAATCGCTAGTATGTAAAGTGTGGCTCAGATGTTCTCGGAATCTTAGTGCTGGTATATCACCTGTGACTTCATGTTTTCGGCTATCTTAATTAAAGTCTGACGCTGTTTATTTATCAAATTGGCGGTGCATACATGCCCAGGAGTTTGGTCATCAATTTTTCTAACAACCTTTAAAATGCCATCATCTAGCTCGTAAGTTGCCATAAAAACAATATGATTTTCATTGATTTCAAAATTCTCCGGTTTAGCCAGAATCTTCATGTTCTCTGGAATCTTATAGGTTAAATATTCTACAGAGTTTCCATTGCCACATTGTACATCAAAGCCTTCTATGTCTTCTTTTGGATATGACAAAAAAGAATACAATGGCAGTGAACTGTTAATTAGTGGGCCAATATGAAATCCCCCAGTCCCTTTTGACATGATAAACTCGGGGCGATCAAACTCAAATGAATAATTGAAATTAGATAGTAAGGGGGCTGGGTCGTCTTTCTTTACGGTGGCTGAGCCAATTTGATTTCTTGAACTAAATGGTTTTTTCAGCCACTGCTTTTCTTGTTCTGGTGTGACGTTACGCCATGATGCGCGAGCTTGAGCAGCTGGGTAGCCTTTCAAATTGAGTGAGATATTTCCCACTACAGATCCATCAGGCTGAATTGTCATGTCAGATGTAATATTTTGAAAGCTTTCGCTGGATACTGTTGCAGGGGTTCTTTGACCTTGTTTGAAACCACTTACAAGAATTACCGGCTTTCCAGCGATTGGTAAAGGGAGTAAGTCAAATGGTGTGGTTGAGCTAGTAGAATCTACAAACTTATCCCATTCAGGTAAATAAGTAATAACGTGGTTCACTGATGTTACTAAGGGTATCTCAGGTAATGAATAAATTGATCCTGAATTAATTAAGGCCTGAACGCTCTCAATCCCAGCTGATGTATATAATGCCTGCAATAAAGTCGCATGATCTTTGCAGTCGCCCATACGATTATCAAGAATAAAGTCTGTGTCGTGTGGTACAACTGCACCCACGCCAATACAGTTACCGGCATATGAGATATTCTTAGCTACCCAGTTGTATAGCAATCGAGCCTGTGCGGACTTGTCTGATTCTTTACCGACAATTTCATTAGCTAGCAGCTTAATACGGTCTGTAGGTATAGCTTTAGGTGAGGCTCTGTCACCGTACGCGCGGGAAATTGAGGAATAATTTTTAAATGTAGAAAGGGCATAACCGACCTCGGTCTCTGTATCCCACACGCTAAAGTCAGTCCGTTCAATCTTCACAGGCTTAGGGTTTTTGTAGGTAAGTTCAATAAGCTGTCGATCGCCCTTGATTTCATTATCTTCTTCCATACCGCGTACTTGGTGTTTGAATTTCAAGTTTTTAGGAAGGTCGAAAGTGATTTTCACATCTTCATAAGAATTCTGACTCCAAAAAGATCCAGAGGTGCCAAAGTGACCAGGAAACATAGGTTCGGTTTCAATGTTTTTAAGCCTCATAAAAATAGAGTCGTTAAGTTCTAGGTCAGGAAATACAATTGATATCTTTGTACGGTCAGAAAATATAGCCCCGCCATCGTTATTGCCTTTGTTGACCGTTACTTGGTAGTTGTTTTTAGGGACATCAATATGATCACCATTAGGCTTAATGGTATATGCCTCTAGAACCTCGAATTTTTCTATGCTGGTACTGTAAGAAAAACTGCGGTTTTTTAGGTCTTTAACAGCATTTTCGGTTAATGCTTGTATTTTAAATTCAGAAATGATCTCTACTGTATAATCTTCATGGAGTTTGTAGCTAACATGCCATTGTGTCGTCCGAGATTGTAAGTCTACATATTCAATCTCATCAGCCTGGCCGATTATCGGCAGTAGGCATAGAGTTAGTATCATTATTAAGTACTTCTGTACTGACAACGTCATAGCGATCCTCCTGGATTATTATTATTCAATAAAACGTAACTCGTTTAAAATTTACCTGGGTGGTTAATATACCTCAGAATTGACGCTACGCTATTTAAATTCTGTTTGCTTGATGGTTATTAGGTTGAGCACGTGATGAATTATGTAGCGCTTTAGATTTGATCGGTTCTAGAAGATATCCAAGGCTGGGTTTCCATTGCTCTCAAACAAACCCCTCCCAAGCCCAGCTCAATGCTGGTTTTTGTTGTTCTCAAAAGCTGAAGGTGTTGAGTTTTACCTATTCTTAAGGGTCAAAGTCCTATCCAAGCTTTACGCTGCCTGCCCCCCTGTCCTGGGAGTTTGGCCGTAAACCGGCCAATACCGAGCAGGCACGACCTATATTGGGCCAGAGTGGGCAAGAAATTTTACAAAATTTGAGCTATAGCTCAGAGCAAATTGAGCCATTAAGCGCCCAGGGCGTGGTGGTGTAAGCATCCCGCTGTTCAATTTTTACCCATTGAAATCAATAGCTTGCGTGAGAAACAAAAATCCTTATTGGAAAACAAACACTTAGCTGTCTTTGTGCGCTAGGCTTAGCGGGCAAAGAAATGCGTTTGTGTTAAGAAATTCTTCAACAACGGGGAGAAAATCCTGTATACTGCGCGCAATTTTTACCCTGACTGATTTGAGTGACGCAATGGCAGATTTATCCCACTATAGAAACATAGGCATCTTCGCACACGTTGATGCTGGTAAAACCACAACCACAGAACGTATCTTGAAGTTGACTGGTAAAATTCATAAAACCGGTGAGGTTCACGATGGTGAATCAACCACTGATTTCATGGAGCAGGAAGCTGAGCGCGGTATAACCATCCAGTCAGCAGCAACGACTTGTTTCTGGAAAGATCACCGTTTTAACATCATCGATACACCTGGGCACGTTGACTTCACTGTAGAAGTTTACCGCTCGTTGAAAGTACTTGATGGCGGCGTTGGTGTTTTCTGTGGTTCTGGTGGTGTTGAGCCTCAGTCAGAAACTAACTGGCGTTATGCGAATGACTCTGAAGTTGCTCGTATCATCTTCGTTAACAAACTTGATCGCCTAGGTGCAGACTTTTTGCGTGTTGTTGGCCAAGTAGAAAAAGTATTGGGTGCTAACCCAATAATCATGACATTGCCCATTGGTACTGAAGACGAGTTTGTCGGTTTGGTTGATTTGTTAAGCCGCACGGCCTACGTTTGGGATGACTCTGGTTTACCCGAGAACTTCGAAATCGTTGATATTCCTGCTGACATGGTTGACGATGTTGAAGAATACCGCGAAAAACTCATTGAAAAGGCCGTTGAGCAAGACGACGACCTCATCATGTCTTACATGGATGGCGTAGAGCCTTCTATCGAAGAGGTTAAGCGTTGTATCCGTAAAGGCACCATCGCTCTAGACTTCTTCCCTACTTACTGTGGTTCGGCCTTTAAAAACAAAGGTGTTCAACTCATATTGGACGCGGTTGTTGATTACTTGCCTTGCCCAACTGACGTTGACCCACAGCCGTTAACTGACGCAGAGGGTGCGCCTAACGGTGAATTTGCCGTAGTCACCACTGAAGAGCCTTTCCGTGCGTTAGCGTTCAAAATTATGGACGATCGCTACGGTGCATTAACCTTTATTCGTATTTACTCAGGTACCTTGAAAAAGGGTGACAGCATCCTTAACTCGTTCACCGGTAAATCTGAGCGTGTTGGCCGTATGGTTGAGATGCATGCCGATGAGCGTACTGAGCTTAGCTCGGCGCAAGCCGGTGACATCATTGCTATTGTAGGCATGAAGAACGTTCAAACAGGGCACACACTTTGTGATCCTAAACATGAATGTACACTTGAGCCTATGATCTTCCCTGAGCCTGTTATTTCGATTGCTGTTTCGCCTAAAGATAAGGCCAGTGTTGAAAAAATGAGCCTTGCGATTGGTAAGATGGTTGCTGAAGATCCTACGTTCATCGTTGAGACTGACGAAGATTCAGGCGAAACCATTCTTAAAGGTATGGGTGAGCTTCACTTAGATATCAAAGTTGATATTTTGAAGCGTACTTACGGTGTTGAGCTAGAAGTGGGTAAACCACAAGTGGCTTACCGCGAAACCATTACGCAAGAAATCGACGACAGCTACACGCATAAGAAACAATCGGGTGGTTCTGGTCAGTTCGGTAAAATCGATTACCGTATCAAGCCGGGCGAGCTGGGTTCTGGTTTCACGTTTACCTCAAAAGTTGTGGGCGGTAACGTTCCTAAGGAATTCTTCCCAGCGGTTGAGAAAGGCTTTAGAGGCATGATGGATCAAGGTCCATTGGCTGGCTTCCAAGTATTAGACGTTGAAGTTGTCTTGTACGATGGTGGTTACCACGCCGTTGATTCATCAGCTGTAGCGTTTGAAATTGCAGCTAAAGGTGCCTTCCGTCAATCAATGCCTAAAGCGGGCCCACAGTTGATTGAGCCTATCATGGCTGTTGACGTGTTCACGCCAGACGATCACGTTGGTGATGTTATTGGTGACTTAAACCGTCGTCGTGGCATGATCAAAGATCAAGAAGCAGGTGTTTCGGGTGTTCGCATTAAAGCTGACGTTCCTCTTTCAGAAATGTTTGGTTACATCGGTTCATTGCGTACCATGACATCGGGCCGTGGTCAGTTCTCTATGGAGTTCGCGCACTACAACCCATGTCCTGCAAACGTATCAGAAGAAGTTATCGCTGCTGAAAAAGAAAGAAAAGCTAACGCCTAATCTTTTTTAAGTACCGCACGTTAAAAACCCCGCTGGTGAAAACCAGCGGGGTTTTTTTATGGGAGCAGCTTATTCACAAGCGGTGGGTACGTTATACGGTTTTAGCACATCATCACATTGGCCGTTCCAGGCCTCAGCGGCCACTTTATACGCCCGACAGGCTTTGGTGTCACCTAAAGGTTGCTGTGCGGTGATGGTTGCGGCCCACACCGCTGCATAATTAGTCACCGTTGATGATTCTGATATGCAGGCGGTGGTTTTAGCTTTTTTCAATTGGGAGGCATAAATAAGGCCGGTAATAGCGGCCGCAATGGCGGCGACGATTAAAAGCTCAAGTAGGGTGAACCCGGTTTGATTCTTCATTGGTAAATCCTCATGCAGAAAGTTAAAGGTGAGTGTTCAACTGCATGACTGCTACATCTAATTTCAACAATTAAGTGACCACTATAAGTCGTATCGTGGCGATTGGAAATACTGTGCAGTGCTAGAAAGATGATTGTTATGCGGGGAGGATTTAAGTAAGCAGCGGTGCTGATTATTATAAGCCTATAATAATTGGGCATGATAATCGGAAAAGGCTGCCTATGAAATCCAATCGCTATAAAGAAAAACTCGCGGGTAAACATCAGCGGTTTTTTTAATGGACGTTACTTTTGAGTGGATTTAAAGCGTTTCGCTTTCGCAATACGCTCAGAGGTCAGGGGGTGGGTGGATAAAAAGGATTTAATATCCGCACTATCATAATGATCATCTAAGCGCTGCATAATAATGGCAAAGTTGTTTGTATCTATGCCATGTTGGTGCATGGCCTGTAGTGCAAAATCATCGGCTTCTTCTTCAAAAGCTCTAGAATAGGATAAATCTAATACCAGCGTCGGCAGGCCCGTAAGTAGGTCTAAAGTGTCTAAGTCGCCGGTGATAAAAATAATTAATAAAGTCACCATTGAGTCTTGTAGCGTTCGCCTAACAATATGCTTGCCTTGGAGGTGCCCCAGTTCGTGAAAAACCACGGCTAGAATTTCATCATCATCTTGCGCAAGCGTAACAAAATCATCCGTTAACACAATCTCGCCATTGGGTAATGCTAATGCGTTGGCCGACATACCTGAGCGGAAATAAAGGGTTGGATGCAGTGCGGGGTATTGGTCTAAAACAACTTGGGTGAACTGTCGAACCTCTAGCTGGCGTTGTTGGCTAAGCTCACTGGGTTCGAATAATACGGTATCTAAAATACTTAAGCTGCTGCCCAGTTTACTCGTGGTGAACTCTGGCAGATGAAAGGCAATTTGTTTAGCGGCGGCAGGGAATCCATAGATGACAGTAGCCCACGTGAGAACGGCAGTCGTAATACACGCAAAAATGATCGTGGTGAGGCTATTCTCAAGTTTATGTAATAGAGATGAGAGACCTTTGTTTCCTAAATGTTTTGCCAATTGATCGACACTATCATTATCATCGGTGACAAATAATTGGTTATTCTGCAGAATGATTTCGCGCGGGGTGTTACCTAGGCGCGATTGAACGCCTAGCTGTGTAGTGGGAAGGGATAACGTTTGAGGCGTATCGCTCGCATAGGGCTCGACAAACACATAGGCGAGTGCTGGTAAGTGAGGCAGAACTTCTAGGCGGGCTTGATGCCGCCCAGAAGACTTACCATCTAAAAAATACCCTTCAATACGGATCAAGTTAAAAGGCTCTGCTTAAGCATAATCGCTTAGAGTCCAAAATCGAAAACTTCGCCAAATTCTTCACCCAATGCACTAATGTTCTCATTTTCGGCAGCGGCAAAGTTATCGAGAGTACCGTGAGCTTGCATAGTAATATTATTGCAGAGGTATTTTGTCATACGTACTTTAGCCGCAGGTAAATAAAGGCCCAAGGTAACAATGGTTAACCCGGCGTTAATAATAAATACTTTAGCGGCGCCTTGCAGGGTAAGTTCAGCTTTAAAGCTATGCTGGTTTAGTGAGAGGCTGCGGTAAAACAAATTGGTCGTTTCAATGTAAAAGTAAGTGAGCAGTGCGAAGTATATCACTACCATTAATACGGGGGTGATAAAGCTGAGCGAGGGTAATAAGGCTGAGATACCCCAGATAGGTAAACCAATAGTGATACCAACGCCAAGCATAATTAAAAATATGATGCCGTAATCTTTATAGGTGGCGCTAAACTCAAAACGTGAGGTGCCATAAGCGCTATTGTTAACGAGGAACTGATTGATTTTTAACAATGCCATTGGGTAAAGTATGCCGAAGCTTAATAGCCCTATTAAAGGCCAAACAAAAAATGCCATAAAGGCTTCGCCATAACGGCCATGAAAACGAAACTGGATGTTTTTGTAGGCAGACATGCGATGATTAAAGGCCAGCGATTTATTGATAAGATAAGGCATAGCAATTAACAGTAATACCGCCAATATTATCCCTGCGATTGGATTTTGCTGTGATATATAGCTGTAAATAACAAAGGCAATGACGGCAATTATTCTTCCCTTAAGTATGGTTAATGGCTTGGCTAAGTAACGAAAATTGTTGCCATCAAGGTAGAGGTTAGAGTAAAAATAACGAGTATTTCTAACTTTGGCCCAAGCCGAGTAAATACCAAAGGTGACGATTGTTAATAGCAAATTAACAATCCAGATCTTAAAATATTCGGTGCCATCACCACGAAAGTCGAAGCGTAGGTTATTAACCGTTGATGATTTTTGGTCAGATTGGGGTTGTTGCGTTGAAGTTGAGGTAGATTCCATATTACACCTGTTTATTTAATTGTTATTGTTATACCCCTCTTAAAGAGTACGATCAGTATAGGCAGTATTTTTAACGCTGCCTACAAAAAAGAATGGTAATAGTCTACACATTGAGATTAATTAATCAGCTTGTCTGACTTTTTCGCTAAGCGGTAACAATCAACCATTCCCCAAAGCCATACGGCGCCAAAAAAATAGGTAAGTAGGCTCAGTGTAGCCGGGTCAACGTTACCGGGGGTTGTGAGTATGGCTTCGCGTATAGCGGCTACATCTAGTGTAATGTCACCATTAATAATACGCTGGCTGATGATGTTTGACCTATATAAGGTGTCTTTAACAAAAACAACGACTATGCCGAGCACTAACAATGCAGAGATGGTTCCATGTATTGGTTTTTTTAAAAGATAATAGCCCGCGCCTGGAAAGACAAAAGCAGATAGCAGAAAAGGTTTCATCATAGTATGCAAATTTTATTAATTGTATTATGGGGTTTCATGAAGTATCAATTAAGATTGGTCGCGCCGATAACCTAGGTTACACAATTTTGCACCGCAACTTAAATAATTTTATAACGTGATAATGGTCATAACACAATAATTGTTTGTATGACGGGCATGTTAGCGCCGGGTGTCTCTAATATAGTGATATAACAATATCTTCGAGTACATTCATCGGCACCGATCCTCCACGTAAAACAACATCATGATATTCACGTATATCAAACTTATCGCCTAACTCTGCTCTAGCCTTTTCGGGTAATTCGATAATTTTAAGCATACCGATTTTATAAGCGGTTGCTTGCGAGGGCATCACAATGTGGCGCTCTAC
>JBNMPS010000057.1:0-15459 GCA_051277005.1 Pseudohongiellaceae bacterium
AGCTCATAGGGATAAAGCTCTTTATGCTAGCGAGGTTGGATAAACAACATTTTCTTATCTTGATCAATTTCAAAACGAAAATACTTCAAGACATTCATGCCTAGTAAACCGTCAACACCATTGTTTAGCGTGAAATCGAGTACGGCTAAATCAACGTCCTTTAAGATACTGTTACCAAAGCCGATTTCTGCTGCAGTAAATATTTCGCCTTTAGCGACACCATTGGCTGTGTTGAATAAGCGTGACCCTTTATAAGCAAGATCAGATTGTTCTGATAAAAAAGTGAAGCTTTTCTGAGATATAGATGTGACGGAAGCCCCGGTATCAATCATCAGTGTCAGATCGGACTGATCATTTACTTTAATCTGAATTAAATAGTGGTTACCCTGCCTAACAAGAGGAATCCCTTGAGTCGTCGCTAGATCATCATTGTTGATCTGAATTTTCTGATCAATAGACTGCAGCATTTCTAGCGCCTTGCCCCCCCACCGAATATCATCAGCCAATAGCCGTAATAAAACTTTAGCGCTATCAATGTCGCCTAGATGCTGATAAACCAAAGCCTGTTGTAATTGATAGAGAGGACGATTTAGGTCGATAGTGTCAAGAAGGTCGTAAAACCCTAGCAATTCGACCCAGCGTTTTTGCTCTGAATATAACTGATTAGTTTTCTCAACCAGTTTCAAAAAAGCCGCAGAGATTTTTTCCTCTTGCCTGGGTTGATAGGCGTAGGTAAAGGCTAAATGAAATACTCTAGCCGCCTCATCGGGATAGCCCTGCAGCCGTTGATACTCGGCAAGAATTAACAACACATCGATGTCATCGTAATAGCGCGATAGATAGAGGTCAATCAAGGCCATTAGGCTCTCATTTTGACCGCTCTCCATATAAGATTGTAGATAGCTAATGACATCACTACGAAGTACATGACTAACATTTTCATCGATAGCTACTAGCCGATCAAATAATGACATCGCTTCATCGACGGCATAACTGTTCAGCAGGTGCCTAAAGTGGTGTAAATAGTTAGGCTTATTAGATGCCATCTCTTCAGAATCAGTCTTATTGGTACTTTGTGGTAAAACAGCTTGCTGCTGAAGCGGCTGAGCATCAATTGATAAAGGCTTAACTACTACAGCGTTACCGGTTTGATCAAATGCTCTGGCTAGCCAGCCCAAATAAAAACTGGGCAGCGCTATAAAAGCAATCAGTAACAATTTATTGAGCGACATTTTAATGAACCGCAAGCCCTTCACCCTTTATCATTAACTAAAACGAGTGCTAATTATTACAAAGGCTTGATTAAAATACAGTATAAAAATAAAAACTAGCGAATAAGATAGATATCTTATTCGGTTAGCTTACCTTACCTTACGTATTCATAAACCATTGTGCCAAAACTCAACGCGCGGACGGTAGAATTTCACCGCTCTTCTCAACGCGTATTGCGGGCATAAAGCTACCCACATCCATTTTCACATTTAACTGGTAATTCATGCCGGTATTTTTCTGTTGCATTAAATCACTGAGAAAATGAAAGCCCCCCAGCAAACTAATACCGCCAGTTAATTTTACTTCGCCCTCACTATAAGCGCCGATCACAGGGATTTTATTGGTAACTCCAGACAACACTTTATGGCCTTGAATACTGGCGGAATAAGAAATCCCGCGTAACTTGAGTTCAGTGCTGTTTGGATTAATAACGCGCAGTTTGATTTCAAACCTGGGAAGCCCGTCGGAAGGCAGTACTCTAAATGAAGATACAGTAACCTCGGGATTTTCAAAATTTGGGTTTAGCGTGGCACATCCAGCCAGTAAGAAAATTAAAAACCCCGTATAACTTTTCACCTTAATAAGAAACATTGGCGCTCATCATAGCTTATGTATTAAGCATTGATTCTAGCAAATTGCTCCTATAGATGGTATCTGCAGCAATACATTTCAACCCAATGATCTCCCTCCAGAAGAAGCAGGTTTGCAAGATCAAATTCTTTCAGATTTGATTAAAGGCCATGCCCGTAACTAGCAATTGAAATTGCTGCGATGGGCTCTACCGGTGATGAGTTGGCTTTTAAGTTATGTGACTGGCTGTTGCGGCTTCGATAGGGATTATTGTTGTACCGGTTTTTTTAGTAATTTACGCTGTAGGGTACGTCGGTGTAGCCCTAAAATACGGGCGGCGGCTGAGACATTGCCGCTTTGTTCGGCCAGTACCGTTTGAATGCGCTCCCAGCTTAAACGTTCTAGTGAGGGTGGTGCTTCGGCAATGGCCAGTTCAGCATTGGCCAATTTTTTGTTTAAGGCTTGAATAATCTCGGCGCTGCCACAGGGTTTACACAGGTAATCACAGGCGCCCAATTTAATGGCTTCTACGGCGGTATTAATACTGGCGTAAGCGGTAAGCACCACAATGTGTAAGTCAGTTTGCAGGGTGAGCAGTTGGGGTAATAAGCGCAGACCCGAATCGTTACCCAGTTTTAGATCCAATAATAGTGCATCAAAACGTTGCTGCTTTAATTTTTCTAAGGCTTGCTGGCCATCGTGGGCAGTTTGGCATTCAAAACCGTATTGACTCAAGCTGCGCGTTAATATGTGACTAAATTGAACTTCGTCATCCACAATTAAAATAGACGTCATATTAATGCCTGCTGCAGTGGAATAGTGATGTCGCAGCGTGTGCCACCCCCGCGACGTGGGCTGCGTTGAATGCTGCCGCCCAAGCGCTCTAAACTGGCGTGGCTTAATAATAGTCCTAAGCCCAGGCCATCACTTTTACTGCTGTGATGTTGTTTGCCCAATAAGGCTTCTTGTTGTGGGCTAATGCCTGGACCACGATCATTAACTTGCCAATATAAGTACTGTGAATCCCACTGGATATGAATGTCGAGCTGCAGCGGGCTGGCATCTGCAGCATTATTTAATATATTTAGCAGTGCTTGTTCGAGTGACAGGCTCAGTGACAATGTAGCCTGCGTGTCATTATCGTCTGGCAGCTGGATGTCTGCTTGTAACTCGGGCCGCAATACTTGCCAGTGGGCTAAAATAGCGCTGCAGGCTTCGTGTACGGGAAGTACTTGGGCTTGTTGGGCGGCGGTTTGACGCAATTGCTGCAGGGTGGTTTTACAGCGTTGTAACTGCAGCTGTAATTGGGCTAAGTCGGCCTCATGCTGCTTGGGGTCATTATTGTATTGCAGGGTTTCAGTCAAAAGGGTCATGGTAGCCAGTGGCGTACCCAATTCGTGTGCAGTCCCTGCGGCTAGTGTGGCGACGGCCATTAATTGTTCATCGCGCAGAATTTGGTTTTGATGCTGCTGTATTTGCTCTTGTTGTCGCCGCACGGTGCGGGCTAAGTGCAATAAAAAATACGAAATCAATAACGCGCTTAAAACAAAGCTCAGCCACATACCCCAAATATGAAGCTGTGCTACCAAACCACTACCGCCGTGTTGATGTTGATTGTGGGGCGCTAATGCTAAGAGTGGCTGATAATAAAACAGCAATGTGGTGTATAGGGTTAGCGCTAAGGCTGTGAGTGTAATGGCCAAGGGAGGGCGCAAACTAGCGGCACTTAAACAAACCGGCAATAACATGTACGAGGCAAATGGATTGCCCGCGCCACCGGCCGCATACAGCATTAATGCGGTGGCAACTAGGTCGGCGGCTAATTGTAAAAAGAGAGCATGCTGGCTAACGCGTTGCTGTCTGTGTAAAGAGTAAAGACTAAAAATACTCAGTAAAACCATCGCTCCAATAACACCGGCCAGCGGGCCTAGCGGCAGGTTGAGGTCGCTGTAATAATGTAAGCCGGTCAAGGTTAGGCTGAGTGCCAGCAGGCCGATTAAACGTAAAGTGAGCAATAGCCTAAGGAAGGGCTGGCGGTTATGAGGTTCGTCAGAGCTGTATTCAGTGTCATTCATGATGTGATTATACCCAGCCTGCCACATTTAAGCCTGCGACAATTTGTCGCATTCCGTTTTTGATGTAGCTCACTACAATAGCCTCTTCTTTGTTGAGAGCTGTTTATGTCGATCCAGCCGTTAGCACGAACTAGGAACAGAGGTTTTACAGTTAATGTGGTTTAGGAATTGTTATAAATGAAAAGAAGTAGATTAATGTTGGGGATATTATCCGCTTGTCTTGTAAATACCACGCTGGTAAAAACGGTTGGGGCACAAGCGACGGTAGAAGAGGTTAGCGTTTTCAGTGAGCGTATTTTTAGTGATACCACTGTTGTCAGCCCAACATCAAAAATCACAGCGCAAGAACTCGAAGCTATTAACATGATGACCGCCGAAGATGCCGTAGCGTTTGAGCCAAGTTTGGTTATTCGCCGTCGTTTTGTCGGTGATCCAAATGGTGTTGTCGGTATTCGTGGCGCAGGTATGTTCCAAACCGCTAGAAGCATGGTATTTGCAGATGGGCTTCCTTTACACTATTTATTACAGACTCGCTTTAGCGGATCACCTCGCTGGTCGTTAGTCGGCCCCGATGAAATTGAATCTGTAGAAGTTATCTACGGCCCTTACTCTGCAGAATATAGCGGTAATGCCATGGGTGGTGTTATCGATATTAAAACACGCACACCACAAAAGCGTCGCTTCACGGTTCAAGGTACTATTATGAGCCAAGACTACGATCAGCTGGGTACGGACGAAAGCTTTTCAGGTAACAAAATCTTCTTATCTTATGAAGATAAAATCGGCGACTTCAACATATTTGCCTCCTATAACCGACTAGCTAATAAAAGTCAGCCAATGACTAATTACTCCCTTGATGCTGGTGAAGCAGCCGACTTAGACGCGGCTGGCGTTATCGGCTATATAAAAGGTAAAGATGACGAAGGTGAAGACGTTATTTATATTGGAGATTCTGGTGCAGAAACGTCTGAAACTGAACTCTATAAAATAAAGTTAGGCTATGACCTAGGCTCAGTTCAACTACGAGGTACTATCGCGTATGAAAAACGCGTTCGCGAAGAAAATAATAAGCGTAATTATTTATCCGATAGCAGCAGCAATATCTACTGGGATGCGACCCCGTCGACCTTTGAAGAGCGTTTTCAAGATCGAAACAGCTTGTTACTGGGTTTTGGCGTAAGCGGAGAATTAGCGAACGACTGGGTCTACGATATTTATGCGACAGACTTTGAAATTCGAAAAGATGAAGAACGCCGTACCGGCTTAAATACTGACGATCCAAATTTTGGCTCAAGGAACGGACGACTAACCGAATATAAAAATACCGGCTGGAATACGCTCGACATCAAACTCGGCACTAATAGCTTATTAGATAACGATAATATGCGTTTATCGGTAGGCCTGATGATGGATAAGTATGAACTTGAGATTGATCCATCAAATTTTAATGCGGCGACCGGCGAGTTTATTAGTGAGCGCTCAGAAAGCCGTGGAAAAACAGCAACCACTGCAGCATTTGCACAGTGGGGCTTAGCTATTAGCTCTGCTTGGGATTTAGCGTTAGGCCTTCGCTATGAAGACTGGGAAACCTCCGGCGGACTTTATAATGTAACGGTAGCCGAAGATCGTACAGAGTCTGGTTTATCGCCTAAGCTATCGATTGCCTATATGCCATCAGATCAATTGACTATTCGTTATTCTGTGGCCAAAGCACTTCGCTTTCCTATCGCAGAAGAATTGTATAGAAATGAAGAAACAGCCACTAACTCATCCGTTTCTGATGCCTCCTTAGTACCGGAAGATGGTGTCTTTCAAAATTTAAGTATTGAAAGAATGATTGATGACGGCTTTGTTCGTGTTAATTTCTTTCATGAAATAATTGATGACGCAATATTTAATCAGCGCGGCGAAATCGATAATGTTAGTATTTCGACTTTCTTATCACTTGATGAAATTGAGACTAAAGGTGTTGAATTTATTTACCACCAAAAAGGGCTTTTTGCTACTAAACTAAGCGCTCGCTTCAATGTGAGCTATACAGATGCGGCCATTAATAAAAATGTATCAAATATCAATTTTGAAAATAATGAACTACCACGTATCCCTGAGTATAGAGCTAACTTAATTTTAAGTTATCCGGTTATAGATGCAGTCGATATCAGCACCAGTTTTCGCTATGCAAATGATTCATTTGGTGACTTAGACAACACCGATACTGAAGATGAAGTTTACGGGGCTATTGATGATTATATGTTCGTCAATGCGAAAGTCAGCTGGCGTATTAATAAAACCGCTAGCGTATCTTTTGGTGTAGATAATATTTTTGATGACTTGGCTTATATTGTACACCCTTGGCCGTCACGCACGATGTACCTTGAAGGTAAATATAGTTTTTAAAGGTATTAGGCTATGGTTTACAGATATAGTTTCTAGGCATGGCTTTTAAATATAGCCACAAGAAATAAAGCGATAAAATAACGTAGTGATAAAAATGAGTAAATACATTCTAAACTTTTCTAAAGAAAAGTTAGTGCTAGGATTAGCGTTAATAATTCTAACAACACTTGCTGATGGATCGACTGATCGCTTAGTGAAAATAAATTGCGAAACAAATATTCATGTTAATTGCGGTAATACGCCTAATGCGATTTTTATGGATAATGATCAATCGATTAATCCGCATCTTTTGGTTGTTTTTACTCAGAACGATCACGTGTTCTTCACGGTATCTAATGACAAGGGTCGTAATTACATAACGCCTATTGCCGTTAACCAAACTCCTGAAGCGATATATAGCAACGGCGAGAATCGTCCTAAGATAGCTGCTGGTACAAAGGGCGAAATTTATATTTCATGGACACATAAAACCAATGGTCTCTACGCCGGAGATATTCGCTTTAGTCGCTCACTAGATAAGGGGAAAACCTTTAGTAAACCAGTGACGATTAATAACGATGGCCTTCTTACCAGTCATCGCTTTGACTCATTGTATGCCACCAAGTCAGGAAATGTTTATGTCACATGGTTAGATAAACGTGATCAAGTAGCCTTGAGAAAAGCTGGCGGCGAATATGATGGTGCTGCACTATATTTTGCTATTTCGGGTGATGCGGGTAAGAATTTCCTTAACCCAAAAACATTAAAAAATTATCGAGTAGCCGATAACAGCTGTGAGTGCTGTCGAATTGCCATAGAGTCACATGGAGAAGGTGATGTTGCCGTGATGTGGCGACATATTTTTGCTAAGAATACACGCGATCATGCCTATGCTATCTTAAAAGTAGATGGCAGTTCAATGTTGGGTCGGGCCACTGTTGATAACTGGCAGGTCGATGCTTGTCCACATCACGGGCCTGACTTAGCCTTAGGTCATTCTGCTGAAAATGAAGATCAGTATCACATGGTCTGGTTTAGTAATGGCAATGATCATAAAGGTATTTATTACGGCTTACATAACCTTAGCGAAAATGGTGAGTCACAAGTTTATTCTGTTGATAGCAGTCCCGGTGCCAGTCATCCTCAAATTGCTACTGTTGCTATTAAAGGGCAAGAGCAGAATAAGCATGAAAAAATTTATATTGCTTGGAAAAGCTTTGACGGAAAGAAGACTCGTATTAAATTAATTCAATCCAATGACAGTGGTATTAGCTGGAGGGATAAAAGCAGTACGATAAGTACGGAGGGTGATTCTGACCACCCACTTCTTTTAACGTATAACTCCGATATTTATCTTGCTTGGCATACGGAAGAGGAGGGATATCGTGTCACAAACCTTAAATAATTCGAAATATTTCTTACAGACGGTTATTCTTATCTGCATAATCAATTTGGCTAATGCCGAGCAACCAAAATCATTTTTTCATAATAGTATGAATGAACTAGAATCGACTTTTGCAGGAGAGCCTTTTCTGTTATCTGTTTGGTCAATAGAATGCGCTCCCTGTTTAAAAGAGCTTAAAGTATTTAGCAAGTTTAAAAAAATATATCCTGATTTTAATTTGGTGTTACTATCGGCAGATGGCCCCGATTTAATTGATGAGGCAGGAAGGGTTTTAGAGCAGTTTAATTTAGTAGGGACAAGCTCATGGGTATACGGAACTGATCGGTCAGAGCAATTGCGCTACTCTATTGATCCGACATGGTATGGAGAAATGCCGAGATCATATTTTTACGACAGAGGCGGGCAGAGAAAGTCTAGGAGTGGCTTGTTATCAGAGGCTGCATTAATAAAGTGGATTACTTCTACGTTGAATGAGTAAGTCTAAAATATCAGTCTAGATCAGATGTCTAATCTGACCTTGCACAAAAGATAGCGACTTATGGAGATGCCTGGTTGATGCTGTGATCAGATAAGCAACTGGCCAATCATTGGCTGATATTACCCATATCAGATTTATTTTATAAATAATTATACCTGCCAAATAGCCTGCGGTTGTGTATATTGATGTTGTATTATTTACTCCGTAAATTATTTCTGAAGCGACGAACTAAGGACTATTATGAAAAAATTATTTTTTGCCCTTGTATTAACGTCAGTTGCGTTAGCAAGCTCTTTCTCTTCTTATGCTGCGCAGATTCCGTTGCAAGAAAAAATACTATCAGCCATGAAAATGGAACATCGAAATATTGCTGATACCAAAAGAGATAAAAACCGCACGCCTCTCCTTGCTTTAGAGTTTTTTGGCTTGAAGCAAAATATGAAGGTCATCGAGTTTGCCCCTGGCGACGGCTGGTATACAAAAATATTAGCACCAGTCCTGAAAGAGAAAGGAGAGCTTCATTTAGCTTATAAAAAAGAATGGCTTGATGATTTAGATGATTTATTAAAAATTAATGCGCTTAGTAAAGTTAAGAAATTACCAGTAGAGTTAGACTGGAATAATGAAGAGTATCGCTATCAATTGGGGGTGATGAGTTTTGGCATGACCGATGCTGATATGGTGTTAAGTATTCGTGAATATCATAACTTTATTCCGGAAGATAAATCAAAATTCAACAACGCTGTATTTGAAGCCTTGAAACCAGGTGGTATCTATGTAGTAGTTGATCATAACCGTCGTCATATGGCTCCCGAAACTGAAGAATTACGTCGCCGTGAAGATGCGGTAAAAGTGATAATAGAGGTACAGAATAGTGGCTTTGAATTAGAAAAATCATCAGATATGTTTTATCGACCGGATGACGAATTAAGGCACGAAGTTGGGCGAAAATCAGTAACCGGC
This sequence comes from Pseudohongiellaceae bacterium, assembly GCA_051277005.1. Lineage (GTDB taxonomy): Bacteria > Pseudomonadota > Gammaproteobacteria > Pseudomonadales > Dasaniaceae > Dasania. The sequence continues at coordinate 9,140 of JBNMPS010000057.1, forward strand.
AATACTGATAGATTTACACTGGTATTTAAAAAGCCAATATAGCCCGAAATAGAATCAGCGCGTGAGAAGGTCGCGGCCAGTGACTATGCATGCCCCTTGTGATTTTTGTAATGACATGTAATATTTTTCGGCCATAGTCATTCGGAGATATAGTCGAGGCGCTCATCTTTTTTTTCGACTCGGAATGATCTCTGTTGTTTAACAGATATCTGAGCTAGCATCAAACTGAGTGATTTGACCGTAGTTGAACCATAACAGCCCCACTTTTCATCTCCTTTCAAGCGTAGTTATCTATGCATTTCCTGCAATAGAGAGGTTTTAAAGTATGTGCTATTTAAAGGAATGTAAGTAGTGGTACTCTAGCAGCAGAGTAATAATCAGTATGATCAAAAAAATATTACTTATAGTCGTGTATTATCAGCAGCTATGGATAGCTAGAAATAGTTTCGATTAACCCTGCGGGTTTCTCTACTTTTAACATAGAACAGGAAAAATAATGAAGGCGGTTCAAGTTTTCAGTTTTGGCGGACCTGAAGAGCTCATCTATTCAGACAATGTTTCTGTACCAGTGCCATCTGATCGGCAAGTACTGATTCGTAATTCTTATGCTGGGTTAAATTTCAAAGATACCCTAACTCGAAGCGGTGCTTATCATGGTGGAAACCCAACACTGCCTTTTATTCCAGGCATTGAAGCATCGGGCATAATTGAAGCCATAGGCGATAAAGTGAATAATTTTTGTGTTGGTGATCGAGTGGCCTATATGACAGGTACCATGGGCACCAAGGATAATAATTGCTATGCAGAATATACAGTCTTTGATTCCTCTTCAAATATAACTGGCGTTCCCGATGGTATAGGTCTCGATCAAGCATGCGCATCTATGGTGCAAGGGCTTACCGCACACTATCTAACGACAGATGCATATAAAGTTAAAGCTAATAACTTAGTTTTGATACATGGCGCTGGGGGTGGTCTGGGCATGATACTCACACAATTATGTAAACGGGTGGGGGCGAAGGTTATCGGTACCTGCAGTAGTCCAAAAAAAGAGCAAGTAGCACGGGATAATGGTTGCGATTTTGTCATTAATTATCTGAATAATAATTTTGCTGAAAAAGTCTTATCTATTACCAATGGACATGGCGTTGATGTGATTTATGATGGCGTTGGAAAAACAACATTTTTATCTGGTTTTGACGCCCTGTGTAAGCGCGGGACAATGGTGTTGTTTGGTAATGCTTGCGGTGAACATCCTGATCCTATTGAGCCAACACTGCTATCACAAAAGGGGTCTATTACTTTAATTAGGCCTGCATTATACGATTATTTACTATCACAGGAAGAAATGCATGCTCGCTGCAAAGAGCTATTTTTGTATATGCTTGACGGCACATTACAGATACCGATAAGTGCCACGTTAGATCTGTGTGAATCTATACAGGCGCATAATGATTTATTGCATAGAAAGGTTTCTGGAAAAATACTTTTTACCATAGACAGTAAGGTAATATAGACATTTGTAGGAATCGTTTTATCGACTGATTTTGAAAAATTTGAGACTGCATGCGGGCATTAGAAACCTAATTTATGGAAAGCTTAAACTTCCGTTGTGTGCAAAAATAGCCCCTATAGATACGAAAAGAACCGATGTAGGAGGCTTCTGTAACTTTACCTAATGAAATTTATTCAGTTGGCGTCTGAAGCATAAGCGTTCCGTCAAGATGGATGTCTCTCTGTGGGAATGCAATTATAACAGCGTTATTAGCGAACAAACGGTTAATTGTAAATCTGATTTCGGAGCGAATCTCTCTCGCACTTTTATCACCAGCAGAGTACACCCAGAAATAGGTGTCAAAAACTAAAGAACTATCACCAAAATCTTCAAATATTATTTGCGGTGGCGGATCAGACAGTATTAAATTATGATCAGCGATAGCTTCTTCTAATAAGTACTTAACCTTGTCAACATCAGAGCCGTAAGCAACACCTACGCGCACAGTACATCTGTAAAGTGTATCCTCGAGCGTCCAATTAGTAACTGTTTCCTCCAATAATTTTGAGTTCGGTACTAATAAATGCACGCCATCAACGCGTCGGATTTTTGTTGAGCGAGTATTGATCTCTTCAACGGTACCGCTTACACCGCCGGTCTCAATAAAATCATTGATACTAATAGGTCTCTCCCAAATTAAAATCCAACCACTAATAAAGTTATTGATAATATTCTGTGCGCCAAAACCAACACCAATTGCTACGGCTCCGGATATAAAAGCAAAGGCAGCTAGTGGGACATTTAGCATTTCAAGTAATGAAATAGACAAGACGATAAGCCCGAGAATATAAATCGCTCTCCGTACTACCTGAACAATATTTGCATCAATATCACGGCGACGCATTTCATTTGTACTGCGGCGAACTAGCCAATTAAGTAATAAATATCCACATATAATCACCAGTGGAATAAATATCAGTTGCCCGGCAGTTATATCATAGCCGCCTAACGTAAAAACTTTAACGACTGAAAACTTTTGAATATCAATCATAATTAGAACCAACTCTTAAATTTAAGTATCGCAATAACAGTAATGGATATGAAAAACATAGTTCCGACAACAAGAATAAAAGCAGTTGGATTTTCTAAACCAGGTAATCCTCCGACATTCATTCCGAAAACTCCCGTAACGAAGGTGACCGGCAAAAAAATCAATGACACTATTGAAAGTGCGTACATACGTGAGTTTTGTTGCCCCATAGAGATATTCATCAGTTCTTCCTGCAAGACTAATGTTCTCTCGCGTATCAAGTCTAAATCCTCAAGGTGGCGAGTCATTCGATTCATTTGTTCACGTAATTGATAAGCGCATCCCTCAGGCATGGAGGCAATAGCATAGGTATAAAGAGCATCAAGTGCATCGCGCTGTGGCGCAAGATAACGTCTAACGCTCGCTATTTCACGCCGTACTGCTGATATTTTAGATCTTGAAAAAGACATATCTGGCAGCTGAGCAGATGCTTCTAACTGCACTAACTGATCCTCGACCCCGTCTACATAATCTGAAATTCTATCCGTAACCTTTCCAATTATTGAAATAACAAGTTCGGGGATGTTGACCGGCCCTTTTCCAGCTAATAAGTTGGTCTTTATATCCTGAATCGATAGCAGTTTTCGCTGACGAACAGTTATTAATCGATTGGCTTCAATCCATATTCTAAGCGAAACCATATCCTCAGGGTCCGCGCCTGGATTCAAATTAATACCGCGAATGAAAACTAGCACGCCATCTTTAGACTTGACTGTTCTAGGTCGAGTATCCGGCTGAATAAGTGACTGAGCAAGTCGGTCATTAATCCCTAAGGAAGCTAAAAATAATGAGGCGCTAGCATAGCTATAATCAATGTGCAGCCATGTCTGGTCCAATTCATCATTTTCTATACTAGTGGCTCCGCCTTTTGAATCTAAATTAAGACCAAAAACAAAGCATTGGTCATTTGTATTTATCATAAATAGTCCTCTTAGGGATGCGTTTCCACGGGCAAAATATATTCTAGTAAGATGAGATTATTATCTATTGCTTATTCACGATTAACTTGAAATTTAGTTTTTCAAATTAAAAATACAACAGAGGGATCTACTAAAAATAAGTCGCCTAATCCTTCTCTTCCTAGTAGCATTAAATAACTCATATCCGCTCTATTTGTTAATGTTATTTCTATATCCCATATATGTGCCCCCAAGTGAATTGGCGTTTCTATCACGTATCGTTGTTCTGATTCACCGTTAGATGATTTAATTTTACGTATATCCGCAACTTTTGCATGACAAGTAACTATTCGGCTTACATTGTGCGCGTCAGGGTGAATGTCAAATTGCACGCTGGTTACGCCATTATTAATGTATTTTTTCAAATTATCGACATGCAGTGATGAGGTTTTTGCACCGGTATCTACTCTGACGTTAATATCATTAATTCCTAAGTCAGGTAAAGAGCATGATTCTATACAACCAATAATTGTTTTATCTAATTTCGTCATAATGATCTCTAATTTAGACCTGCTTAACTATATTGTTTTCAGGTAATAATTGCTCTTGTACTGTTTCAATGTGCTCAGCTATTGCATCATCATCTTCTGAAAAATAAGCTATATGAAACATCGCTTCTCCCTCTTGTACCAAAGGAATATTTTGCATTCCGATCACAATCCCTGAGTGAGTCGCTTTAACTGTATCTATAACCTCCCCATAAGGACTACCAATTTCAGCTAGATTATCATCTTTAATCACTTGGTCACCCAGCGTGATTTTTTGATTAACAAAGCCGCTAGCGTTGGCTCTTAACCATCCACTACTATTGGCTATATAAGGAATAGTAACTTTCTTCCTTGCTGTTTTTCTAATCATCCCTAAGTTATTTAATACATTATTAACACCTTTGATTCCTGCTCTAATAGAAAACTCATCAAACCTAAGTGCTTCACCAGCCTCATATAATAATACTTTTGTTTTGTTGGCTATAGCAGATTCCCTTAATGATCCATCAACAAGGTTGGAGTTAAGAACCACAGGAACACCAAAAGCTAATGCTAATTCTTTTGTCTTCTCATCAGATAAATCAGCTCGTATCTGCGGTAGATTGGAACGATGAATGGCACCTGTATGTAAATCTATGCCGTAATCGCAATGACTTACTATTTCATTTAGGAATATGTGAGCAACTCTTGACGCTAATGAACCTTGAGCCGAACCTGGAAAACTTCTATTCAAATCACGCCTATCCGGCATATACCTACTCTGATTAACTACGCCATAAACATTTACCATTGGTACCGCAATGAGGGTACCTCTAATAATTTCAAAGTTCTTTTGATTAATTATACGGCGAATAATTTCAATGCCATTTATTTCATCTCCATGCACGGCTGCACTAATAAATAGAGTGGGGCCGTCTTTTTTTCCTCTGAAAACTTTAATCGGTAATGAAACATCAGCGTCTGTATATAATTTAGCAACAGGAATTTCAATTTTTGATACAGCCCCAGGCTGAATTGTAAAGCCACTAATAATTAGTTCTTTCATCAATTATTATCCTTTACCGCGTGTTTTATTAAGTATCTTACTGGCATTTTTTTCAATGAATTCAATTACCATCCCTGCAACATCTTTTTTAGTGGCCGTTTCAATACCCTCAAGACCGGGTGATGAGTTGACTTCCATTACCATTGGGCCATTATGTGATTGTAATAAATCTACACCGCATACATTTAACCCCATAGCTTTGGCAGCATTTACCGCTGCGGCTCTTTCTTCTTTAGTTAATCGAACTAGCTGTGCAGAACCTCCACGATGTAGATTCGACCTAAATTCACCTTCAGCACCTTGGCGTTTTATCGCAGCCACTACTTTCCCACCAACCACAAAACAACGAATATCTGCACCGCCGGCTTCTTTAACAAATTCTTGTACCAAAATATTGGCTTTTAATCCCATAAAGGCTTCAATAATACTCTCAGCGGCTTTGGCTGTATCAGCTAAGACCACACCTATGCCCTGAGTACCTTCAAGTAGCTTTATGACTACCGGTGCTCCACCTACATTTTTAATCAAATCTTTAGCATTATCAGCTTTACTAGCAAAGCCTGTACGTGGCAGACCAATTCCTTTGCGTGACAATAGCTGTAACGACCTTAACTTATCTCTAGAGCGGCTGATAGCAACAGACTCATTAACGTTGAAAGTGCCCATCATTTCAAACTGGCGAGCTACGGCCGTACCATAAAAAGTTATTGATGCCCCGATGCGTGGAATTATAGCGTCATATTTTGGTAACTCTTCACCGTGGTATCTAACGGTAGGTCGGCTTTGGGTAATATCCATATAGCAATGTAACGTGTCAATAACGTCTACTTGATGGCCCCGAGCCTCTCCCGCTTCTTTCAGTCGACGGGTAGAATATAGCTTTGGGTTTCTTGATAAAATGGCAATTTTCATAATCTATTCTCAATGTTTCAAGTGGTTGATTAGCCTGTGTAATCATTGTGGCGAAGCATAAGTAATCTTTTTTGAACAATAAAATGATATATATTGATTGGTTTAATCATTTTTTTTGATTAGACTGCTTGCTTATGCCCTATATATACAATCGAGGCTGATACATTATGAAAATTGAACTGCTGAAAACATTTTTAGAAGTAAGCCAAACGTTACATTTTAGAATTGCATCTGAAAACTTATTTATAACCCAATCAGCTGTCAGCGCTCGCATAAAATTATTAGAAGATGATTTAGGCGTATTACTTTTTGATCGTAGTCAAAAAAAATT
>JBNMPS010000058.1:0-15420 GCA_051277005.1 Pseudohongiellaceae bacterium
GCGCAGTGGTGAGACGGTAACGGTAAAGGCTGCGTTGACCGATAAAACGGATAGAGCTATTGCCAACCAAAAGCTCAAACCTGTACTGGCGTTTGAGCAAGTTGAAGCGGCGGGGTTTCAAGCTAGTCTAGCGAAAAAAGATCTCGTTTTAAGAGACGGCGCCAAAGCCACCGCGATGATTTTAAAGGGTAAGCAGGGCGAAGAGGCTTGGATAGGATTTTCCAATTTCTATGTAATCACACGCTACAATCACAGCAAACTGTACGCTATGGCCGTGTTTCAATTAAGTGAATCAATTAAGTGAGTTTTGTTAGCCATTCAATCAAGTAGATTGCTATGGCTGGCTAATATGGGGGCACGACAAATTTGATGAAAATATTTTTACTGTTGGTGCTCACATTAAATATGTCGGCTTGTGGTTTATGGGAGTCTAAAGACAGCGCTCCCCCGATTAATTTGAAGCCTACGCAAATTTTAGATGCCGTCCCCAAGAACGAACCCATCACCAAAGCGGGTAACCGCAGCCCTTATAAAGTACTCGGCAAAACCTATCATTTACTGCCCTCGGTTAAAGGCTATGTTGAGGAGGGAATAGGCTCTTGGTACGGTACTAAATTTCATGGCCGTTCAACGTCTAATGGCGAGGTTTACAGTCTTTATAAAGCCACGGCAGCCCACAAGACACTGCCTATCCCTTGTTTTGTTAAAGTGACAAATCTTGAAAATGGCAAACAGATTATCGTAAGAGTGAATGATCGAGGGCCTTTTCACGAGGGGCGTATTATCGACCTTTCCTATGCTGCTGCCATTAAGCTGGGATACGCTGACAAAGGTACGGCAAGAGTGCGGGTAGAGGCCATAGACCCCGCCGGTTTATCGGGGGAGGTTGCAGGACAGCGTTATTATCTACAGGCGGGCTCATTTAAGAGCTTGCTCTCGGCACAAAATCTCCGCGATAAACTAAATCAAGCAACCGGTCATGCCGCCAGTGTAATGACTAGCGACATTCCAGGATTTTATCGGGTTTTACTGGGCCCTTTTGTCGATTATGCGCTCGTTGAGCAGTTAGATAAACAGCTGAGAGCCAGCAAGCTAGCGACTCCCAGGCTGATAACTGAGTAGCGTATTGCGGCCAGTTCCGTTACCATACCGGTTATTTATTTCTGCTTAAATCTTTGGTCATACACATCATTATGCGAAACATTTCCCGCAATACTCTAGGCAATAAAATATTCTTGTTTACTGCCCTGTTGGCTTCATCGCTAGCGTTTTCTGCGCCGGCTATCATCCCGGCCTCACCTCAAATTGCATCCAGCGGTTATCTACTGATTGATGCCAATAGCGGCAAGGTGATCGTTGAGCATAATGCTGATGAGCAGTTACCTCCCGCCAGTTTGACCAAGCTGATGACAAGTTATGTACTGTCTTATGATTTAAAAAATAACCCGGATATCAACAACAGTGACGAGGTGTTGATCAGCAAGCGTGCCTGGGCGCAAAACCCAGTTTTTGCAGGCTCTTCACTTATGTGGATAGAAGTGGGCAAACGTATTCCTTTGGGTGACTTACACAAAGGCGTTGTTATCTCTTCCGGCAATGATGCCAGTGTGGCGGTGGCAGAGCATTTAGCGGGTAGTGAATCGGCCTTTGCTGATGTAATGAATCAACATGCGCAAATCTTAGGGATGGAAAATACCCACTTTATCAATGCTCACGGCTTACCACATCCCGATCATTACACCACAGCTCGTGATTTGGCGACGTTAGCTCAGGCTATATTAAAATTCCCCAAGTCTTACGCTTTATACAGCCAGCATGATTACACCTTTAATAATATCCGCACCACCAACCGCAATCGTTTGTTATTTAAAGACCCCAGTGTTGATGGTTTAAAAACCGGACATACTCAAGAGGCGGGCTACTGCTTAGTGACATCCGCTAAACGTAATGACATGCGCTTAATTTCTGTGGTGATGGGTGCCAAGAGTGAGTCAGTCAGAGAGCGTGAAACTCAAAAATTATTGTCTTACGGTTTCCGTTATTTTGAAACTCACCAGCTCTATAACGACGGATCTAAGCTCACCGATAGTAAGGTATGGGCAGGTGCTGGCGATACTTTAGACTTGGGTGTTAGTCGTGATATTCATTTAACCATTCCTCGCGGTAAGCACGATGCGATTAAAGCCGTACTTAATATTGACGAGGTGATTAAAGCGCCAGTGACCAAAGGTAAGGTTTATGGCGAATTATTGGTAACCTTAGACGGTAAGACCTTACTGAAAGAACCTTTAGTTGCCTTGCAGTCGATAGAAGAGGGTGGTTTATTTAAACGCCTATGGGATGGAGTCGCTTTATTCGTTAAGAATTTACTGCAGTTTTAAGGGATACTAAATCATGAGCTTTTCTGATGTGCCAGAAGATCAAAAACCTAAAATAGAGTTTCCCTGCCAATACCCTATAAAAGTAATGGGTGATGCGGCTGATGATTTTCAAGATTATGTGATTAAAGTGATGCAGGCACATGCTGAAGTGGATTTACACTCTATCAAAATGAAGCAAAGTGGGAAAGGCACATTTCAGTCAGTCACTGTCATTATCACCGCTACCGGTGTGCCGCAGCTTGAAGCTATATTCGCTGAGCTTAAGCTTTCTGGCCGCGTAAAAATGGTTCTGTAAATGTCAGGCTTTATTCATGTCTGAAAAATTCATTGCATCGTTGAACATAAGGCATTTTGGCCAAATGGATTATGATCCCGTTTGGCGTGCTATGAAACAGTTTACTCAGCAGCGTGATGCGCAAACCGTTGATGAGATTTGGCTGTTACAGCACAGCCCCGTTTTTACCCAAGGGCAGGCTGGCAAAGCTGAGCATCTACTTGCTCCTGGTGATATACCGGTTGTACAAAGTGATCGCGGTGGTCAAGTCACTTATCATGGCCCCGGTCAGCTGGTTGCTTATTTATTGATTGATATTAAGCGGTTAGGGATGGGTATTAGACCGCTAGTCACGCTGATCGAGCAAGCTATCGTGACGTTATTATCGCAGCATAATATTGCTGCACACCCAAGAGCCGATGCGCCAGGCGTTTATGTTGCGAGCGGTGCTAAAATAGCGCAGTTGGGTTTAAGGGTCAGTAAAGGCAAAACCTTTCATGGCCTGAGTTTAAATATTGATATGGATATGCAGCCTTTTAAATGCATTAACCCTTGTGGTTATGCGGGGATGGCAGTAACTAGCATGGCGCTGGAGACTGGCAGCTCATTGGGTGCTGAGGGCTCTTTAACATTTGCAACGATCTATGAACAATTATCATCCATATTAGCCAATGAACTTGGTTATAATACGGTTAACAATACGGCAGGCGATTTAAGCTCTCTCTCTTAAATCATGTCGGTCATCTAAAGAAAAGTGGTGCATCGTATCTGAACAAATTCCAAGCAAACAAGCTCCAAGCAAACAAACAAAAAAGCGGCCTGCAAAAGTGGTTGCTGGTGAAAAATTACGTGGTGCAGAAAAAGTTTATCGCATTCCGATAAAGGTAATTCCCACCGAAGTGATGCCCAAAAAACCCGACTGGATACGGGTAAAAATGCCAGCGGGTAAAGAAGTTACCCGTATTAAAAATTTATTACGTAAGCATAAGCTCGCCTCGGTGTGCGAAGAAGCGATGTGCCCAAACTTGGGAGAGTGCTTTAGTAACGGTACAGCGACCTTTATGATCATGGGTGAGATATGTACCCGTCGCTGTCCTTTCTGTGATGTTGCTCACGGTCGACCATTAGGGTTGGATGAAAACGAGCTTAAAGAACTGGCCGTCGCTATTGGCGATTTAAAGCTTAAATATGCCGTTGTTACCTCAGTTGATCGAGACGACCTACGCGACGGCGGCGCTCAACACTTTGCCAACTGTATTAGTGAAACTCGTGCTGCATCGCCAGGCATACGCTTTGAGGCCTTGGTTCCGGACTTTCGTGGACGTATGGATATAGCGTTAGATATTTTGGCCAACGAACCACCTAATGTGTTTAACCACAATTTAGAGTCAGTCCCTAGTTTGTATAAAAAGATTCGCCCGGGTTCAGACTATCAGTGGTCGCTGGATTTGTAAAAAAAATTCAATGAGCGCTGTCCTGATGTACTCACCAAATCGGGTTTGATGTCGGGCTTAGGCGAGACCAGAGAAGAGCTTATTCAAGTGATGAAAGGCATGCGTGCCCACAATATCGATATGATCACCATGGGGCAGTACCTACAGCCCAGCAAAGATCACTTGGCGGTTGAGCGCTTTGTTACCCCTGAAGAGTTGACGAATTTGGCGCAATCGCCACTGAGTTGGGCTTTAAGAGTGTAGCCAGCGGGCCAATGGTGCGCTCGTCCTACCATGCCGACAAGCAGGTTGATATCAGCCTGTTTAAGTAACCCCTCAGGCGTACCATTAGGCCTCTTTAAAAAGCAGCGTTTATTTAACATAGACGCTGCTTTTTGCATTGTGGGGGGGGGGGCTGTGCTTTTTTATGTCGCTATCAAATTATTAATTACTGGGTTGTTTGATTGAGTTAGTGTTAATTTTCGACAGGCTGGCCTAAACTAATAACAATAAAATAATTGGAGCATTCAAATGGCCAGAGAGAACAACCGCTTACTGCTATTAATCGAGAAGACCTTAAGAGACACCAATCGCGATACCATCAACCCGATGTTTGATGATTTGAAAATTGATGATTTAGCGCCGGTGCTGGGTTTGGTGGCTAGGGCCAGAGCGGAGTACTTAAAGCAGCTCTTTGATATTGCACAGCAACATCCTGATGCCTTGCCCAATACTGAAGATATCGATAAGTTAAAAGCTACTCGAATTCGCTATGAAGAATTAGTCACCGCATCACAAGCCTTAGAAACAGCAATTGAAAGAAACTATTTAGATGTAAATAGTTAGTGTTAATCGATAGCGTTTTGTTGATAAATATTTCACCGCTTTACAAAAACGAATAAGCCTATGCCAGCCTTAAAACGCACTATTTCTTGCCCCTTACTGACACTCTATGGTTTAGGCACCATTCTTGGTGCGGGTATCTATGTATTAATTGGCAAGGTTGCCTTAGTTTCTGGCTTGTACGCGCCATTGGCATTTGTTGTGGTGGCTGCGGTTACAGCTGTGCGGCATTAAGTTCTCGTTATCCGCAAAGTGCCGGTGAGGCCGTTTATATGCAAGCAGCCGTTGCCTATAAACCCCCTATCGGCGTTTGTGGGTTGGATGGTGCTGCTAACCGGTGTGGTTAGTGCGGCAACAATAACGCGTGGTTTTGTCGGTTATCTCAATGTGTTTGTTGAAATAAGTGATTTATCAGCCATCACATTAGTGTTAATCGGCTTGTGCGCTATGGCTTGTTGGGGGGTGAGTCAATCGGTTACTGCCGCTAGAGGTCGCGGGTTTGTTATTAGTCTTAGCGTTGGCGGGGGATGTTTTATTAACGCTACCTGATCAATGGCCAGTATTAACACCTAAATTTAATGATACAGGCGCTTGGTTTGCAATATTATTGGGCGCATTTATTGCGTTCTATGCCTTCATTGGTTTTGAGGATATGGTCAACATGGCTGAGGAGGTTAAATCGCCTGAAACCAATGTGCCTAAGGCTATTATCTCTGCGTTGGTGATTAGTGCCGTGTTGTATCTTTTGATTGCTTTAGTCGCCGTTTTAACCCTGCCTTTACCTGAATTGCAAAGCAGCCAGGCACCCATGAAAGATATTTTAAGTCAGCACAGTTCTGAAGCGGCTGTTGTGATTACCTTAATTAGTTTGGTCGCTGTGATTAATGGCGCCATGGTGCAAATTATTATGGGGGCAGAGTGCTTTATGGTATGGGATGTCAAGGGTTGGCGCCTAAGGGGCTGGCAAGGGTGCATCAACGCTTACAGGCGCCTATTTTAGCGACGGTATTAGTCACCATCGTGGTGTGGCTATTTGCTATAGCACTGCCGTTATTATCGTTAGCTAAAATCACCAGTTTTATTATTATTATTGCAGTCTCTCTTTTGATTAATATTTCACTCATTAAAGTATTGCGTAAAGAAGCATCTAATAAGGCTGTTGATAGCCAGCACTCAAAAAAAGTGTTGTCGATATCTATGTGGATACCGATATTGGGTGTTGTGATGTGTGCAATGTTTTTGATGGTTCAAATATATCAATTGTTTATGCAGGTACAGTTTTCTGGCGATTAAGTCTATTAATGACTTGCTGGCTTATATTGGACAGGTAATTTCACCCAAATACTGAGTGAGAACCATATCATCACTGTGCTCAATCGGAATAACCGCTATGCATGGGGCCAGCTTCAGCCAGCGCTTCAGCTAAGGCATCTATTTGGCGTTTTACCACATTAGATCATCAGGGATGGCATAATTCGCATAAGGGTCATTTTCGTCGGGTAAATCAGCTTTAATGTTCATCAGCACAATAGCGTTTTCATCTCGCTGAGTGATTTTGTCAGCGATAATCGCGGGCACAATTTCATAACCTTCATTGAGCTTGGCAATGGCAATTAATCCTTTACTTAATTGGTCTTGTAGTAAATCGGTGACGTAAAGTTTTTTGATTTTTTTATCATCGGTAAATTGATAAGAAACCTCACCCTTACCTCTATCAATTTTATTATTATTAATTAGCTGAATAATCTGAGCTTGAACCGCTTTTTTATTGGATTTTTCCTGCTGTTGTTGATTAATTTGTTTCGCCTTGGCAGCCTTGTTAGCAAGAGCTTGCTTAGCCAGTTCTTTAGTCTCATCAACGACCTGTGAGCCTTTTGGTTGTTGCTTGGCTTTTTTTCGTTGTTCTTGCTTTATTTTTTTCGCTTTTTTAGCGTCGATAATGCCAACTTTGAGTAGTTGATCTTGCAGGGTTGCCATGTTGAAGCTCCTAGAGTGTAAATAGCAGGGTATTATCTAAGATGAGGCTACTGTAGGCAATGCTTGGTTTGGCGTAACTACTCAGCTCACAGTCAAAATCGCGCTGAACCGCGTTAAAAAATGATCATTTACACCTGTAAACTCACATTTTTCGCCTTTCCCAGCACAATTTTGACTGCAATCTGAACAGTTACGGTTTGGCTTATATTAGCTGTCGCTATTAATTAATGACAGCGACGAGGTCGCAAGAAATTAATAGACGTGCCTTTAATTGGGCGATGAAACCTTGACTAATAGCTCGGTTAGGTCGTTTAATCTTATGGGTTTTGTTAGATAGTAATTCATGCCGCAGTCAGAGGCTTTTTGTCTAAATTCATTTAATGCATGAGCTGTTACGGCCGCAATGGCTAAATTTGGATGGGCGCAATTGAGCGATCTAATCTGTCTGCTTGCGTTAAACCCATTCATTACTGGCATATCACAATCCATTAAAATTAAATCGTATTTACCCTTGTTTGATTTGAATTTATCTAAGGCCTCTTTGCCATCATTACAGATGTCTGGGGTTATTTGAAGATTGGTTAATAGCCCTTTAATGACACTGCGGTTAACGGCGTTGTCTTCTGCAACTAATATATTTAGATGTTTAAATTGATTTTTTTTAGCAGAGGTAAGTTTATTATCAGTATCTTTTTTAAAGGATTGGCTGCTTTTAAGGGGGAGGTCTATACGAATAGTCGTACCTATATTAATCGTGCTTTTGGCATCTATTTGTCCGTTCATTATTTTCACAATGGCTTTGCATATCGATAAACCTAAACCTGTACCTTCCTGACTTGTGCTGCTGTTTTTCTGAAGAATTTGTTCGAAGGGTAAAAATAGTTTTTTAAGTTGATCTTGTTTTACTCCTGGGCCGGTATCCGCTATGTTTAAATACCAGTTTTTTTCATCAACTAGACCGTATTCAATGGTTACAGAGCCATGTTCAGTAAATTTTAAAGCGTTTCCTATTATGTTGATAAGTATTTGTCGTAAACGATAATGATCTATAAGGATTGACTCAGGGAAGTCATTCATTTTTTTAATGTAAAGACTGACATTTTCTTTAGCCATAGGGGTTAATAAGCTTACAACACCTTGGAGTAGAATGCCGATGGTGGTATCACCTTCTACCAGCTTTAATTTTCCCGCATCAATTTTTGAATAGTCTAAAAAATCATTGATGATGGTTAGTAATAAATCACCAGAATCACGTATTGTATCGAGATATTCTTGCTGCGCTACCGTTAACGTTGTAGCGTTTAGCAGTTCAGCCATGCCTAGTACACCATTCATGGGGGTTCGTATTTCATGGCTTATCATGGCTAGTAATTGGCTTTTTGCTTTGCTAGCAGCATTGGTTTCTCTGATTTGGTTTTCAATCTCAATGCGCTTTTTGTTAGATAATAACTGAGCGGTTAAATCGGCCAGCTCACTGGCATGAGCGATATCTTCCAGATCCCAGCGCCGGGCATTACCAATAACTTCGTTGCAAATCACCCCGATGACCTCCCCTGATAATCGAATACTGACATCTAACATGGCGCGAACGCCTGTGGCGGGCATATATTCAGCGACAAACTCTTGGGTGCGAGGGTCTAGCCTGATATCAGAAAATTCCAATATGCGGCTGTTGATAACGGCTTCAAAATACCGTGGGTAATCTTTCTTTAATAAGATGACTTCAGTAGTGAAGCTGTGTTTATTTTTTTCATAAAGGCAGCTTAATGTTAATTGTTGGTGTTTTTTGTCAAATAGCCACACGCTCACCCTATCGACTTCAAGTGTATTGGCTGCTTCTACGGTTAATGTTCTTAAAAATTCGTCCAAGTCGCCTCGGGCAAGACTTAGACTACTGGCCAGCTGTAAAACGCCTTGCTGCGCTTTTTTTAGCTTTTCTTGTTGTTTGGCTTTGGGGGTTAAATCGCTGATAAAGCCAATTATCTCAACAACTTCACCATCGACAATTTGCGCTTCGCCGTGTTCCCAAACATAACGAACAGCGCCAGATTTATGAATGATACGATATTCCATATCAACAATACCGCTATTGTATAAATCGGTTTGAATTTGCTCCCATGAGCGGGGTTTGTCTTCAGGGTGAACTATTGAATTGAGATTGATAGTTCCGTTGAGAAACTCTTCTTTTGTATAGCCTGTGAGCCTTTCAACGCCATTACTGATTTCCAGCATGGTACATAATTTATCATTAAGGCTGCGATAAGCTGTACCGGGCAGGTTGTCGATAAAATGTTGTGATATTGAAGAGGAGTGATTTGTCATAGCACCAAGTACTTAATTATTATTAATGTAGTTTAGTCGAGAATGACCAAGGTGCTAGTAAAGTAGATTATATAAGATGCAGTCTACATCGGTTGTTGTGTATTAATGTTGAGGCTGTTTAAATTCAAATCAGACCATTGTTTACGAGAGAGCGGGTGAGCAAGTACTAAGTGCTTATATAATAGTGCCTGATATAATCTCTAAGCTGCTTTAGGGCTATTCTCTCCAAAGGCGGTGTTTGTGAGTAAATACTATGAATTTTGCAGTAATGACTGCAGAGTGCTGCATTTATTGATAAATTGCGTAGAATCGAAGGTTCTAAAAACAAGGATAATGTATGAGTACTGGCAGCCAATCACACTCAGCCCACGGTGGCCAATTATTAAACCTTTATGTTACCGGTGCTGCACTGGAGGCAGAAAAGGATCTAGTAAAAAACAATATATCTTGGGATTTAACCAAGCGCCAAATGTGCGATATAGAATTACTGCTTAATGGTGCCTTTTCGCCCTTAAATGGCTTTATGAGTGAGGCGAACTACCACTCAGTGCTCGACAACATGCGTCTGGTCGATGGCACGCTCTGGCCCATGCCTATTACCCTAGATGTTTCAAAGAGCTTTGCTGAGCAAATTGAAATTGGCCAAAACATCACTCTGAGAGATGCGGAAGGCGTTGTTATCGCCAACATGACTGTGAGCGATTGCTGGCAGCCTAATAAAAATAAAGAAGCACGGGCGGTATTTGGCACAGAGAAAGCGTGTCACCCCGGGGTGCATTATTTGAATAGCGAAGCGGGTGAATATTATTTGGGCGGTACGTTGGTAGGGGTAACGCCGCCACTGTATTACGACTTTAATCAGTATCGCGATACCCCTGCGTCCTTAAGAACAAAGTTTGAGCAACTGGGCTGGGGTAATGTGATCGCCTTGCAAACACGTAACCCCATCCACCGTGCCCATGTGATTATGACCAAGCGCCTGATGGCAGAGAATAACGCCAATTTTGTTGTTCACTCGGCTGTGGGTATGACCAAACCGGGCGATCTGGATCATTTCTGCCGAGTACGCTGTTATGAAAAAATTCTTAAGCGCTACCCACAAGGCTCTGCTGAGCTCAGCTTGGTCCCTTTAGGTATGCGTATGGCAGGCCCTCGTGAAGCATTGTGGCAAGCTATTATTCGTCAGAACTACGGCTTTAGTCATTTTATTGTGGGGCACGATCATGCAGGCCCAGGTATGGATGATGAAGGTTGTGCTTTTTATGATCCTAATGCATCACAGCAGTTAGTGGTTTCCTTTCAGGATGAATTAGGCATCAAAATATTACCCGCACCTTTTCTACTTTATGTAGGGGGTCGTGGCGAATTTTGCGAACAAGGCCAGTTGTTGCCCGGGGAAGAGGGTTTATATACCTCCGGTTCCGAGCTGCGAGAAATATTAAAACGTGGTGATGACGTGCCAAGCTGGTTCGCTTTTCCGGAAATTATCGAAGAGCTGCAACACACCTTACCACCGCGTTCTCTTCAGGGGTTTACGGTGTTTTTTACCGGCCTATCGGGCTCGGGAAAATCAACCTTAGCCAACGGCTTAATGGTGCGTTTACGAGAGAAAGGGGGTCGGCATGTTAGTTTATTGGATGGTGATGTCGTGCGAAAAAATCTATCCAGTGAACTAACTTTTTCAAAAGAACATCGCGCCATCAATATTCAACGTATTGGTTATGTTGCTAGCGAAATCACTAAAAATGGTGGTGTCGCTATCTGTGCTCCGATTGCGCCTTACGTGGCAGGCCGTCGCAGCGTACGTCAGCAAATTGAAGAGCTGGGCACGTTTATCGAAATACACGTAGCGACCCCTATTGAAGTATGTGAAGGGCGCGACCGCAAAGGCCTCTATGCCATGGCCAGAGCCGGAAAAATTAAAGGTTTTACCGGTATTGATGATCCATACCAAGTGCCAGAAAATCCAGAAATGCGTATTGATACCTCCCAGCATGAGATGGCTGAAGCCATAGACTTAGTCATGGCTAAGCTAGAGGATATAGGGGTTATTTAACAAGTACATCTCGTCTCTTTAACTGCAAATGTTTAGCGTTTTAGAGTTGTCTCGAAAAACGCCAAGCGTATTGATTTAAAAGTATCCTCTATAGAAATGGAGTCGGGTGTTAGATTGGGCGATACGGCTACAAGTGTGCAAGAAAAACTTAGCGTTTCAATAGATTTCAGCGCAAGGAAAATATTGCTACGCCTTAACGAACGTGAAGGCTATCATTTCCCCGTTTGTTACCATGATAAATATTATGATGTGGAAATGTATGCATTTTTTAGCTTTGATGCAGGTGATAGGCTCAATGAATCATATGTGGAATATTGGTCGCCATACCCCCATGTTTGATGTGTGCTAGGTTTAATATATTTGTCATGTCACCGAAAAAACGCGACCAGGATTGGCATTACGCTGGTAGCTACATGCCAGCCTCATACAAAGGCGTTAACACCTAAGGATATTATCAGCATCGACTATAAAATTAATCAGCTTATAACCACAGATCAATTCATCGAGCTGCTTAATTGCTCCACTCTAGGTGAGCGTCGCCCTGTCGAAGACAGAGAGTGCATGGATGGTATGATTTCAAACAGCAACCTTATCGTTAGCGCTTGGGATAAGGGTGAGCTTGTGGGTATAGCGCGATCTATGACGGATTATCATTATGCGTGCTACCTGTCTGATCTCGCAGTAAAAACCGAGTATCAAAAGTCCGGTATGGGTAAACATTTACAATCTATTACTCAGAGTCAGTTAGGTCCAAAGTGTAAGTTAATACTTATCGCCGCCCCGGCCGTTAATTCGTATTATGAGCATATTGGTTTTAAACATAATGAACGTTGCTGGGTGCTGGAGCGTAGTACCAGCGTCAGCAGTTAACAACTTTATTAAATGTTATTATGAGGCCAAAAATAGCCTCTACTGGAAAAAACTGTACGTAGGTTATATATCCCACGCCGAAATATAAATGAACTTCCTATAGGCCCTAATTATGAATATTCTTATTTCTGGAGGAACAGGATTTATTGGCACTGCGTTGTGTTCACATCTCACTAAAAAAGATCATAATGTAGTTGTTATAACGAGATACCCTGAATTACTTGGCTCAAAAATGAAGGGTGTTAATAAGTCGATAAAAATTCCTGCAGAGCAAGATTTTGATGTGGTAATAAACCTTGCTGGAGAACCCATTGCCAATAAACGATGGTCAAAAAGTCAAAAACGTAAAATATTAGAAAGCCGCCTAGATATAACGGAGCAGCTCATAGCGTATTTTAGAGAGGCGACTAATAAACCTGCATTGTTTATTAGTGGTTCAGCCATTGGCTATTATGGCATCGGCGAAACCAATGAAGCCATAGATGAAGATTGTATGGGTGATGATAGTTTTTCTAGTAGCCTATGTACTCAATGGGAAGAGTCAGCGATGCAAGCAGAATCTTTGGGTATTCGCACCTGTATATTGCGTACCGGTATTGTTTTAGGGAAAAACGGGGGTGCATTAGCAAAGATGCTCCCCCCTTTTAAATTAGGTTTAGGCGGTAAAATAGGCACTGGAAAGCAATGGATGCCATGGATTCACTTAAATGACGTCATAGGTATCATTGGCCACTGCATTAACGATAAGACTTTAAAGGGTCCTATTAACTGTACCGCTCCATACCCAGTCACCAATACTGTATTTACAGAAGTTTTAGGTCAGCTGTTAAAACGTCCTACAGTCTGTCAAATGCCCGTAATCGTAATAAAATTATTGATGGGGCAGATGGGAAAAGAGCTTTTGTTAGCGGGTAAAAAGGTTGTTCCATTTAAGGTTCAACGTGCTGGCTATCAATTCCAGTATGAAGCTATAGAAAGTGCTTTATCGGATATATTAACAACACACAGATAAGAAGTTAAAACACTCAGGCGCAGCATAGCCGCGCCGATTTTTTGAGGTGTTGTAGAACCAGCCTAACTCAACTCCTCACAAGCCAAGTAGTGGCTAACAAACACCTTGCCGGACATCGTTGCGATAAAATCACTACGCAACAGCTGATCCATCACGGGCCCTTTTACTTCTGATAAATGAAGCTGCATGCCTGCTTCTCGTAGGTGGCGGTCAACTGATCGTAGGGTTTCCAGCGCACTGGTGTCTATGTCGCTGACGGAAGAGCACTGCAATACCATGTGGCTGGCATCAGGGTATTGTGCCACTAGTGAATTGACTTTATCTTCAAGAAAGCGCGCGTTGGCAAAGTAGAGGCTGGCATCGACACGCACGCCGATGATTTTATCGCTCAGCTCCACCTGGTGGCGCAGACAATTACGAAAATGCTCGGTGCCCGGTATTTTACCAACCACTGCAACATGAGGGTTACTGGATCGATACAAATATAGCGCTATCGACAAGACCACACCGCTGACCAAGCCCATCTCAACCCCCTGTATTAGAGTCAATAATGCGGTGAGCGCTAAGGCGGAAAAGTCGCTGCGATTATAGTTCCAGACACGCTTGATTGCCGCGACATCCACCAGTGATACGATAGCCACTAAAATCATTGCCGCTAAGCTAGCAATGGGTACGTAGTATAAAAAGGGCGTCATGAATAGGGTTGAAAAGCCTATCGCCAGTGCTGCAAACGCACCAGCGGCTGGGGTTTGTGCTCCCGCATTAAAGCTCACCGCCGAGCGTGACATGCTCGCCGAAATGGGGAACGCACCAGACACACCCGAAGCCAAGTTGGCGAGACCTAAACCGATTGCCTCCTGGTTGGGGCTGATGCGCTGGCGGCGCTTAGCGGCAAACGATTGCGCCACCGACAGCGCACTCACGTAGCCTATTAAGCTAATCAACGCTGCCGACCCCAGCAAACTCTGCCAGCGCTCCGTTGACCAGTTCAGTGCATTTAAATCGGGTAAATGCAGTACCGGTAACCCCTGCGGAATAACACCCACCACGGCAACCTGTTGCTGCAAATCAAACTGGGCAACCACCATCACCGACAGACACATAACTATAATAGGTGTGGACTTGGATAGGGTCTCAGCCCAAAACGTACTGAACCCCACCGCAACCGCAAGCTTTTTAAGCCCGCTCGGCAAGAAGTACAACGCTAATACCGCCGCCGTACCCAACGCCAGCGTATGCACATTTATACCGTCAAGCCCCTGCCCAAGGTTGGTTAACAGCGCCAGTAAATTACTACCACTCACCTCAAGGCCGGTTAGGTTACCCAACTGGCTGGCGGCGATAACAATGGCCGAGGCAGAAATAAAACCGGTAATGACCGGGAAACTGAGAAAGTTACTGAGAAAGCCAAGGCGTAATATCCCGAACGCCAGCAGCATCATGCCGCTGCTTAAGGCTAGTACCACGGCACCAATCAGATAATCTTCTGGCCGTGACTCCGGGAAAGCGACACTTAAGGCCGTTGCCGTCATGATTGAGGAAATGGCAAAGGGGCCTACTGATAGCGCACCACTGGAACCTACAAATGCATAAAGTAACAGGGGCAACATGCTGGCATAGAGCCCCAGCTGAGGTGGCAGCCCCGCCAATAGTGCATAGGCCAGTGACTGCGGAATCATCATCATGGTGATGATGAGTGCCGCGATGGCATCACGGGCCAAGGTTTCGCGGTTGTACTCGCGGCCCCAGCGTAAAATAGGCAGCAGTAAAGATAAACGCATAAAGAAGTCACTCACGGTAGCTAGTTATTATATTCTAGCCTGTTATCACCGTAAAAAGTCACCCTGTGCAGTAACGAGCAATCCAAACGTTTGGTAAGAGATGTTATTAACATTGGTATCCTCTACAGGCCAAAGTGATCATTGGGTTTTATTTCCGAAATACCCATTGCCTTGGCCTTTAAGCTGACTACAGCTGCCATATGGGCACCAATGCTAATACCCACTACACCAATTTCTGCGCTGTTTTTAGAGAACTATTGGCTTGCAGCATAAACTTGATGAATAGCGGTTGGGTATTACACCTCTGAAAGCGTTTAATAAAAATGAAGCTTAAATAGAATCAGGGAATCACTCTGTTAACGATGCTAATGTAATAACGGTTGCCGCCGGTTATATAAGGCCATACCGATAGTAGTAGTAGTAGTAGTAGTAGTAGTGGTGGTGGTGCCTTCAACCAAAAGCTTCCGCAGC
>JBNMPS010000059.1:0-15382 GCA_051277005.1 Pseudohongiellaceae bacterium
TATTGTGATTAATTACGCAGATCACATTCAGCCCATTTGGGATAGAAAGCGGGTAGACTCACTCACCAATACCGTAAGCTGTAGCGGCTGCCATCAAGCCGTAACCGGGGCAGTGCCTCCGGGCCAATTAGACTTAAGCGCTGTGGCCTCCGACTTAAACCCCACTGAGCACTTACGCTCTTATCACGAGCTATTACGGAGCGACACCAAACAAACCTTAGACCCGGTTAATGTTGTTGACCGCACCCGTACCTGCACTGAAACCATTCCAGACCCGATCGATCCAGATAATACAATTACCCTAACCACCATCGTTAACATTACGATTCGCTCGACCCTATCGACGGCAGGGGCCAATAATAGCCCACGATTTTTTGCCTGTTTTGAAGGCAATGGCACCTGCGGGCGAAGCAATGATGCGGAGCCTGCCTTACCGGCTAACTGCGTTGAAGATCAGCTATTAATTGTGCCTCCCACGATGGCAACTTACGATCACACTGGCATTTTGAGCGATGCCGAATTACGCTTACTCTCTGAATGGCTAGATATTGGGGTTCAATATTACAACAATCCCTTTGACCCAAGAATATTGCCATAACGCCGCCTTCATAAAACGATTAGCCTTAAGACTATTGACCATAATAACTAATGACGGAGAGAAGTATTAATCGCGTGAAAAAAACCGCATTGTTTGTTTGTTTTTGCCTGTCTGTGAGTCTCAATGTATACGCTGAGACTGACGTCAACAGCCAAGACAAAGAGACTTATTTTCAAGCAGCCATTGCCGAGCCCTACCTTGAAATAAGACAGGGGCCAGGCCGTGGTTATGCCATCTTTTATGTTGCTGAGCGCGGCGAAACCATCAGCATTCTTAAAAGCAAAACTGACTGGTATCAGGTTAAAACACAAAAAGGCATTATTGGCTGGACTCACGCGAATGAAATCACCCTGACCTTAGACGACAATGGTGAAACACTCGACATATCCGTACCCAGTTTAGACGGTAGTTTAAACAAAACATGGGAAACCAGCTTTATCGCCGGCGATTTTGAAGGCAACGACGCCGTCGGGATTATGGGCGGTTACTATTTTAATCAGAATTTATCAGCAGAGATTAGCTACATCGACACTTTTGGTGACACCAACAAGGGACAAGGGGCTTTTATCAATTTAACCCACCAACCTTTCCCACAATGGCGAGCATCACCTTTCTTTTCTTTGGGCGGCGGTGTGTATAAAACCAACCCCAAAGCTAATCTTGCCGCTACAAAATCGCGAGATGATAATGTAAGCTTTGTCGCCACTGGCGCTAGAATATATTTAGCTCAACGTTTATTTTTAAGACTGCAATATACAAATTATTTATTAATCTCTGACAGAGATGATGACGAAGAAGTAGAATCATGGACAATTGGCATAAGCGCATTTTATTAAGCCTTAGTGGGCTGCTATTAACCTCAACCATCCTTGCTCAAGAAACCATTGAGCAAGTTGTGGTGCCCGATATAGATAGGCGAGTTATCACCACCGACGACATCGATACTGAAAACTTTGCCCTCAGTATTCACGCGGGGATTATCAGTATTGAAGACTTTGAAACAACGGACCTGCTTGTGGTTCGAGGCGACTGGTATGTCACCGAAGATTTATTTTTAGAAATCAGCTATAGCACTGCTACCGGCGACTTGACCAGCTATGAAGAGCTGGTTGGAGGCACACCTTTATTTGCAGATGAGCAACGAGATTTTACTCAATATAATCTATCTTTAGGCTACAATATTTTCCCCGGCC
The DNA here is from genome assembly GCA_051277005.1 of Pseudohongiellaceae bacterium. GTDB lineage: Bacteria > Pseudomonadota > Gammaproteobacteria > Pseudomonadales > Dasaniaceae > Dasania. The sequence continues at coordinate 1,792 of JBNMPS010000059.1, forward strand.
AAGCTCACTTTAGCGACTCACTCAATTTTAATACTAATTTTTATGTTGTTATTGGTGCAGGTAATACAGACTTCTTAGGTGACGAATGGTTTACCGTAACCTACGGAGCTGGTTACCAAATTTTGTTAACTGACTATCTCGCTGTTCATCTTGACATGAGAGATCATGTTTTTGATAGAGCAACCTTTGGCACCGAAGAAACCACCAATAACATAGAACTATCGATGGGCTTAAGCTACTTCTTCTAAGCGTATCTTTTAACAGGAACCGGCACAATGAACGTTTTATTACCTATTATCCTATTGATTAGTTTGAGCAGCGTTAGCTTAGGCAGCCCGCTCAATCAACCCGCTCCCGACTTCACGTTGAAAAGTAATAGCGGTGAAAACATTCGACTTAAAGAGTTAAAAGGCAATGTGGTACTGCTTAATTTCTGGGCATCATGGTGCGGCCCCTGTCGAAAAGAAATGCCCGAACTTGAAAAGTTATATAAAAAATATCAACGCCTCGGCTTTACCGTTTTAGGGGTTAATGTAGAAACCGAAAGCTCCGCAGCAAACAAAATTTTAAAGAAATCACCGGTAAGTTTTCCCGTTCTATACGACACCGAAAATACCGCCAGCAAACTTTACAACGTCAACGCCATGCCAACCACCGTTATTATTGACCGCAGCGGCAATATGCGTTTTCTTCACCTAGCCTACAAAGCAGGCTATGAAGAAATGTATGAAAAGCAAATAAAACAACTGATACGTGAATAATCATGTTTAAAGTTTTCATTACAACTAGCATACTCTTTTTATACGGATGCAGCGTTGAACCTTGGGTCAAGCCCTATGAGCGTCAAAATTTAGCCGACCCCATTATGAGTTTTGAACAAAATCCCGTTGCCGACACTTATACCCATCATGTATACCAATCCCGTGAAGGTGCGCGAGGCGCTGAAGGTGGCGGAGGTGGTGGCTGTGGCTGTAACTAAACAAATGAAAAAGCTATTCCATAAGTTAGTACTGCCAGCGCTACTCATTTTTTGCCATGTGAGCTCTGCAGCAGTGCTGCCGGAAGAGCGATCTGATGCGCTTTATCATAGCTATGATGGCGGCGGTGTAACCATCGACGGCCCTTCTATTTTAGTGCGCAAAAACTTTGCCGAGACGATATCAATAAGTGCCAATTATTATGTTGATAGTGTGAGTAGCGCATCGATTGATGTCACAACCAGTGGCGCCAGCAAATACACCGAAGAACGTACCGAATACAGCCTGGGGGCCACCTATCTGATTGATAAAAGTTTGTTATCAGCAGGCATTACTCGCAGCGATGAAAACGACTACCAAGGCAGCAGCGCTTTTTTTAATGTTAGCCAAGATATATTTGGCGACTTAACCAATATCAGTTTTGGCTATGCTCGCGGTAATGACACCGTAAGCCAAAATGGTAATGACGAATTTGAAGAGACCATTGACAGACAAAACTATCAATTTGGCCTGAGCCAAATAGTCACCAAAAACTTAATCCTAGGCTTAAATTATGAAAACATTAACGACGAAGGGTTTTTAAATAATCCTTATCGCAATTATCGCTTTATCAACAGTGACGAAAACTCTAAAAAAGGTTTTAAATTGCTGCAGGAGGTTTACCCAGCAACCAGAACCAGTGATGCACTCACCATTAGAGCCGCCTATTATTTACCTTACCGAGCGGCACTTAAATTTGAATACCGTTACTTTACTGATGACTGGGGCATTGACGCCAATAACTATCAAATAAAATACACTCACCCCATCAACGACAACTGGACGATTGATGTAAAGTATCGCGCCTACAAGCAAAGCCAAGCCGACTTTTACAAGGATTTATTTTTATTTGAATCGCAAGGCCCCAAAGACTACCGAGCCAGAGACAAAGAGCTTAGCGATTTTGAGAACCAAACCATAGGTATAGGGCTTAGTTATTACTTTGTTACCAGTTTTTCTTCGCACATAGAAAAAAGTAAAATCGGCTTACAGTGGGATTATATCGATTTTAATTACAATAATTTCTCAAATCTTCATGATGAAAGCGCAGCGGTCGGCGAAGAAGAGCTCTATAGCTTTGATGCCAATGTGATTAAACTTTATCTCAGCATTTGGTATTAGCACCATCATAGGCAACCGCACTACTAATAATTATTTAGCCATCAGTAAGTCATCGGAATAATGCAGCAAGCCTTTGTTATCGATCAAAACGGCATCAACGCCCGCCAAGCCATTCACCAGGGCTAATCCTTTTTTAACGCCCAACACAAATACCGTTGTCGACAAGGCATCGGTATCGACCGCATTCGCCGCCAATATCGTTACACTTTGTAATTGATTCGCAGACTCAGCCGTAACTGGGTTAATAATATGGTGATGTCTTTTACCTTGTTCAATAAAATACCGCTCGTAATCACCCGAGGTTGATATAGCTACATCTTGTAAGGGCAGCCGAACGGCTTGCTGTGTACTATCCCTAGGATGCTTAACCGCAATAACCCATGGCCTTCCCTGTTTAGCCCCCAGTACTCGACTATCACCACCCGCTGTTACAATAGCTGAAGTCACTCCAGCCTCTTTAAGAATCTTAATACCTTGATCGACCGCATAACCTTTTGCAATACCGCCCAAATCAATTTTTACTTTTTCATCTAAGAAGCGAATACGGTTAGGGGATGATAATAATTGAATAAGTTTATAGTTGATCGCCAATCTAAATGTTGCCCGCTCTTTATCGGTAGGTTTTTTACCTTTACGGAAATCATAAAATTGCGCCATTGAGGCAAAGCTAATATCAAAAGCGCCCTGACTCACTCGAGAATAAAAAAGAGATTTATTAATCAAATAGCACAATTCGTCAGATATCGATACAGGCTCCTGAAACGCCCTAGCATTGATGTCATATAAACGACTATGAATATCCCAAGGATTCATTGCCTTGTCGATACGGCGCATTTCTGCCATTACCTTATCAACAAGTACCCGCCCAGACACCTCATTGTCAACCCAAATTTCGACCGAAACCTCGGTACCCATAATGGCTTGTTTATCAATGAGTTCAATAGCGTAAGTCGTATTAGACAGGATTTTTAAAAACAGAGAAATCGAAACGATCAGAAAGGTTTGCCGCATAGCAATCATCACAAAAACACAATTAGTTACGTTAACAATATCTACTAACGTAACTAACATTGCACTTAAAGGCAATGTTAGTCGGCACAATAATCACTGATCTCGAGCAGTCAAAAAAAATGAAGGGGCATTCATCACAACGCGTTATCGTTTTTAAGATTTTTAACCACTTAACAATACGCGCATTTCATCTAGCTGCTCCTGCGCTTCTTTAAAAGTCGAATTGGTTTGCTCCTGACTTAATGCGATTTTTTTGAAAGCTGATACCGAGGTGGAACCGCCTACTTCATCTATTCCATCATGGCCATGAGAAGCATAGATCGAAGCGACTTGTACCAAGTCACAATAATCTAACTCATCACCAGTATCATTATGGCGCAGCCAATCGCCATACTCTCTAGCCACGGCAACCAGCTCAGGCGAGAATTTCTATTTTTCTAAAATCATGCCTCCAACATGCCCTCCCAACAACATGATAATGGCGTCAAAATGCTGACTATCCGTACTTAGATCATAGAAAGTTTCAGCAAAACTAATAATCACCACCTCCCCTATGCGGTGCAAAATACCCGCTAACATTGCCTCATCTTCATTAATAATGGGCAACTGTTTAGCCAGCACAAAACTATATGCTGCTACCTCGACACTTTGCTGCCAGAGCTGTTCCATATGCTCAACCGTAGCACGTGACTCTGATTTAAATAATGACAACACAGCAAAGCTCGTTACCAATTGTTTGGTCGTGGTTAACCCTAAACGCGAGATAGCTGCACGGGTATCCTTACAAGCGGTAACGCCTCTATAGATCGGACTATTCGCGGTTTTAATCAGTTTTGCTGCGATGGGAGGATCCGTATTAATAATCGCCGCCAGATCAGCTAAACTACAGTCTGGGTCATCGGCTTATCTCGTATCCGAAACGCTGTTTCTGGCAGGCTAGGTAAATTAAATTGGCCAGAATCTAATTCCTGCTGAAACTCATGCAATAATATATGACCGTCTTCCCCTGCCTTCGCCTTTATAACGTCAACCAATAACTCTGAACGACTCTCATTCATACCACGCTGCAATTCATCCAACACAGACTTACTGATTGAGAAAAACATGATATCGGTTATGGCTTCGGCCTTATACATCCGAGGCCTAAGCCTTGCAATCGGCAGTTTTGATCGCTCATCATCAGAGCTAATTAATTGTTTACGGCCGTCTTTTGCAACAAGACAAACCTCACCGTAAACCAAATAATACTCATCAACATCAATATCCCTACATCAAAAAGGACATACCCTTTTTTTGCCGTTTGAATATCGATATAAATAGCCAAATGCTCGAATAAGCTTTTCTCTAAACTATCAAATGGCGAATACTGCGCTATTAGCCCAAGGGGATTCCTGCTTTCCATAACGGCCCGCCATTAGATTGATTACTATACAATATAGATAATAACTACGATTATCTCTCTAATATTCAAAGCAAAAAAAGCCCCTGTCTATGCCGGAGCCTGGAGCACTATAATAGTTTATTTAACTTTGATTGAGACAAAGGCTGCGGAGAAAGCCGCTACGGTATCCAAGCAAACTATCAACCACTTATAATATACCCCCCATATTGTTATATTTTCTCGATATCACTGTAGTTTTTTCTCCAACATCTTATTCATTACTGATAGCTGCCGCTGAATACCGTTGATTTGCTGCGCCATCTCTTCCCTTTCTTGATGCGCCTTCTCAGCGTCTTTCTTATTTTTTTCCGCACTCATTACTTCTAATATCGTACCCACCATCATGTTTAGAAAAACAAATGCGGTGAGAAAAATGAAGGTTAAGTAATAAATCCAGCTTATGGGGTGAACGGCCATTGTTTCATACATGATATCCGTCCAATCTTCAAAGGTTGCAATCCTAAACAGCGTCAACATTGCTATGCTGACATCCCCCCATAGCTCCTGGTTGATCTGCTGAAAAATCAATGAACCCACCGCACCGTAAATATAAAAAATAATAAACATCAACAATGCGATATATCCCATTCGGGGAATCGCCAATAATAAAGAGTTAATAAGAAATCGTAACTCTGGTACCACTGACACCAAACGCAGCACCCTAAAAACTCTTAGTAATCGTCCTATCAATACTGCATCGGCATTTTGTAATGGCACTAAACTACCGAGAACAACTATAGTGTCAAACACATTCCATCCATCGAAAAAAAAGCGTTTTTTGTTTTCACAAACAATAAATCTTAAACAGAGCTCTACTAGAAAAAAGACTGTCACTCCCCAATCTAAAATCACAAGACTCCGCTCCATCAAAGGAGAAATGTCGTAAGTTTTAGCCCCTATCATCAAAGCTGATAAAATAATAATAAATATCACAAAACCTTGAAACCATTGACCTGACTCCAATATTTGCAGGCGAGTTAAAAACTGTTTTATCTTCATAAGTAGAACTAGGAGTGTTTTTAAAATAAGAAGGACGAGGCCCGAGGATTTGTAGCCATTTCAAGAAACCGTCATAAATGAAATTTAGCAGTAATAGTCCCCACCAAGAAAGCGGGGACTATATATATCTAGAACCGATTAACTCTATGCAAACCATCTAAAGCGGCAACACGATAAGCTTCCGCCATAGTTGGATAGTTAAATGTGGTTCTCACAAAATACTTCAAACTATTGGCATCGCCTTCTTGGCTCATCACCGCTTGTCCGATGTGAATAATTTCTGACGCTTCAGCACCAAAGCAATGTATACCTAAAATTTGCAAGGAGTCCGCATGAAATAAAATTTTCAACATGCCGACACTTTCACCTGATATTTGCGCTCTAGCAGTATCTTTAAAGAAGGCACGACCAACCTCATAGGGAACTTTAGCCGCCGTAAGTTCATTTTCTGTTTTACCAACAGAACTAATCTCAGGGATGGTATAAATTCCCGTTGGAGCGTCACTAATAAAGCGGTTATTTTCACCGCGTATATAGCGAGCAACAGAGCGCCCTTGGTCATAGGACGCGCTAGCCAAACTTGGCCAACCAACAACATCGCCAACCGCAAAAATATTTTCGACCGCCGTCTCATAATGTTCATTTACCGACAACTGGCCTCTATGATCTGCCTCTAAGTTAATCGCTGCCAAATTTAATTTATCAGTATTACCCGTCCGGCCATTACACCAAAGCAGCGCATCGGCATGAATACGCTTGCCGGAGCTCATTACTATTGTGACTCCCGTATCGCTTGATTCTACAGATTCATAGACCTCATCATGACGAACCGTTACGCCACCAACACGCAGGTGATAACTCAGAGCATCTGAAATCTCAGCATCCAAAAATGATAATAATCTATCGCGATTATTGATCAAATCTACTTTGATCCCTAAGCCAGAAAATATTGAGGCATACTCGCACCCAATAACACCCGCGCCATAAATAATTAGGGTCTGTGGCGTATGCTCCATTTCTAAAATACTATCACTGTCATAGACGCGATTATTTTTAAAACTCACGTTATCTGGATTATAAGGTCTAGACCCTGTTGCTATAATAATTTTATCGGCAAATATTTTTTCTATAGAGCCTTCACCCGTACGTACATTGACTGTATTGCAATCTTCAAAAACGGCATTACCGATATGGATATGAATTCGATTATGCACATAAAACTCAGAGCGCATATCTACCTGCCGCGGTATAACCTGCGTGGCTTGCTTTAATACTTCAGGGTAACTTGGCCATAAAGCCTTACCTGCCCTGTGAAACAGATTATTAGTATTGAAACGAATAATCTGTTTCACCACATGACGAAGTGACTTCGAAGGAATAGTGCCCTTATGAGTACAATTGCCGCCCACCATAGGGTAATTTTCCACCACGCCTACTTTCATACCGGCTTTAGCTGCTGTCATCGCAGCACCTTCACCCGCGGGGCCTGAGCCAATCACTAACAAATCGTACTTAAATTTCGCCATAAACAAATAATCTCAACACAAGAAATTGATAAATAATTAAAATTTTAGCACAACCAATACACCCAAACTGCCACCTTACATAAGGGTAACAAATCAGAGCCATCAATTTAAGGGGCCAGGCGCTCTATCTGCCACTGGCCTGAAGGCTGCTTAGTGTACACAAAACGATCATGCAGCCGGTTACCACCACCCTGCCAAAACTCTATTTGATGGGGAACAACACAGTAACCACCCCAAAAATCCGGCAACGGAATATGACCCTTTGAATACTTTTCTTTCATTCTAGAAAATTGCTGAGTCAGCAACTCTCGCGTAGATATTGGGCGACTTTGGTGCGAAGCCCAGGCGGCCAATTGACTCTCCTGCGGCCTCGATAAAAAGTATTTAGCCGCCTGAGCGCTCGGTACCTTTTCAGCAACACCGCAAATTTTTACCTGACGCTCTAACATATGCCATGGGAAGTGTAGGCTGATACGATTGTTTTTCGATAGTTCCTGAGCTTTGCGACTTCCAAAATTGGTATAAAACACAAAACCTTCAGCCGATAGCTCTTTAAGTAACACGATACGCTGCGACGGCTGACCGCTGTCATCCACCGTTGCTACGGTCATAGCGGTAGGGTCATGAAGCTCGGCATTAACAGCTTGCTGCAACCAAACCTGAAACTGCTCTACTGGGCAGGCCTTTAAATCTTTGCGATGAAGGCCGCCTTGTAAATACTCACGGCGAATCGAATCTATGTCCATTAATCCTACTCAGCGACAAATAAATACTAACTATACAGCATGCTTGGCCAGACTATGATTTTAACACCTTACCTTTGAGAAATTCATGAAACCCCTATAAAGATGGCTTTCATAATGTGTGATATCACTGAACACTACGCCTAATACGTCGCTTTTTATCAGATGAAACAATTTAAGAAGGGAATTACAGGCCATTCGCTCTTGCTAACAACAAACTAAAAACGCTAAGACTGGTGACCACAACTAACAATATTGCCATCAACTTCAAAGGTTTAAAGGGTTTACGCTCAACAGAGTTAACACCTTGAGTTAAAACTTTATCAACTCGTTTTTGATCCTCTGGGGAAAGCTCTCTTTTATGACTCATGGTAAGACTTATTATTGAAATTAATCCCAAACAGCATATCGCTGCAAACATAAAAAAAGCTTTGTCTAGACAAAGCTTTTAATCATTAAAAGAGTAACACGCTAAGCGATTTGATCAAGTAATTTCCCCGGCGAATTGATCTCAGACAAGTTTTCAGGGCTTGATAAATTACTACTCAAAAAATTACTGCTGCGCACCGATTCTAATAGACTCTTACGCTGCTCACCCTTCAAATCGTTCTCTGTTTTTGCCTCATTACGCTCAGCTGACGCCAACCGCCGCTCACCCTCGCGCTGTTCAGCAAGCTCTACTCTCGCCGAGCTTGCGACTAGGGTCGCCCTAGAGGCGATACTTCTATCCTGACCAGAGGGGTTAGCTGGAGCAAGCGCTGCCCGCCTAACCTGCTCTGCGGCTCTAATAGTTTGCTGGGGGTCACCACCACTAGATGGTAAGGAAATAGGAACCTCACCCCCGACAGCATAACGCACACCGTTAGGGCCGGTTTCAAAGCTATAAGACGGTGCCCCCGCATATTGACCACCGACGCTCGCATGGGCAGCTTCATGAGCTCTAACTTCTTGATCCCTCGCCCTTAGCTCACGAATAATATCCAACTCTACCGTTGATAAGTCATTATCAAACCGCTGCTCAGCTTTAGATTTCTCCTTGCCCTCGCCCGCAGCTTGCTCATCGTCGCTAACTTTATCTTGAAGCAAGCCTTCACGGTTATTATCATCGTTTGAGGCTTTATCTTTTTGTTGGGGCTCCTCTACCGGCGCAAAGAGCTGCTCTTTCGCTTCGGGGTTTTCCAAACCAACAGCATCTCGCCCCGACGTCGTAAAGGGTGAAACAGTATTCGCATTCTGCGAAAAATTATTGGCACTAATCATGTTAATCATATCTACTACGCTAACGTATTGATCAATGTCCCCAAAGTTTCGTCAGCTGTTTGCACTACCGCCGCCGAGGCCTGCACCTGCTGCTCACTTCGGACTAATTCGACCGCGCCCTCTGTGATTGCATTTAAGCCGCCGGATTGAGCTGCATTCGCCGTATTACCTTGATCAGCCCCATCAACAGCCTCATTACCAATAGGTGCGGTTGTTGCTGACGCAATTTTTTGTGCCGCACTCTGGGCATTACTAATACCTGATTGAATGCCAGATACACCCGCTGCTAGTACCGAGTTCATATTAACTCCCGTTTTAATTATGCTAGAAGCGCCACATTATGTAGCGGACAGCATAAACACCTTTCCTGATCATAATTTAAGCAAAAAAAAGCTCAAATAGCCACCCCACAAAGCAATATTTAGCCCTTTATAAAAGACAGAATTGCTATATTAAACAACCGATTAGCCCTTACAAGTTCTTAAGGGCTGAGATCCACGGCAAATCATAAAATGCTTATAACTTTTAGCCCGCAATTAAAGCGGATATATCCAGGTGGTCAGCCGCTGACTGCGCATCGGCCTTCTGCAAGTACGGCACCTCACCTAAGAAATACCCGGGAATCATAGACTTAAGGGTAGACAGGTTTTCTTGATAACAGCTCATAGAGGGCTCGATTCGGTTTGCCACCCAGCCAACGAGAGGCAGGCCATCTCGCTGGATAGCCTCAGCGGTTAACAAGGCGTGGCTAATACAGCCAAGCCTCATACCCACAACCAATATGACCGGTGCTTGCAGCTCCTTGGCGAGGCCCGCTAAGGTTTCAACGCGATTAAGTGGCACACGCCAACCACCAACCCCTTCAATAACCATAAAATCACTGGGCTGCATCATCACGCCACGGCAATAACCCACCAATTGATCTACACGAAACATTTTACCAACCTGCCCTGCCGCTATATGCGGCGCAATAGCGGGCGCCAAGGCAATTGGGTTAACTTGCTCATAAGGTAGGTGAATTGACATGGCCTGCTGCAGGATTAAGGCATCTCTATTTCGCAAGCCATGCTCAGTTTGCTCACAACCAGCGGCTATCGGCTTAATCGCAACCGTAGCGAGGCCTTTACGATTCGCGGCCTCTAATAACCCCGATGCCACCAAGGTTTTCCCTACGTCGGTGTCAGTACCTGCGATAAAAAAATTTTTACCCATTTGTTAAATCCTGCGGATGAGTACTGATTTTTCTACTCTTGATTTCTTTTGATATCACTGCATACCACAATTGATAACTGACAGGTAACTTGTCTTGATGATCTCTTTGTTCTTCATAGGCATGTCTAAAAGCCTTAATGCGCTGCTTACCCATTAAGCCTTCTGGCCTACCGGCGTTGATATTATGTGCACCTAAACCTTTTAACTCACGAGTGAGATCCGTTAACTTTTGATACTGCAAAACGATGGCCTTCTCTTGCCAGGCCTGAATACTTAAACCCGCGCCTGTAATCGCACGCCGCATAACATCTTCGGGTAAAAAATGATTAACATGCACATAATTATCCACCACCCGCCAAGCTTGTCGTAACTCACATAAGGTATTAGGGCCCAAGGTAGAAAACACAAACTTCCCTCCCGGCTTTAATACGCGAAAAACCTCACCGAATAATGCATCTACATTTTCGCACCACTGTATTGCCAAGCTAGAAAAAATTACATCGATACTATTATCAGTGACGGGGATACTTTCAGCGTCAGCACAAATCCAGTACGCACTTTGCAATATTCGATGGGAGCGTGAAAACTGCAACATGCCCTCAGCCAAATCTAACGCTAACAACTGCTGAGGCTGTAATTTCTTTTCCAGCTGCGGCAAAAAATAACCGGTTCCGCAACCTAAATCCATAACCCGATCAAACGACTCTTGCTCCGGCAAAAATTGTTGCAGTCTCTTACCGACATCACGCTGTAAACCTGCCACATCATCATAGGTGCTTGCCGCTCGCCCAAAAGATTCAGCCACTTTGATTTTGTTTAGTTTTTTAGGACATATTTCAATAATTTTAACTGGATCAAAAAATTGGTTAATGTACTCACAAACCTGCACTGGGTGACTTACATGCGGCACATGAGAAGCGCCATCAATAACAACCGTATCGATAGCTAGCTGTTTAAACTTTACCTCCGCCTCTATTGGCACCAACTGATCATGCTCACCAAAAACGCATAACAAGGGTTGTTTGATAGATTGGAGTGCCTTAACGTTATCTATTGCCGTTAATAAATCTAACCCTGAAAGTAAGGTATTAACTGAAGGCATACATTCGTCAGCTATGGCTCTCATTTTTTTCAGTAAAGATTTCGGATCAACTGCCCCCTTAACCTGTAACGACAAAAAACGCTTTAAGGCAGTAGCCGATGACTGCTCAGCCATTTGGTAGAACTGCTGATGGGTTTGCCGTGCCATGGCCGCTGGCCATTCGCTTGTTTCTAAAAACACTGCATTAGACGAAATCGTGGCGACCCTATTAACGCGTTTCGGAAACTTATCTGCCAACTGTACTGCAAGCATTCCTCCCAGCGAAAAACCCAGCACTGAAAATAGCGCAGGCATTGCCTCCGCCATCTCATTCAACAAAAGCTCTAGTTCTACGCCATCCGGCTCATCACTTTTGCCAAAGCCGGGTAAGTCCACCAGCGTTAAATTAAATTTCCTCGAAAGTAATGGCAGACAATCACACCAAATACGACTGGCAATGCCCCAGCCATGTATTAGCAAAAGATGTTCGGCTGTATCTGCATATTGTTGCGCAGGGATAATCTGAAAAAACATTATGTAATCTCACCCATAACACGCTCTATAGCAGACAATAATGCTAACACTTGCTGTTCAGAATGAACCGCCGTTAAAGTTACCCGTAAACGTGCTGAGTTATTAGGCACGGTTGGCGGCCTAATCGCACCCAGTAAAAAACCCTGCTCCACTAGAGCCTCGCTGATTTTCATTGCCTTTTCACTATCACCAATTAATAAGGGTTGAATCGCCGTATCTGAAGGCATTAATGCCAAACCCATTTTATTGGATTGATGCTTAAACAATTTAATTAATTGCTGAAGATGCTCCCGACGACTTTTATCATCACGAATTATTTTCAAGCTGGCTAAAGAAGCCGCGGCAACTGCCGGAGGTAATGCAGTGGTATAAATATAAGGTCTCGAAAATTGAATCAATGTTTCAATTAATGCCTCACTACCGGCAACAAAAGCACCAAAACTGCCGAAACTTTTACCTAACGTACCCATCAAAATAGGTAACTTCTGCTGCGACAGGTGAAAGTGCTGAGCGCAACCGGCACCCGTATCACCTAACACGCCCAAGCCATGAGCATCATCCACCATTAACCAAGCACTATACTTCTCAGCCAACTCCGATAATTCAACCAGAGGCGCAAAATCACCATCCATACTGAATACGCCGTCGACAACAATGAGCTTTCTACCCTCACCGGCCAGCGATAACTTTTTCTCTAAATTATTGACCTTATTGTGAACAAAACGCTGGAACTTTGCGCCCGACAATAAACCGCCATCCAGTAATGAGGCATGATTTAGCTTGTCTTCAAAGATAAAATCGTTTTTATTCAATAGCGCATTAATTACGCCGATGTTGGCCATATAACCTGTAGAAAATAAAACCGCCCTATCTCTTCCGGTAAATGCCGCCAGCTCCTCTTCGAGTTGATGATGTAATGAATGGTGACCACACACTAAGTGAGAGGCACCACTGCCAACTCCAAAATCATTCGCCGCCTGCCGAAAAGCGGCAACAACATCCGGATGATTGGCCAAACCTAAATAATCATTGCTACAAAAATTAACGAGCTGCCTGCCATCAACACACACGCTTGCGCCCTGCGCTGATTGCAGTTCTCGTCTATTGCGAAAAAGGTGTTGCTGCTTTCTCTGCGCCAAAGCGGGAGAAAGCAACTGAGAAATATCGTTAGAATTAGCCATGAGGCCCAGTTTTGTACTTATACCGATTAAGCCGTAGCGTCGTAGAAAACTTTATCGTTGACGTTTTTTTCAACATTCGCCAATAACCGCCCTTCGACTTCGTCATCACAATGCTGGCCGCCCCTGTCTTCAGGTTTAATACCTAAGCGATCAAACAGCTGTAAGTCTTTATTCGCATCAGGATTTGGCGTGGTCAATAACTTTTCACCATAGAAGATTGAATTAGCGCCAGCAAAATATGCCAAGGCGTGCATCTCTTCATTCATTGCTTCACGGCCTGCTGACAAACGCACATGAGATCGAGGCATCATAATGCGAGCCGTCGCGATGGTGCGAACAAAGTCAAAATTATCTAAATCTTCTAGCCCCGCAAAAGGTGTACCTTCAACTTTCACCAACATATTGACGGGTACTGATTCGGGATGAACAGGCAAGTTGGCTAATTGCATTAACAGACTCGCTCTA